>NZ_JAKFWN010000022.1:0-42214 GCF_021731865.1 Raskinella chloraquaticus (SeqCode) | reverse complement strand
TGCGCCGGGCAAAATCATTGCGATAAACCCCCAGAACACGATTTCCCGCGATTGTGAAGCCTTGCGCCTTGGCACCGTCGGTGGCGCTGGCGAAATTGACGATGTTCATCTGATTGGCCTTCACGGCTGCTTCGGTGCGCGCGACCAGCTCGGCAAATGACAGCTTGGTTTCAATGACGATCCAGCCCGCCGGTGTCTTGAACGGGGCGGCCGAGGCGGAACACATTGCCAGGACAGCAATCATGAAAGACAGGATCAAACGCATAGCTTCCTCCCAAATGATCTCGAAAATTTTTGCCAGGCCCGAGACGCCAGAGTTACACGGGGCACGATCCAGCAGGTAGTGACGAGTTCGTGACGATATCGTGTCGCCAAGGGATTGGCAAAGCGGTCACCAAGTCACGGAATGTTGTGAGAGCATTCGCCTTACATGCAGATTGAGGCCGGCGGCGGGCGCCAATTCATTCGACGTTAATGTGATCAATCACATTTCTTGCGTCATCAGTCACGGTGGTTGCGACCATCTTTTGCTGTTTTCTATCTGTAAACCGGGGCAGCGCAGTCTGGCGCCAGATCAACTGAAAATGACCAAAAGATACGGGCTGGTTCTGATCCTCTTCACGTTGGTCTGGCTGTTTGTCTGTTGGCCCTGGCTGTCAGGTGCGCTCACGATTCCCTATGACGCCAAGGCGCATTTTCAAGCCCAGATCCAGTTTCTGGCGCGCGCGATCCATGACGGGCAATCGCCATTCTGGACACCCCATGTGTTTGCCGGCTCACCGCAGATCGCCGACCCGCAGTCGCTGATCTTCTCACCGGCCATCCTGCTGGCGCTCCTCAGCCGCGACCCTACATTCTGGATGGTTGACGTTTTCACCTTTTCGCTTCTGCTCCTCGCGGGCTATGCCGTCATCGCTTTTTTCAAGGATCGCGGCTGGCATCCAGCCGGCGCCCTGCTGGCGGCATGCATCACGGCCTTCGGTGCCTCGGCCGCGTGGCGCATCCAGCATATCGGACAAATCCAGAGCCATGCTTTCCTGGCGATATCGTTGTGGCTGCTTGCGCGTGCGCTGCAACGCGGCACGGTGATGTGGGGTTTTTGTGCCGGGCTGGCGGCTGGCGTGATGATCGTCGAGCCTGATCAGGTCGCCTATCTCGGATGCATCGTGCTCGCGGCGATTATTGCTGACTATCTTCTGGTGCGTGGAGAGATTGCGGCGCGTTTCAAATCACGCCTGCCGATGTTGGTTGCGGCTGTCGCCGGCGGCGCGCTCGTTGTCACGGGGCCGCTGCTGATGACGCTCCTGTTTGCTGAAGCCTCGAACCGGCCGGATATTTCCTTTGCCGAGGCAACGCGCGGTTCGCTGTCACCGGCAGCCTTTCTGACCTTTCTTTTCGGCGATCTCTTTGCTGCCGCCGAGCGCACGCGCCCCTATTGGGGGCCGTCCAGCGAAATCTGGTCACCACAGAATTATTTCCTCTCACCCAACATGACGCAGACCTATTGCGGGGCGCTGGCTGCGCTGCTGCTGGGTGTCAGTTTTGCCTCACGCCTGCTGTGGGTGCGCGAGATGCGGGTCTATGCCTGTCTGCTGGTTTTCAACGTCATCTACGCGTTTGGAAATTTCACCCCCGTCTTTCAGTGGATGTTCAATCTTCTGCCGGGAATTGACGCCTTCCGCCGGCCGGCCGACGCAACGTTCACCTTCGGTTTCATCATCGCCATTGTGAGCGGCTATGTGCTGCATGCCCTGATTGCCGGCAAGGTGGTGTTCACGGTCTGGCGGTGGCGGCTGCTGGCGATAGCGATGATCAGCGCAAGTGCCGCGGCGCTGGTGGCGGGTTATTCGGTCGGCCATTTTTTGGACGCCACGCGCAATCTCGGGCGTGGCCTGCTGTGGCTCGCCGCCGGTGGCGCGCTGCTCACCGCTCTTATGCACCGGAGTGTCTTGCGACCGAACCGGTATTACGCACCGGTTATGCTGTTTCTGCTCGCCGTTTTCCTCGCCGCTGATTTCAGCGCCAATAACGGACCAAGCGAATCCACTGGCCTACCGCCAAAGACCTACGAGGCGCTGAAGCCCGACACCGATAATGCGACGATCAAATTCCTGCGTAGCCATACGCAGGTGGCGGCGAAAGATGCCCGGCGTGATCGCGTCGAACTGCTCGGCGTCGGCTTTATCTGGCCCAATCTCGGCATGGTCCACGGGTTTGACCATACGCTTGGCTACAATCCGCTACGGCTTGCCGATTTCACTGCCGCAACGGGTGCCGGTGACACCATTGCCGGGCCTGACCAGCGCCATTTCACCAAGCTCTTTCCCTCCTATCGCTGCGTGCTGGCTGACCTTCTGGGCTTGCGATTCATCGCTTCGAGCGTCCCCATCGAGCAGATCGACAAGCGCATCATGCCGGGCGATCTCACCATCGTCGAGCGCACCAAGGACGCCATCATCTATGAAAACAAGCGCGCCCTGCCGCGCGCCCTGTTTGTGCGCGATTTCCAGGTGGCGGATTTCGATCAGCTGATCTCTTCCGGGCAATGGCCCGATTTCGACCCGAGGCGAACGGTTCTGCTGGAAAATGCGCCTGACCCCGTCAATGTCCCGGCCGTCAGGGAAAACATCCGGCTGACGGCGGCAGAGACCGCCCTGCGCGAGAGCGGGCCGCATGTCAGCGCCTTGCAACTCAATGAATATCACAACACGATCATTCGCCTGACGGTTGACAGCAGCACCTCCGGCTTCGTGGTGCTCAACGATGTGTGGCATCCGTGGTGGCGCGCAACGATCGATGGCGAGGCCGTCGACATCCTCAAGGCCAACGTGCTGTTCCGCGCCGTTGCCGTCTCCCCCGGGCGCCATGAGATTGTCTTTGAATTCAAACCGTTCGCCGGAGCGATCGCCGAACTCGGCGAACGGCTCTTTGACCAGCAGTGATGTCTCAGGCTTCCGCAACGGCGCATCCTCTTCTATAGTTTGGAAGATATTTGCCGGGGATTGCCAAAATGCTCTCAGTATTCCGCAGGAACGACCTGCGTCACGGTCTCGGCGCACTGACGCTTTTGATCCTGACGGGCGGCGTGGCGCGCGCGGCGGGGGAAGTCAGTTTCGGCGTTCCGCGCGGCATGGTGTCGCGCATGGTCAGCAATTTCGGCCAGATCCGCGATCACGTCAGCGGCGTTCTCTCGGCACTCCCTCATGTGCCGCAGGAGCTGGCGCAGACCATCAAGGCGATCATCGCCTCGTCCGGTGATCGTGGGACGCTCGCACTGGCGTCCGGAGTCATCCTGATCCTGCTGATTTTACCGAAGTTGCTGGCGAGGGTGCCGCCACTGAAAGCGTTGCGGCCTGATGTTCCCGAGCGCTCACTGGCAGGGGCTGGCAGACGGCTGGCGTTCGACGTTGTCGATCTTGCCGTCATGGTGCTGCTGGCGATCATTCTTGCCGATGCCGTTTTTTCCTCCAATGCGCTCATCGACCGGTTTTGCCTTGCGCTCATCGATACGACGTTGCGCCTGCGGCTGGCGATGTTCATACCCTTGGCCGTGCTGCGGCCGGGCGAAAGCGTCTTGCGGCTGGTGCCGGCCAATGACGTTCAGGTGTCGCGCGCGATGCCCCTTGTCTGGGTGGTGGTCGGACTGGCGGCATCCTTCATCACCCTCATTCCGGTTCTTTTCGAAGCGGGCATCCCCGCCGTCCATACGGCCGATGAGCCGTGGCGCGCGGGTCAGGCTCTGGCCGTCATAGTCGGCAGCCTTGTCAGCCTTGGCGCGCTATGCGCGGTAGAGCGGTTTTTTTCAGCAGCCCAACCCGCTCAGCCCGCGATGAGAATGTCCGGCCTTCTCCTTGTCGGCATATTCTGGGCGGCATGGACTTACGGCGTGATCTCGCTTGATTTTGACTTTTATTATGCTTTCGCCGGGCTGGCGATCCTGGCCGCCGTGACCCTGCTGGTCGATCGTTTCCTGCTGCTGGCCACGGCCCAGATGTCCAAGGCAGCCGATGGCCTGCCTGATTCTGCGATGGCCTATGCGGCGGCGTTGTGCCGCTGCGCCCGCGTCGCAGCCCTGGCAACGGCGTTCGTCCTCCTCAGCCGTTACCTTCTGTCGCAAGCGCTCGTCATGTTCACCATCGAGCGCTGGGCCAACATTGAAGGGGGGCTGGTCAGCGGCCTCCTCTATCTGGTTGGCGGCTACGTCTCCTACGAACTCACGCGCGTGTGGGCGCGCATCAAGTTTGGCGTACGCACGCAACCCCTGGTGCCCGGCATCGACGACGGGGACGACCCTGAACCAGCGTCCCGCCTGTCAACCATCATGCCGCTGGTGCAAGGCTTCGTCGGCGTCACCATCCTGGGCGTTGCCATTATCGCAGCGCTGTCCGAAATCGGCGTCAACATCACGCCCTTGCTGGCAGGTGCCGGCATCTTCGGCCTTGCCATCAGCTTCGGATCGCAATCGCTCGTGCGCGACATTGTCGCCGGCCTCTTCTTCATGGTCGATGACGCCTTCCGCGTCGGTGAATATATCGAGGCCGGGCGGCTGCGCGGCACGGTGGAGCGTATTTCACTGCGCTCGTTACGGCTGCGCCATCACAACGGGCAGATGCATACCGTGCCTTTCGGCCAGCTTGGCTCGATCACCAATCACAGCCGTGACTGGCTGACCGTCAAATTCAATCTGCGCTTTGCCGGCGATACCGATCTTGAGAAAGTGCGCAAACTGGTCAAGCGCATTGGCCAGGACCTGCTGAATGACCCTGAAATCGGCCGCGAATTCCTGCTGCCGCTCAAAATGCAAGGCATTGCCGACGTCGTCGAGAATACGTTGATCCTGCGCTTCAAATTCACCGTCAAGCCAGGCAAGCCAACGATTGTCCAGCGCGAAGCGCTGAAGCAGATGGTGCTGGCGTTCCGTCAAAGTGACATTGCATTCGGCTCTCCTGGCGTCATCGTCCAGGGTGATAGCGAGCGACAGAAGGCGATCGAAGGAGCTGCCGGGGCGGCCATCATCAACGCGGCAAAACCGGCGGCGGCGGAATAATTGCTTCCGCCGCCTGCGTCGATATCAGAATTTGAAGCTGGCGCCGAGCGAGCCCTGGTGACGTGTCTGTCCGCGATCACCGGTTGAGCCGCGATAGTCAGCGCGCGCGACGATGGTGCCAAACGACCAGTCAAAACCACCGCCATAGACCACACCGACACCGACCGGGTTGGCAATCTGCACGGCGAAAGCCTGCGCGGTGTTATTGGTCAGCCGGCCGGTGACGGAGCCTGCCGAACCGGTGAGGTAATCCTCATAACCGATCAAAGCGCGCAGCGTTGCCTGGTCATTGAAGGCGTAGGCAGCACGCAACTCGAAGGCTCCCGCCAGCGCATCGACAACCCGGCTGTTGAGGCTGACGGCGGCGACGACGCCGGTCTCGGTAAAGCCGTCAACAGTGGTGCGCAGGTACTGGAAGCGGCCTTTTGGCGTTACGGTCAGCTTGTCGAATTTGTAGTCATGACCCAGTTCACCAAGGACACTCGCCGAATAGCCCGTCGGGTTGGCCTCGTTAACCAGAGGTCCAAGGGTGCGGCGCTCATAATTATCGTAACGATCGAAGCTGGCGCCGCCGCCGAAATTGACAAACGATCCGCGACCGAAGTCCCAGCGAGCGAGGATGTCACCGCCAATCTGCGTGGCATTGAGCTTGATCTGACGGTTGCCGTCGGCAAGCCGGTTGCCGCCAGCAACCTCGCCGGTGGTGAAGTAGAAGGAGGCGCCGAGCGTGATACCATCGCCGATATTCCGCAGGCCGCCCAGTCGTACGCCGCCGGTGGTGTAATCGTTCAATGGCGTTGATGTGGTGCCGGCTGCGGTCAGAATGCCATTGGCGGACCGGCTATTGGACGAGCCGGCATCGCCGGTGCCGTAGATGAAGAACTGCCATTGCCCGCTGGTCGGGACGACACGGCCAAGCTGATCAACCGCACCGAGGGCGGCCGAGCGGCGCAGGGCAAACGAGGTGTCGGAGAGGACCTGATCGGCGGTGGCGGCGATGGTCGGAGCCTGCAGATATTGCTGCACGGTGGCGGCAATCAGGCTGTGGCCACGCTCGGTGGGGTGAACGGTGTCAAAAAACAGGAAATTGTTGAACTGCGCCGGGCTTGCCGCACAGCTCGGAGTGAGGAGGCAGGCCTGGGTCACGTTGGTGAAGCCAAACGAAGCCGGATTGGCAACGATTGCCCGAAAGATCTCATCGACCGGGACCGAGATAATGTTCGTATTGGGCAAGGCGGCGGCAGCACCGGTCAATTGCGCCAGCAAGGCCCGGTTGAAATTGCCTGAGGCGAGCCCTGCCAACTGGGCATTGGCGGCAACCGTATTATAGGCCGGCAGAGAGGCGAAATCGGGCAGGTTGAAGACCAGCAAGGTCCGCGCGCCCGCCGCCGACAGCTGGCGCACCTGATTGCCGATATCGACCGCCGCCGTATTGGTTACGGTGACAGCTGCGCCCGGCGCCGCAGCCACCGGAATATCGCCGATGGCGACCTGATTGGTCAGATCAAAGATGTTGTTGGCGCCGCCCCATAACGACACCACGTCACTGGTGCCAAAACGGCCACCGCGGGCAAGATAGGTGTTGATCTGTGTCTGGATCGAAACGGGCTGGGTCGCTGTCCCCGCCGCAGTCTGGGCCCCGCCAAAGGCGAAATTGATATTGCCGGTATTGGGATTGACGGTGGTGAAGAAATTCGTCGACGGCCCGAAGAGCTGGGTGATCCAGGTCGGCCCGTTGGAAAATTGCTGCAGGCGCAAGGGGAGATAGTTGGGAACCGCTCCGCCAAACACCGTGGCGACATTGCCCTGATCGGTCAGACTGTCGCCAAAACCGACGATACGATCAAATTGCTGTGCCTGAGCAGACACTGCGGCGCCGGCGCATGTCAAAACGGCTAACAGAGATGCGCGAAGCATGTTGGACGACATGATACCCCCCCGGAAACAGTCAAGCGCATGAACAGCGCGTGTTGCCGGAAAAACTATCTTACTGCCCGTTTAACAGGCAAGCGCGCCTCGACCGGTCCAGGCCTTTCCACGTCGGTTTTGTGACGAAAGCATCGTTTTGTGTCCGTTTTGTCACAACAACTTACGTAACGTAAGGAACGATTGCGACGAGTTCTGCGATCCGACCACGAGCCCGGCGATTCTCAGAACTTTTCAACCCAGGGTCGTACCTCGATCTCCCAGCTCCAGCAGGAGCGCTCCTGGTTGATGAGGTCGAGATAGGCGCGGGCGATGGCGTCGGGATGGAGCTTGTCGTGCTTGCCTTCAGCATCAGGATAACGGGCGGACAGAATAGCCCCGTCGATGATGACATGGGCAATATGGATGCCTTGAGGATGGAATTCGCGAGCCATGGACTGGGCAAGCCCGCGCAGGGCAAACTTGCCCATCGCAAAGGGCGCCGACTGGGGATAGCCTTTCACGCCGGCCGAGGCGCCGGTGAAGAGGATTGTGCCGCCGCCACGCTTCAGCATCGCGCGCACCGCCTGCTGGCCGACGAGGAAGGCACCGAACGCGGTGATATCAAGTGTTTTGCGCACATCACCAGGGTTGAGGTCGGCAAGCGGGCCACGGACACGAAACGACGGATTATAAATCACCACGTCGAGATCGCTGCCAACCTCGGAGAACAGAGCGGCGACGTCGTCTGCGTCACTCGCATCGCATGTGTGGACGCTTGCTTTCGTCGCCCTGGCAAGATCGCCGAGTTTGGCGATGTTGCGGGCGGCAAGGGCCACTGAGTAGCCCTCACCATGCAACAGACGGGCGAGCGAGGCTGATAATCCATCGCCGACGCCGACGATAAGGGCCCTGCACCTTGCTGACATGCTGTTCTCCTTTGGCGTGATGCGTTCTACCGTCCGCCTGGCAGCTCTGCCAAACACGATCGATGCACGACTTCGTGACGATCCGGGCGGAAAAATCCATGCAGGCAACGCGGCCAACTGGCCAGCGAATCATACCATTTTGTCGATTTGCCGTTCCCGATTTTTGGTGACGTCGATCTCAGGTTGCGCTTGCCAACTTTAAGACGTTGGAAATTGAGCAATGCTTGAATGGCTTAAGCCAGCAGGTAGCAGAAAGCTGCGTGGTACAAGACGGAACGGATCGCCCGGAGGGTGAAATGCTGGTTGAGCGACGAGAGATTGCCGATGTCCATTTCCTCCTGGTTGAGGATGATGCTGACGAGGCGGCGTTGCTGCGCCGTGTGCTGCATCGCTCCTCGCACCATATCTATTGCCGCGAACTGGTGAATGGCCGCCAGGCTGTGGACTACATCCGCCGCGTGGCAAACGACAGCGCTGTCGGCCTCCCGGACCTCATTTTGCTCGATATCCAGATGCCGGTCATGACCGGTCTTGAATTTCTAGCCTGGCTACGGGCTGATGCCCGCTACAACGCCGTTCAGGTTGTCGTCCTCACAGGCGTTCGCGACGATGCGATCCTGCGTCAGGCGCTGGCGCTCGGCGCCAATGCCGCGCTCAACAAGGAACTGCGCCGCGAGGATGCCGACACGTTACGGCAGATGATTATCGATGTGTGGTTTCACGGCGAAGTCTACTATTTCGCCGAACAAACCGATGCGCCAGGCGCATCGCTGATGCCATAAACTGTCGCGTGTTTAAGCAATCACGCCGCTGCGCAAGGCCTCTGCCACGGCGTGCGAACGGTTCTGGGCGCCAAGCTTCGCGGCCGCATGCTTGAAATGGGTTTCGACCGTCGTCTGGGCGATATCAAGCAGTCCGGCGATGTCTTCCGACGTCCTGCCTTCGCTTGCCCATCTGAGGCATTCGACCTCGCGTGGCGTCAGCCGTCGCGGTTTACCCGAAAGGCGGGCATAGCGTTGCGAGATGGAACGCAGCAGGGGAAGGGCGATGGCGCCGATCAAGCCTTCGTCGATTGCGCTCAACGGCCGATTGCGGCCAGCCCATATCTCGCTTGCAAGACCAGCCCGTCGGGGAACAGCAAACAGCCATTGCGGACCCAGTTCAGCCATATCGGCGACCGACACCTGCGCTTCGGCAAGCAAGGATGCCTGCGTCATATCCGCCGGTGTCAGCACACCGCCACGCGCGCGCCGCGCGGCAGTCGCGAGAGTGCCGAAATGCCAGTGCGCGGCAAGGGCGCGCGCCTGTATACGGCTGCTCCAGGTCGAAAAAAGTATCCTGACGCTTCTGTCACTCGTCTCATCCTCGACCATCATCACCAGGTGCAAATGGTCAAGCTCAAGCACACGGCGCAGATGCTCGGCCATCGTTGGCGGCGGGGCCAAGGCCGTCGGCACGCTTGAAACAGAAGACGGAACGCCGGTTGAACCACGAAATTCCACGGTCGGTCTGATCAGGTGCATGGGAGGCTCATTCTTTTGGAGCGAGTGAACGAATCAACCTATCCCATAACGGGAATAATAAATAAACACACTTTATGCGTGTGTTGTAAATTTCTCTTGCCCGGTTGACCGGCGGACATGCCCCGCTTAATCCCCGCACCATGGGCACTATATCCTCATCACCCGCTTCCGCGCTGACGCTGGCCCAAGGGCTCATTCGCTGTCCGTCGGTGACCCCTGCGCAAGCTGGTGCGCTTGACTACCTCGAAGAGGTCTTGCGACCAGCGGGGTTTATGACCGAGCGCCCGGTATTCCATGACGCCGGTACGCCGGACGTTGAAAACCTTTATGCGCGCATCGGCACATCATCACCCGTGCTGGCGTTCGCGGGGCACACGGATGTGGTACCGCCGGGCGATATCACAGCCTGGTCAGCCCACCCGTTCGCAGCTTTGATCCGGGACGGCCTGCTCTATGGCAGAGGGGCAACAGACATGAAGGGCGGGATTGCCGCCTTCACCGCCGCTGCCCTTGACCATGTCGCGCAGGGCCGCCTCGCCCATGGATCGATCGTCTTTCTGATCACGGGCGATGAGGAAGGGCCGTCGGTCAACGGTACCGTCAAACTGCTCGACTGGGCGACCAGACGCGGCGAGCGCTTCGACCATTGCATTGTCGGGGAACCAACAAGCAGCGAGAGCGTCGGTGATACCATCAAGATCGGCCGGCGCGGCTCCTATTCGGCAAACCTGACGGTGCGCGGGCGACAGGGACATGTCGCTTACCCCCATCTGGCGGATAAT
Source organism: Raskinella chloraquaticus (SeqCode) (assembly GCF_021731865.1). NCBI lineage: Bacteria > Pseudomonadati > Pseudomonadota > Alphaproteobacteria > Hyphomicrobiales > Phreatobacteraceae > Raskinella (SeqCode) > Raskinella chloraquaticus (SeqCode). The sequence continues at coordinate 32,028 of NZ_JAKFWN010000022.1, read as the reverse complement.
CCGCTGCCGCGGCTGATGGCACTGCTGGCTGAACTCGCCTCACCGCTCGATCATGGCACGCCGTGGTTTGACGCATCGAACCTCGAGATCGTCGGGGTCGAGGCCGGCACCGGTGCCTTCAATGTCATTCCCGAAACGGCGCGGGCAAAGCTCAATGTCCGCTTCAACGATCTGTGGACGCTTGAGCGACTTGAGAGCGAGATCAGACGCCGCCTTGATCCGGTCGCCGGACCCTCCGCCTACGCGCTCGAAGCGGTGCGCGGCAATTCGCAGGCCTTCCGTACCGAACCCGGCGCCTTTCTGGACCATGTCGCGCAGGCCGTCGCGGCAATGACCGGCAAGACGCCCGCCTATTCAACGTCCGGCGGCACGTCGGATGCGCGCTTCATCAAGGATTACTGCCCGGTCATCGAGCTTGGCCTTGTCGGCAAAACCATGCATCAGATCGACGAACATGTGGTCATCGATGAGCTTGCCCGACTGCAAGCGATCTACGCTGCGGTTATCGCTACTTATTTCGATCATTCGGCCAGGGCGTGAGCGATGCCAAGCGGAGCCGACATCAGAGAAGCGATGGCCGGGGCGTGGCGCCTCTTCTGTGGCGATCCCAAGGGGCTCGAGCGTTTTGATCTGTCGGCTGAAGGGTTCTTCCGCTCCTTCTGGGTGATTGTCCTGGTGGCACCGATTTATGCCTCATCGGTGCTGACCGAACGCAACCTATTGCTGAGCGAGCGTTTCTCGTCTGACGATTTCAGCGACGGGCGGTTCTTTCTGGTGCGAGCGCTCACCTTCATCGTCGACTGGTTCGCGTTTCCGCTTGTCATGGTCGTCGTCACCCGCAGGCTGCAGCTGGGGGCGCGTTATGCGGCCTACATCACCGTCAGAAACTGGACCGCCCTGCCCTCGGCTGCCCTTACGTCGCTGCCAACGATTGCCTATGGGCTTGACCTCGTCCCCATTCTGGTGACGACGCTTGCAACCTACGTCTTCCTGATTGTTGTGCTCAGATTTGGCTGGTTTATCGCCAGATCCGTGCTGCAAACGAGTGCAGCGATCGCGGCGGCAATCGTTGCCCTAGACCTCGCCCTCAGCCTCCTCATCGGCCGGATCGGTGATGTCCTCGCCGGCCTGTGACGGCGCGGCATAAGACACGCTTGTGAGATAAAGGCCGTCGGGAGGGGCGAGCGCGCCACAGCGCTCGCGCGAGCGGGCCTCGAGAATTTCAGCAATCCACTCGTCAGGCCTGGTGCCCTCGCCTACCCGCTTCAGCGAGCCCACCATCGAGCGCACCTGATTGTGGAGAAACGAACGCGCCTCGACCTCAACGATCACCTGGTCGCCATGACGGCGCACAGCCAGATGACGCAGCGTCTTCATCGGCGATTTCGCCTGGCAATCGACATTGCGGAAGGTGGTGAAATCATGATGGCCGAGGAGATGGCGGGCGGCATGGTTCATGGCGTGCGCATCGAGGCGGCGGCGCGCATGCCAGACGAGCCCGCTGTCAAGTGCTGGCGGGCTGCGGCGGTCGAGAATAAGATAGCGATAAGCGCGCCCGCGAGCACTGAAACGGGCATCGAAACCGTCCGCCACCTCGGATGCGCCGAGGATCGACACCGGATGGGGGCGCAGCATGGCGTTGATGCCATCGCGCAGGCGGCCTGGCGCCCAGGAGCGCGGCAGATCGGCATGGGCGACCTGGCCCAGCGCATGGACGCCGGCATCGGTGCGGCCGGCGCCGTTGACGCGGATCGTCGCGCCGGTGAGCGCGAACAAGGCGGCCTCGATGACGCCTTGCACGGTCAAGGCATCGCTCTGATACTGCCAGCCCCTGAAAGGGCGCCCGTCATACTCGATATCGAGGCGATAACGCGGCATCAGCGCACAGTCATGCCGGGGGCCAGGTCAAGCCCGCGCAAGGCGGTGTCGCGGTCCATGACCTTGCGCCCGGCACGCTGGACAAGCAAAGGGCGGACCGCGCCTTCAGCGCAGGCGATGGCAAGTCGATCATCGAGGATGGTTGCCGGCGGCCCGGAGGCGTCAACATATTCACAGCGCAGGATCTTGAGACGCTCGCCCCCCTGCGGTGTCATGATCTCGCACCAGGCGCCGGGAAACGGCGACAAGCCATGAATGTGGCGACGCACAACGCTGGCCGGCTTCGCCCAGTCGATGCGGGTCTCGCCCTTGTCGATTTTGCGCGCATAGACAATTCCCGCATCGGCCTGCGGCGTGAAGCTCAACGTACCAGCCTCCAGGCGGCGCAAGGCGTCCACCATCAGGCCAGCGCCGACAATCTTCAAACGATCATGCAGATCACCCGTCGTATCGTCACAGGACAGCAAAGAGCGGGCACTCATCGCCACCGGGCCGGTATCAAGCCCCCTCTCCATGCGCATGACCATGACGCCAGTCTCCTCATCGCCCGCCATCACTGCGCGATGAAGGGGTGCCGCCCCGCGCCAGCGCGGCAATAAAGAGGCGTGGAGATTGAGGCAGCCATGACGCGGGATCGCCAGCACCGCAGGCGGCAACAGCAGACCATACGCAACCACGAGGATGACATCAGGAGCCGTAGCAGCGAGCGCGGCCACATCCGCGCCATCACGAAAATCGACCGGCGTCCTGATATCAAGGCCGTGCCGGCGGGCTGCCAGTTCAACCGGCGTGGCAACAACGCTCATCCCGCGCCCTGCCGGGCGGGCAGGCTGGGTATAAACCGCTGTCACGCGATGCCCGGCCGCAAGTACCGCCTCAAGCGTCGGCACGGCGAAATCAGGTGTTCCCATGAAAACGACGGAAAGAGGCATGGTGTTCCTGTTGCACAAAGCTGGCGTCCCGACAGTGGGCCGGGCTATTTTTCGGCCTGTCTTGCTGCCTTGGCAAATTTCTTGATCACGAGCTGTCGCTTCAGCCGCGACATATGGTCGATGAAAAGCACGCCGTCGAGATGATCGATCTCATGCTGGAGGACGGTAGCGAGCAGACCCTCAGCCTCGACCTGATGGGCATTGCCTTTCATGTCTTGGAAGGCCACGGTGATACGCGCGGGGCGCTCGATCTCGCCGTAATACTCCGGGATCGACAGACAGCCTTCCTCATAGCCAACCAGTTCGTCGGACGAGGCCAGGATCTGCGGGTTGATGAAGGCCTGGGGCGCCGGCGGCTCGTTCTTGCGTGCCAGATCAACCGTGACCACACATCTGGCGACGCCAATCTGGATGGCGGCAAGACCAATACCGGGCGCCTTGTACATGGTTTCGAACATGTCGACGATCAATTGCTCCAGCTCGCCGTCAAAGGCTGCAACCGGCAGGCTTTTCTGGCGCAGGCGCGCATCGGGTAAGGTCAGGATCGGGCGGACTGTCATAGCCGCGAGATAGGGCGCGCTGGCGTCAGCGTCAATCATGGGCAGGCGAAATTCAGTGAATTTGTTCACGGTTCGGTCTCATCAAACGCGTAAATCAGCTAGAGTGGTGTCATGATCGATTCGATTCTTGTCATTGGTGGCCGCCCGCTCGACGGGTTTGAGCTGGTGCTTCTCGCCGGGCTTCTATCGGGGGTGCTGATGGCCATTCTGGCCTGGCGCTCATCACGCCTGCAGACGCGGCTAGCTGGCGAAGCGCAGGCGCGGGCACGCGAGATGGAAGACCGTTTGCGCGATGTCATGGCAGGCCAATCAGAACTTGCCGGCAGGCTTTCAACCATGACCCACCTGATCGGCGAGCGGCAGAGTGACATGCATCAGGCCATGAGCGAGCGGCTTGACGCGGTCGGACATCGGCTGGGGCATGGGCTGCTCGAATCAGCCCGTTTTACCGGCGATCATCTGACAAAACTCAATGAGCGGCTGGCCGTCGTCGAGGGTGCCGGCCAGGCCATCGGCGCGCTGGCTGACGAGGTGGTCGGGCTTAAATCCATTCTATCCAACAAGCAGGCGCGCGGCGCTTTCGGCCAGGCGCGGCTTGAAGCCATCATACAGGACAGTCTGCCGCCGAGCGCCTATGCTTTTCAGCCAACGCTGTCCAACAACAGCCGGCCCGATTGCATCGTGCGCCTGCCGACGACAAGCGAGGTGCTGGTTGTCGATGCGAAATTTCCGCTCGAAGCGATTGCCGCCTGGCGCCATGGCGGCGATGGCGAGATGGCAAGGGCTGGCGAGCAACGCGTGCGCGGGGATATCGGCCGGCACATCGATGACATAGCGCGCAAATATCTGCTGCCCGGGGAGACGCAGGATATCGCCTTGATGTTTGTCCCTTCCGAATCGCTCTTCGCTGACATTCAGGAAAGCTTCTCCGATGTCGTGGAGCGGGCGTTCAAGGCGCGCGTCGTGCTGGTCTCGCCCTCCCTGCTCATGCTTGCCGTCCAGGTGGTGCAATCGCTGGTGCGCGATGCGCGCATGCGCGATGAGGCGCGGCGTATCCAGGTCGAGGTCGGGCGATTGCTGGAAGATGTGCGGCGGGTGAGCGAGCGGGCAGGCGCGCTTGACAAGCATCTGCGCAAGGCCGGCGAGGATGTGACAGGTCTCATCCTGTCAACTGAAAAGGTGACCCAGAGGGGGCTGCGTATCGCCACCGTTGATTTGTCAGAAGGTGAACCGCCGGCGGCGCAACTGCAACGGCCGCTCGCGGCTGAATGAGATGACAGCCCTCAGAACGGCAGGCGCGCCCGCAACGCCGTCGTCAGCGTCCCCTCATCGAGATAATCAAGTTCGCCGCCGACCGGCACGCCATGGGCAAGGCGCGTGACCTTGACGCCGGTCGCGGCCAGAAGATCGGTGATGTAATGGGCCGTCGTCTGGCCTTCGACGGTGGCATTAAGGGCCAGAACCACCTCATCGATCTTCTCATCAATGATACGCCCCGGCAGCACGGCCAGATGAAGGCGGTCAGGTGTCACGCCATCCAGCGCCGACAAGGTTCCGCCCAGCACATGGTAGCGCGCACCGGCGGCGGCCGCGCGCTCCATCGCCCACAGATCGGCGACATCCTCAACGATGATCAGCATGCCTCCCTGGCGCTGCGGATCGCGGCAGATCGAACAGGGATCGAGTGTATCGACGTTACCACAGGTGCGGCAGACGATAATCTTCTCGGCGACATCACGACAGGCCACGGCCAGCGGATCGAGCAATTGTTCGCGCCGTTTGATCAGAGCCAGCGCCGCGCGGCGGGCAGAGCGCGGACCAAGCCCCGGCAGACGGGCCAGAAGCTGGATCAGGCGATCTATTTCAGGGCCGGCACTGTAGCGGATCATAGGCACTCCGGAGGGGTCAGACTCAACCAGGCGGGATTTACCATGTTCGGCTGTCCATGCACCAAGTTTAGCCATGAACGCTTGCCAGTATGTCACAATTGCAGTAGCAGCCCGGTTTGGCTGCGATAACAGAGCAGGCACATGTCGCGTTTTATCTGTATGCTGATTGCTGGAGGGCTTGGCGCCCTGTGTGCGGGGTGTTCGAGCCTTGAAGGATCGAGCCCGCTCGCCCTGCCAGCCTTTCCAAGCCTGCCGGCATTCTCGGCCGCCGAACCGGCGGCAAGCCCGGGAACGCGCCCGGCTGTCGACCCCTTGGGTGTCAACGCTCCGACGCCGCCTGCCATTCGCGCCGCCAGCAATGATCCCCGGGGCCTGACAGCGCCGGAAGCCAATATTCTGGCAAGCTCCGGGCCGGTCAAGGCTGCCGTTCTGCCGGCGCTGATCGGGCTTGGCTACAAGGTTGCGACCGACACCCCCTATTCAACCGTCCTCACAAAGCTGTCGGGATCGCGCCTGTCGACGATCCGCCTTACCGTCACCTTCGCCTCTATCGGCACGCAGACGCGGGTGATTGCCGATTTGCGCCGGACCGCGAGTGGCAGCAGCGAGATCGAGCCGGCGCTCGATCATCCCGACCGCGATGCCATCCAGGCGCGCCTCAATCAGGTCAAAGCGCAGCTTGACGCACGACCAGCGCCGCCGCCTGCACCAGTGGCAGGTTCGGGGGCGACCGGCGCGCCCTCGCCGCTGACGCAAGCGCAACCGGTAGCCGCGCCCCAGCCAGCCCAACCGGCTCTGCCCGCGCTCCAGCCGGTGACGCCGGCACCACCAGTGGCGGCCGCACCCGAACCCCCGCCCGCCAATCAGCCGGCCGAACAATCCTGGTTCCCGCAGATTCCGTTTCCGCGGCTCGGCGGCGAGCCGAGCAGCGCGGTCGTTCAGCAGGCAACACCCAATATCGAGGCGCAGCGCCCGGCCCGACGTTCAGACAATCCGTTCAGAGAATTGATCCCCAATCTGCCGCCGCCCAACCTGCCCAATTTATTCCCGGCAGCGCCCTCCGACGCAACGCCTGATGACCGGCCGCTGCGCAAGGGCCAGACCCGCGTCAGATTGTAAGTTCGAAAATCAGAAAGGCAGCTTGAAGCCCGGCGGCAGAGGCAACCCCGCCGTCAGGCTCTTCATCATGTCGCCCGAAGCTGCTTCCACCTTGCGCCGGGCATCGGCGTGGGCAGCGATCAACAGATCCTCAAGGATATCCTTTTCGCTGACAAGCAAAAGCGACGGGTCGATCGCAACGGCTTTAAGGTCGCCCTTGCCGTTGAGGCGCACCCTGACCAGGTCGCCTCCGGCGAGGCCCTCGATCTCGATGCGCTCCAGATCATCCTGCGCCGCTTTCATCTTGGCCTGCATGTCCTGGGCCTGCTTCATCAGCTTCATGATGTCCATGGGGCACTCTCATCATTGTCATCATCTGGAACGGTCATGCCGGCGTCACCTGCCCCGGTCGGCTGCGGTGCGTCCGGCATGCGGATATCGATGATCTCGGCGCCGGGGAAACGGGCGAGAATAGCCGAAACGCTCGGGTGCGAGCGGACGTCGTCGACCAGCATCTGTCGCTCGACGTTTGCCTGCTCTTCCAATGTCGGCAGACCCTGCTCCTGCGACAGGGTGATGAGCCAGCGCTCGCCCGTCCATTCCTGCAGTTTGCGCTGCATGTCGGGAACAAGCGTTGCGGCCTGGCCGTCGCGAAACCGAAACTCAATTCGCCCCCGCTCGAAGCGCACGAGGTGGATCGAACGCTCCAGCGCGGTTTTCAGGCGGATGTCGCGTTTATGGTGGGCGAGAGCTACCAGATCCTCGAAGCGCAGCAATTCGACAATCGCCGTCGGGCGGGCGTCAGCGAGTGCTGCGGGCGCGGGTGACTGGCTCACCAGGCGCGGTGTGGTGCGGGTGGCGGCCTTAGCCGGTCCCGGGCCGGGTATCGCCTGCGAAACGACCTCAGAGCGAGCAGAGGGCATATTTTCCGATTGCGCTCCTGTGGCGGCAGGACCAGCCGCCGGCCCGCGCCCGGCGGGTGGCGGAGATGTTTCACGGCTTGGCGCCGGCGCACCTGTTTCGTCGCCCCGCTGCAACCGTTTCACCACATCCTCAGGGCTTGGCAATTCAGCGACATGACACAGGCGGATGAGCAGCATTTCAACCGCGCTTGCCGGGCGCGGCGCCTCTTTCAGCTCCTCGCTGCCTTTGAGCAACATCTGCCAGGCGCGTGACAAGGTGGCCTGCGACAGCCCGGTGGCAAGCGTGGTGATGCGCTCGCGCTCGGCCTGCGGAACGGCATCGGAGCCCGCTTCGATGCCGACAATCTTGGCGCGGGCGAGCGCATGAACGGCTTCCGCCATTTCGCCAACCAGGATCGCCGGGTCGACCCCGTCGCGATAATGCGCAGCGAAGAGATCAAGGGCTGCAGCGGCGTTGCCGCGCATAACCGTGTCAAGGAGATCGAAAATCCGCATGCGGTCAGCCAGCCCCAGCATATGGCGCACGGTTTCTGCGGTGATCGCCTCCTCGGCGGACGCGTTGGCCTGATCGAGAAGCGAGAGGGCGTCGCGCACCGAACCTTCGGCGGCACGCGCGATCAGCAAGGCCGCGTCCGGCTCAAGCATCATGGCCTCGGCGCTGGCGATCTTGTTGAGATGGGCGCTCAGCACGTCGATATCGATACGGCGCAGATCGAAGCGCTGGCAGCGCGACAATATGGTGACCGGTACTTTACGAATTTCAGTGGTGGCAAAGATGAATTTGACGTGCGCAGGTGGCTCTTCAAGGGTTTTCAGCAGCCCATTGAATGCTGCTTTCGATAACATGTGCACTTCGTCGATGACATAGACCTTATAGCGCGCGCTCATTGGTGTGTAGCGGGCGGCATCGCTGATCTCGCGGATGTCATCGATACCGGTATGGGACGCGGCGTCGATTTCCATGACATCAAGATGGCGGCCCTCAATGATGGCCTCGCAATGAATGCCATGGGTGGGCATGTGAATGGTCGGATGATCGGCCATGCCCGGCAATTGGTAATTGAGCGCGCGGGCAAGGATACGCGCCGTCGTCGTCTTGCCGACACCGCGCACGCCGGTCAGCATCCATGCCTGTGGCAGTCTGCCCGTTTCGAAAGCATTGGACAGGGTGCGAACCATTGCCTCCTGGCCGATCAGATCATCGAAGGATCGCGGGCGGTATTTGCGGGCAAGGACGCGATAGGCACGAAGCGGCGTGGCGGGCGGCTTTATGATGTTGTCAGCCATCTTGTACCCTCGGGCGGTCAGATTGGTTCCGCCGGCCCGATCGCGCCTCAGCGCTGGCAGGACGCTGGATTGCCGCCAGATTCGGCCTGGCAAAGGTGGGAGGCTGAACAACAACCCGCGCCGAATTCGTTAGGGCTGCTTCCTCTCGGACCTGACCCGATTGGCGAGCGGCACGCCTGCCGCCAACCTCCCGGGCCCTATATGGAACAGAAGCAGGGCCCTGTGCAAGGCAGACGGCGAGCGAACGTGCCTTGACGGCGCAGGCGCATCGCTTAAACCTGTGTACGGCCAACCGATGCGGCCCATCGCAGCTGGTTTCATCGCGGCGGTTTTGGCCATCCGCCCCGCCCTTCCGCCGGGATTTTTTGATGCTCAATGCCGATCCTCTCCCTGTCGGGACCGCGCCCGCCTTTGTCGCCGACGAGCCCAGCGCGCGCGCCGGCTATGGCAATAATCCGCTGGATCGCAAGGCGGAATGGCGCGATGACGAGGCGCGCCTCGCGTCGCTGCAAACGGCGACAGCGCGGATGATCGTCTATGCCGCTGACAAGGCCGTGCTCGGGGCACCCCCGGATTTTTCATCCACCATGACGATTGCAACAGCAGCGGCACTTGGCGCTGCCCCTGACATTTTTCTCGGCATGCGTGGCGATGTCGCCTATTTCGCCGGCATGGCGGATGAAGAGAGCGACAGCCTCAAAGCCAGGGGTTTTGTGGTGATCGATCTGCGCTCCATTGGCGTTCAGGGGCTGGTGCCGTCGCAGGATCTGGCAATTCTCGGCCATGCCAAGGGCATTCTCGCCTGGCACGCCACTCACCCGCATTGCGCGCGCTGCGGCGCCAGAACCGTGATCGCTTCCGCCGGCTACCGCCGGGAATGCCCGTCGTGCAAGGCGAGCCATTTTCCGCGCACTGATCCGGTAGCGATCATGATGGTGGTGCGCGGCGATTTCTGCCTGCTGGCGCGCAAGCAGGCCTTTGCGCCGGGCATGTATTCCTGCCTCGCCGGTTTCATCGAGCCTGGAGAAACGCTGGAGGATGCAGTGCGCCGCGAGACGATGGAGGAGGCGGGGGTACGCGCCACACGTGTCGTCTTTCACGCCGCCCAGCCCTGGCCGCTTCCCTTCAGCCAGCTGATGATGGGATGCCTTGCGCAAACCAGCGATGAGGCGATCACGCTTGACCACACCGAGCTTGAGGATGGCCGCTGGTTCAGCCGCGCCGAATGCCGCATGATGATCGATAATACCCATCCGCAAGGGCTTTTCTGCCCGCCGCCGATGTCGATTGCGAACCTGCTGCTGCGCGACTGGCTGGATGGCAGGCTGGCGTGAGCTGCGGCCCTATTTCCCGCCCGGCACTTCCAGCGGCTCGCGGAAATTGTCGCGGAAGGGATGGGCGGGGTAGACGCCCAGCAAGGTGAACTCCCGGCAGTAATAGGTCATTTCGTCGAGCGCCCGCGCCAGGCCCGGATCGTCGGGATGGCCCTCGACATCGGCGTAGAACATGGTGGCAAAGAACTGGCCCTCGAGCATGTAGCTTTCGAGTTTCGTCATGTTGACGCCATTGGTGGCAAAACCGCCCAGCGTCTTGTACAGGGCGGCTGGAACGTTGCGTACGCGAAAGACAAAGGTGGTGATGCAAGGCTGGACACCGCGCACCGGCACGCGCTTGTCCTTGGCAAGGATGACGAAACGGGTCGTGTTATGGGCCTCATCCTCGACGTTGCGGCGCAGGGTATCGAGGCCGTAAATCTCGGCGGCGACGTCGGAGGCAAAGGCAGCGCGCGTCAGATCGCCCGATTGGGCCACTGCGCGGGCAGCCCCGGCATTGTCGGCCGCCACCACGCCCTTCAATTTCAATTCGCGGATGATCTTGCGGCATTGGCCAAGCCCCATGACATGGGCTTCCACGGTTTTGATGGTTTCCGTCGTAGCCCCTCTGGGGGCGAGAAGCTGGAAATGAATCGGCAGGAAAAATTCGCCAACGATCGATAATCCTGATCCTGGCAACAGGTGATGCACATCTGCAACACGTCCGGCCAGCGAATTTTCAAGGGCAATCATCGCCAGCGAGGCGCCGCCATCCTGCACCGTCTGAAAGCAATCCTGGAACGTGTCGCAGCCGACCGCCTCCCAACCGGGAAAGACCGAACGGCAGGAGGTGTGCGAGTAGGAGCCGGGCTCCCCCTGATAGACGATGGTGTTGCTGGTCATGGGCCCAAGGTCTGCTTGCGTGTTTAAGGTTTGCTGGCGGGTCAAAGAGGGGCGCTGGCGAGGATCGCCCGCGCCCGGTCAAGGTCTTCAGGCGTGTCAACGCCCAGCGGTACCGCATCGACGATGGCAATGTCGATGCGCATGCCATTTTCCAGCGCCCGCAGCTGTTCCAGCTTCTCGCGCTGCTCAAGTGGCGATGGCGGAAGCGCGCAAAAGCGCAACAGCGCCTCGCGGCGATAGGCGTAAAGGCCGATATGGTGGAGAAGCGGCCCCTCTCCCCAGGGAGCGGTTGAGCGCGTAAAATAGAGCGCTTGCAAACAGTTAGGGCTATTTGTGAGCGGCGTTGCCACGGCTTTGACGACATGGCTGGCGGTACGTTCCTCCGCGCGCGTGATGATCGCCGCAAGGGTACCAATATCGGTCGCTGCATTGCCCAGAAGGTCAGCCGCCCGGCGCGGCAAGGCTGGATCAAGCGTTGGCAGATCACCCTGCACGTTGATGATGATGTCATGGCTGGCAACGGGATCGACAATCGTCAACGCTTCGCGGATCCGGTCGGACCCCGAGGCGTGATCAGCGCGCGTGAGGACTGCCCGTCCGCCCGCCGCTGCAATGACGGCGGCGATTTTCGGCGAATCAGTTGCCACCACCACCGGCCCCAGATCAGCCGCCAGGGCCCGGCGCCAGACATGCACGATCATCGGCACGCCATTGATATCGGCAAGCGGCTTGTCGGGAAGGCGCTGGGCGGCCATGCGCGCGGGGATAAGGATGATCGGTCGGGTCATGGTTGGCGTCAAAAAGTAGCACGGGGAGGACGCTTATAATGGATTGCATCCAACAAATGAAAGGCTATACGTAGCGCGTTTTGTCTCGTCATGCGCTTTGCCCCGGGTCATTGATGGTCTCTTCGACCGGGCAAGGACAAGTGGAGAGTGATGGCGAGAGGGGTGAGCGGCGGCGGGATAACATGCACCTCCGCCAAACGACGCCGATCTAGGGAGCTACCGGGTTATGGAATCTTTTGAACAAACCAAAATCGCCATGGCTTTGTTGTTGATGCTGACGCTCACCGTTGGCCTGTCCATTCTCGCCGGCGGGCTTTACGCAGTCGAAAAGCCGGCAAAGCCCGGTTATGCGGTGGCGGTTGCTGAAACGGCGGCGCCAGGTGCGGCAGCAGCAGCCGCAGAGCCGGAAACGCCCATCGCCGAATTGCTGGCGAGCGCGGATGTCAAGCGCGGCGAACAGGCCTTCCGGCCCTGCACCCAATGTCACACACCTGACAAGGGAGGGGCGAACAAAGCCGGCCCGAACCTGTGGGATATCTACGGCGCCAACCGAGCCTACATCGCCAGCTTCAATTATTCCGAGAGCTTCAAGAAAGCGAAAGCGGAAGGAACGAAGTGGGATGCCGAATCGCTTAACAAATTCATCGCCAATCCCCGGACTTACGTGAGCGGCACGGCGATGGCCTTTGCCGGTGTGCGCAAAGCAAGTGATCGCGCCGACATCATCGCCTATCTGCGCTCGCTGTCGGATGCGCCCAAGCCGTGAGGCAAGCGATCAGGTCACGCGTTTGTGGCCTTGGCGGCGCCTTGCCGTCCGCCTAATGTGATCATCAGGGTCGCGCCACTATCATCGGGCAGTCACGGTGTGGCCACGAGGAGGATCATGCGGGCGTTTTCAGCCGGATTGACACTTATCTTTGGTCTCCATTGCCTCGCGATGACGCTTGCCGTGGCGGCGGAACCGGAATGGCGCCACGGCGTGTCGCTTACCGGCGCGCTCAAATACAAACCCGGTTTCGAAGCCTTTGACTACGTCAGGCGCGATGCGCCCAAGGGCGGAACCCTGCGGCTCAGCACAGCTGGCGCCTTCGATTCACTCAATTTCGTTATTCCCCGCGGCAATCCTGCCCCCGGCCTTGAAAGCTACGTCTACCAATCCTTGTTCGTCCATGGCCTCGACGAGCCGGTGTCAAGCTATGGCGAGCTTGCCGAGGCGGTGCGCTACCCGGATGATTTCGCGTTTGTCACGTTTCGTCTCAACCCGCAGGCGCGCTGGCATGACGGCAAGCCGGTCACCGTCGACGACGTGATCTTCTCCTTCAACGCCCAGGTCACGAATGATCCTTCGAAGCGGCTTTATTACCGCGACGTCGTCAAGGTCGAGAAAACCGGCAGCGAGGACGTGACGTTCACCTTCGGGCATCCCGGCAATCGCGAAGTGGCATCGATCCTGTCGCAGTTGCACATCCTGCCCAAGCATTGGTGGGAAGGAACCGACGCACAGGGACGCCGGCGCGACATCACCCAGACGACGCTCGAGCCGCCGCTTGGCTCAGGCCCCTACAAGGTGAAATCCATCGATCCGGGCCGCGCGATTGTCTATGAGCGGGTGAAGGATTGGTGGGGAGCCAAACAGCCGACCAATGTCGGGCGCTATAATTTCGACGAGCTGCGCATCAGCGTCTTTCGTGATTCGACTGTCGAACTCGAGGGGTTCAAGGCAGACGAGATCGACTGGCGCAGTGAGAACAGCGCGCTGCAATGGTCGACCCAATATAACTTCCCGGCGGTCCAGGACGGGCGGGTGGTGAAAGAAAACTTCCCCGAGCGGGCCTCCGGCCGCATGCAGGGATTTGCCTTCAACATCCGCAAGGCAAAATTTTCCGATCCCCGGGTCCGGCTTGCCTTCAACTACGCCTTCGATTTCGAGGAGGCGAACCGCTCGCTGTTCTACGGTCTTTACAAGCGGATCAATTCCTATTTCGAGGGCACGGATCTGGCGTCGAAAGACGTCCCTGCGGGGCTGGAGCGCGAGATTCTGGAGACGGTGCGCGGGCAGGTGCCTGACGAGGTGTTCACCACGCCCTACGCCAATCCGGTAGGCGGCACGGCGGAAAAGGCACGCGCCAATCTGCGCGAGGCCAATCGCCTGCTGGGTGAAGCGGGCTGGGTGATCAAGGACCGCAAACTGGTTCATTCGACGACCGGCGAGACGCTCAGCGCCGAATTTCTTATCAATTCACCCGCCTTCCAGCGCATCATCCTGCCTTACCAATCGGCGCTGGAACGTCTGGGCATCACGGTCACGATCCGCCAGGTGGATCCTTCGCAATATATCGCCCGCCTCAATAATCGTGATTTCGACATCATCGTCGGCGTCTGGCCGCAATCGCTGTCGCCGGGCAATGAGCAGCGCGATTTCTGGGGAAGCGAAGCGGCCGACCACGACAATTCCCGCAATTATATCGGGATAAAAAACACGGCGGTCGACAAGCTCGTCGACCGCGTCATTTTCGCCAGGGATCGCACCGAGCTTGAGGCGGCGACGCGGGCGCTTGACCGGGTATTGCTGTGGAATCAGTATGTGGTGCCGCAGTTCACCCGCTCCGACACATGGACGGCGCGCTGGGATCGGTTCGGCCGGCCCGACAAACTGCCGGCATATGGCAGCAGCGGCTTTCCCGACATCTGGTGGTTCGATGAGGCCAAGGCCAAACGCGTCGGTGGCAAGCCGTGAGCATGCCGCGTCTGACGCGCCGTGGTGCGCTCGCCCTGCCGGCGCTGGGTCTCATCCCGGCCCGGCGCTCCGAGGCGCAGGAGCCCGGTTTCAGCCATGGGTTGTCCGTGTTCGGCGAATTGAAGTACAGGCCGGACTTCCCCCATCTCGATTATGTGAACCCGCAAGCGCCCATCGGTGGCGTCTTTTCGCATATCCCGACGCAGGCCGGCTTCAACCAGAATTTCCAGACCTTCAATTCGCTCAACAGCTTCATCCTGCGTGGCGACGGGGCACTGCAGATGGAGCTGACTTTCGCCACGCTGATGGCGCGGGCCGAAGATGAGGCAGATACGCTTTACTGCCAGGCGGCGCGCGCGGTGCGCTATGACAGGGAGGGCCGGCGCCTCACCTTCCTGCTGCGCCCGGCTCTGACGTTCCATGATGGTTCACCGCTCACCATGCACGACGTTGCGTGGTCGCTGCGGACGCTGAAGGACAAGGGCCATCCGGTAATCGCTCAGGCGTTGCGCGATGTCGAGGAGATCATCGTCGAGGGCGATGACCGGTTGAGCCTGACGCTTGCTGCCACCGCCCCGCGCGATCTGGCCTTGACGGTCGCTTCCCTGCCGATTTTTTCGCGCGCCTATTACGCCAGCCGTGAATTTAACGAAACAACGATGGACGCACCGCTCGGGAGCGGGCCCTACAAGGTGCATCGCCTCGAACAGGGGCGCTTTATCGAATATGATCGCGTCGCGAACTGGTGGGGCTGGCAGGCGCCGGTGATGCGCGGGCGTTATAATTTCCAGCGCATCCGTGTCGATTACTTTCGTGACCGCTCGGTTGCTTTTGAAGCCTTCAAAGCCGGGCAGATTCTCTACCGCGAGGAATACACCTCGCGCGACTGGGCCACCGGTTATGATTTTCCGGCGATCCGCGAGGGCCGGGTGAAGCGCGAGGAAATCCCCGACGAGACGCCAACCGGTACACAGGGTTATTTCTTCAATATGCGCCGGCCGATCTTTGCCGATATCAGGGTGCGCCAGGCGGTCAGCCTCGCCTTCGATTTCGAGTTCACCAACCAGAATCTGTTTTACGGGCGCTACACCCGCAACCACTCCTTCTTCGAGAATTCACCGATGGCGGCGCGTGGCCTGCCGACGCCGGAGGAACTCGCCATCATGGAGCCGTTGCGCTCGCTGCTGCCCGAGGGCAGTTTTGCCGAAGCGGTCAGCCCCGGCGTTTCCGATGGCAGCGGCGCTGACCGCGTGCAATTGCGCAAGGCTGCCAATTTGTTGCGCGAGGCGGGGTTGAAGCTCGACAAGGGGCGCGCGGTTTTTGCCAATGGCGAGCAGCTTGGCTTTGAATTTCTCATCACCGATCCGACGTCCGAGCGCATCGCGCTACCTTATACCGAGAATTTGAAGCGGCTGGGGATCGATGCGCGCATCCGCCGTGTCGATCCGGCGCAATACCAGGCGCGCGTGAAGGATTATGATTTCGATATCGTCACGGTTCGCAACGGGATAGGTCTCACGCCAGGTGACGGGCTGCGGCGCCTGTTCTCCTCGATGGATGCGGATCAGCCGGGTTCGCAAAACCTCGCCGGCATCAAGAACAAGGGGGTCGATGGCCTGATCGAAAGAGCGCTTGCCGCGCCGACGCGCGAGGACCTCTACACGGCTTGCCGGGCACTTGACCGGGCGCTCAGGGCGCTTCAACCTTGGGTGCCGCAATGGTATCGCGCGACGCATTGGCTGGCCTATTGGGACATCTATGAGCGACCGTCGAATCGCCCCAAATACGGGCGAGGATCGATCGATACCTGGTGGCGCGATGCGGTAAAGGCATCCACACTCGGCAAAGGTGCGGTGGGAGACTGATGGCTGCCTATCTGTTGCGACGCCTGCTTCTGATCATTCCAACCCTGATTGGCATCATGCTGGTCTCGTTCGCCATCATCCAGTTCGCGCCGGGCGGACCGGTGGAGCAAATTCTTGCCAAGCTTTCGGGCGTCGACGTGTCGGCCACCTCGCGCATCGGTGGTGCATCAAGCGATCTCAGCGGCGGCGGCCTGCGCCCCGGCGGCGGCGACCAGTCCTCGGTGCCGGCACGCTATCGCGGCGCGCAGGGGCTTGACCCGCAATTCATCAAGCAGCTTGAAGCCCAGTTCGGTTTCGACAAACCGGCACCCGAGCGCTTCGGGCTGATGATCTGGAATTTCGCCCGCTTCGATTTCGGCAAGAGCTACTTCCGCGACACGCCGGTGCTGAAGCTGATCGCCGAAAAACTGCCGGTCTCGATGTCGCTTGGCCTGTGGATGACGCTGCTTACCTACGCCATCTCCATTCCGCTTGGCATCCGCAAGGCGCTCAAGGATGGTTCGGCCTTCGATGTATGGACGAGTGCCGTCATCGTCATCGGCTATGCCATACCGGGCTTTCTTTTCGCCATTTTGCTGATCGTGCTGTTTGCCGGCGGCTCCTTTTTCGACTGGTTTCCATTGCGCGGCCTGTGGTCGGACAATTGGGCGAACCTGCCCTGGTATGGCAAGGCCCTCGATTATATGTGGCATCTCGCCTTGCCGCTCACCGCCATGGCGATTGGCGCCTTCACGACGACGACGCTGCTGACCAAAAATTCCTTCCTCGATGAGATCCGCAAGCAATATGTGATGACAGCGCGGATGAAGGGACTTGATGATCGGCAGGTGCTCTATGGCCATGTCTTCCGCAACGCCATGCTCATCCTGATTGCCGGTTTTCCAGGCGCCTTCATCCACGCCTTCTTCACCGGGGCGCTGCTGATTGAAACCATCTTCTCGCTCGACGGGCTGGGGCTGCTTGGTTTTGAATCGGTGGTCAATCGCGACTATGCGGTAGTGTTTGCGACGCTTTACATCTTTTCGCTGCTCGGCCTCGTGGTGAACCTCATCTCCGACCTCACCTACACTTGGGTTGATCCGCGCATCGATTTCGACCGGCGCGAGGTCTAGGCGTGAACGACAGCACCCCCATGCCGCTCGCGGCCGCCACCCTCGCCACAAGCCGGCTGTCACCGCTCAACCGGCGCCGGCTCGCCAATTTCACCGCCAATCGCCGCGGTCTTTGGTCGCTGTGGATATTTCTCGTGCTCTTCGTCGTCACTGGCGTAGCCGAATTCATCGCCAATGACCGGCCGCTGATTGCCGTCTACAAGGGCGAATTGCTGTTTCCGGTGGTGATCGATTACCCGGAAGAGAAATTCGGCGGCTTTCTGGCCGTGACCGATTATCGTGACCCGGAAATCCGCCGCGAGATCACCGCGAACGGCTTCATGATCTGGCCGGTGATCCGCTACAATTATCGCACGGTTCGAACCGATGGCGGGCCGTTCCCGGCGAAACCCACCTGGCTGAAAAAAGACAATCCTGACTGCAGCGCAAGTGCGGAGGAAAAACGCCCGCTCGATTGCGCGCTTGGCAATTGGAACTGGCTTGGTACCGATGATCAGGGGCGCGATGTCGTGGCCCGCCTCATCTATGGTTTTCGTATCTCGGTTCTGTTTGGTCTGGTGCTGGCGAGCATATCCTCGGTGATCGGCGTGATGGCCGGCGCGGTGCAGGGTTATTTTGGCGGCATGGTCGACCTGCTCTTCCAGCGCTTCATCGAAATCTGGACATCGATCCCGGCGCTTTATCTGCTGATCATCCTTGCCGCCGTGATCGAGCCTAGCTTCTGGGTGCTGCTTGGCATCCTGCTGCTCTTTTCATGGGTAGCGCTGGTGGGCGTTGTCAGGGCGGAATTCCTGCGCGCGCGCAATTTCGAATATGTGCAGGCGGCCCGCGCCCTTGGCGTGTCAAACCCCACCATCATGTGGCGCCACGTGCTGCCGAACGCCATGGTAGCGACGCTGACCTTCATGCCGTTCATTCTCAACGGCTCGATCACGACGCTGACCTCGCTCGATTTTCTTGGCTTTGGCCTGCCGCCGGGCTCGCCCTCGCTTGGTGAATTGCTGGCGCAGGGCAAGGCCAATCTGCAGGCGCCATGGCTGGCCCTTACCGGATTTTCCGTCATCGCCCTGCTGCTCTCCCTTCTGATCTTTGTCGGCGAAGCCGTCCGTGACGCCTTCGACCCGAGGAAAGCGTTTCGATGAGCGACACCGCACCGCTGCTTGACGTCCGCGACCTGTCGGTTGCCTTTCATCAGGCAGGGCAGGCAAAACTTGCGGTCGACCGCATCTCGTTTTCCCTCACCCGAGGCGAGACGCTGGCGCTCGTTGGTGAATCGGGCTCCGGCAAATCGGTATCCGCCCTGTCGATCCCGGGCCTGTTGCCGCCATCCGCCAGCCATCCTTCAGGCGCCATCCTCTTCAAGGGGCAAGACCTCATCGGGCTTGACGAACCGGCATTGCGCAAGGTGCGCGGGCGCGCCATCACGATGGTGTTTCAGGAACCGATGACCTCGCTCAACCCGCTGCATACGGTTGAAAAGCAGGTGGCAGAAATTCTTCGTCTTCATCAGGGCCTGTCGGAGCGAGCCGCGCGCGCGCGGGTGATCGAGCTTCTCGATCAGGTTGGCATCCACGATCCCGAAAGCCGGTTGCTCAGCTAT
The DNA here is from genome assembly GCF_021731865.1 of Raskinella chloraquaticus (SeqCode). Classification (NCBI taxonomy): domain Bacteria; kingdom Pseudomonadati; phylum Pseudomonadota; class Alphaproteobacteria; order Hyphomicrobiales; family Phreatobacteraceae; genus Raskinella (SeqCode); species Raskinella chloraquaticus (SeqCode). The sequence continues at coordinate 13,143 of NZ_JAKFWN010000022.1, read as the reverse complement.
CCGCACCAGCTCTCGGGTGGCCAGCGCCAGCGCGTGATGATTGCCATGGCGCTTGCCAACAACCCCGATCTGCTGATTGCCGATGAGCCGACGACGGCGCTTGATGTCACGGTCCAGGCGCAGATCTTGCGCCTGCTGAAAGAGCTGCAGGGGCGGCTCGGGATGGCGATCCTGTTCATCACCCACGATCTTGGCATCGTGCGGCGCTTCGCCGACCGGGTGGCGGTGATGAGCCAGGGGCAAATCGTCGAGCAGGGTGATGTCGAAGAGGTGTTCCAGCGCCCGCAGCATGCCTATACGCGCCGCCTGATGGCGGCTGAACCGAAGGGCGAGCCACCGCTCCATGACGACAGCAAGCCGGTGGTGCTGCAGGCCAGCGACATCAAGGTGTGGTTTCCCATCCGGCGCGGCTTCTTCCGCTCCGTTGTCGGGCACATCAAGGCCGTCGATGGCATCGACATCACGGTGCGCGAAGGCCAGACGCTTGGCTTGGTCGGCGAATCAGGCTCAGGCAAGACGACGCTGGGGCTGGCATTGCTGCGGCTTATTTCCTCGCAGGGGCCGGTGGCATTCCTCGGCCAGGATATCGGCAAGCTGGGGAAAGCGGATCTGCGGAAGCTGCGGGCCGACATGCAGATCGTTTTCCAGGACCCCTATGGTTCGCTGTCGCCACGCCTGCCAGTTATCGACATCGTCGCCGAAGGCCTCGATGTGCATGCCGGCCGCCTCAGCCGCGAGGAACGGGCAGGCAAAGTGGCCCAGGCGCTCAAGGATGTCGGGCTTGAGCCGGCGATGATGGAACGTTACCCGCATGAATTCTCCGGCGGCCAGCGCCAGCGCATCGCCATTGCCCGCGCCATTGTGCTGGAGCCGCGGTTTGTTGTTCTCGATGAGCCGACGTCAGCGCTCGACATGAGCGTCCAGGCGCAGATTGTCGATCTGCTGCGCGACCTGCAGGAGCGGCGCAATCTCGCCTACCTCTTCATCAGTCATGATCTCAAAGTGGTAAAGGCGCTGGCCAATGACATCATCGTCATGCGCAACGGCAAAGTGGTCGAATCAGGACCCGCGAAGACTGTGTTTGCTGCGCCGCAGAGCGATTACACGCGTGCGCTCTTTGCGGCTGCCTTCGACATCGCGGTGGTAAATGAAAGCGCGGTGAACCAGTGAGCTGGCATCCTCGCAAAAGCGCAACATTTGTGTTGCCTCTCATCAGTCCGGCAGCGGCAGCAAAAGCCGACCGGGCCGGATTGGTCCGCACTGACTGTCTGCTGTCCGCGATGCTCGTGAACGGTGAGGCCCGGCGATGACGATGTTGTTGGCCATCACTGGCGGATCGGACGGGTGGGCGCCCGAGCGGTGGCGGGAGCGCCTGAGGCAACATCTGCCCGAGATGGATTTCGTCATTGCCGGAGTGGATGATTTTGATCCCGCCGCCATCCGCTATGCCGCCGTATGGAAGCCGACCAAGGGATATCTTGCCACGCTGCCCCGCCTGTCGCTTATCTTCAATCTCGGCGCCGGTGTTGACGCGGTGATGGCTGACCCGACGCTCCCTGATGTGCCACTGGTGCGGGTCGCAACCGATGATCTCACCAATCGCATGAGCGAGTATGTCCTCCTGCACGTGCTGATGGCACACCGGCGCCAGGCGCCGCTTGCCTCAGCGCAGAAGCGTCGGCAATGGGATGGGCGGCTGCAATGGGCGGCAAAGGATTTGCGTGTCGGCGTCATGGGACTTGGCGTCATCGGCACGGATGCGGTGCACAAGCTGGCAATGGTTGGCTTCAATGTCGCGGGGTGGAGCCGCACGCCGCGATCGGTGCCCGGCATCGCCTGTTTTGACGGCGCAGCGGGGCTCGATGATTTTCTTGCCCGCAGCGATGTCCTGGTTGTCCTGTTGCCGCTGACGGCGCAGACGCGCGGCATCGTTGACCGCGTTCTCCTGCGCAAACTGCCGCATGACGGGCCGCTTGGCGCACCTGTGCTCATCAATGCCGGGCGTGGCGGGTTGCAGATCGAGGACGATATCCTGGCGGCGCTTGATGATGGCACGCTCGGTCAGGCGACCCTTGATGTGTTCAATACCGAGCCACTGCCAAGTGATCATCCCTTGTGGTCGCATCCACGTGTCACCATCACCCCGCACAACGCCGCTGACAGTGACGCCGAGGCGATTGCCGCCTATATCGCCGCGCAGATCCGCTCCCATGAGTGCGGCGCGGCTCTCGCCAATGTGGTTGACCGCACGCGCGGTTATTAAAGGCGTTTGGCGACGGGCGCGGGATAGCCGGCAGCGCTGATGCGCTCCAACGCCTCCAGGCGGTCCTCGATCACCACTTTCATGTGGTGGGCATTGGCATGAAGAATGCGCTGCTCATCGTAGCAGAAGGCGACGTGACCGGGCCAGAACAGGAGATCGCCACGGCGCAAGGGAGTGCCGGGCGAAAGCGCTGTACCGAGCGCCTGCGACTGGGGACCTGAATCACGTGGCGCGTTACGCCCGGCCATCGCCAGCGAGAGTTGCACCAGCCCTGAACAATCAATGCCCCTGACTGATTTGCCGCCCCACAGATAGGGCGTGTGCAGCAGCGTTTCGGCGGTTGCGATCACATCGCTTACTGTTTCGTCCAGCGCCATGAGATGGTCAGCGATCAGATATTCGCCGCGCGTGCTGCGCGCATAGCGACCCTCATGGCCCTCGATTGCCAGTTCGGCGCCCAGCAGCATGTCTCCAAGCGCTGGCGTCTTGAAATCAGGATGGGCAAACAAGAGTGTGCGCGGCACCGCAACGCGATGGGTCATCATGCTGGCGGATGTTGTGAGCCCCTCGCCCGCAACATACCCCTCATAGGAATCCCGCGCGGAGCGCACGTGAAAATAGGCGCCACATTTGTCGAGAACGGCAATCGTTTCACCGCGCAGAAGCTGCGTCGACAGCATCGCGGCGGGTGAGGCAGATTGCCGTACATCAACCAGCGATTGCATAACCTGACGTGTGTCCATGCTCAACTCCTGCGGGCGACGTTCCTGGCGCGCTCCACAATGCTGTCTGCAAGTTTCTCAATCCATAACGCGCCCTTGACGGTGCGCTGGATGACGACATTGCGGCGATCATCCTCATCGCGCCGGCGTTGCACCAGATCGCGGGCGCCCATGGTATCGAGCGCACGGGTGATCACCGGCTTGGTGACGTCAAGCTTTTTGGCCAAACCACGCACGGTATGCGGTGGCGCCTCGAGATAGATGGTGAGCAGGATCACCATCTGGCGGGCGCTGAGATCGGTGTCATCACCATGCACGTGAGCCAGCATGACATCGTGCCACAGCTTCAATGCCGCGGAGGGGCGCAAATCCATCGCTTGATACAGCCTTTTATTTCGCTTTCGATACAATATCGACGAGCGATTGCCAAAACAAGCCTAGGCGATGGAGCCATAACGCCGGTACAGCACGTCATAGAGGGCGCGCACGCCCTGAACGTCACCGCCTTCCGGGCGACCGGGATTTGTCTGCGGCGACCAGCCATAGATATCGAGATGGACATGACATCGCGAGCGCTCGACAAAGCGGTCAAGGAACAGGGCGGCCAGCACCGAGCCGGCAAAACCCGATGTCGATACATTGTTGATATCGGCGATCTTTGAATCAAGCATCGAGCGATAAGGTTGCCACAGGGGCATCCGCCACAGCGGATCGCAGGTTCGCCCGGCGGCAGCGGCAAGCTCTCCGGCGATCTGTTCATCCTTCGTGTAGAAGGGCGGCAGATCAGGGCCCAGAGCAACACGTGCAGCCCCGGTGAGGGTGGCCATATCGATCAGCAATTCGGGTGCTTCCTCGTCAGCCAGTGTCAGCGCATCAGCAAGAATGAGCCGGCCCTCCGCATCGGTGTTGCCGATCTCGACATTGATCCCCTTGCGGCTTGGATAGATGTCGCTGGGGCGGAAGGACAGGCCCGAGACGGCATTTTCAACGCAAGGCAGGATGATGCGCAGGCGGACATTGAGCCGGCTTTCCATCACCAGCCGGGCAAGCGCCAGAACAGCGGCCGCGCCGCCCATATCCTTTTTCATCAGCAACATGTTGCTGGACGGCTTGAGATCAAGGCCACCGGTATCGAAGGCGACGCCCTTGCCAACCAGCGTCACCTTCGGCGCCGTCTCATCCCCCCAGCGCATATCAACCAGACAGGGCGGGCGCGAGGAACCTTTGCCGACGGCGTGGATCAGCGGAAAGCCGCGTTCCAGCAATTCGTCTGCGACGATAATTTCACTCGTGGCATTGTGTGTCTTCGCCAGAGCCACCGCCGCCGCCGCAATCTCTGCCGGCCCGAGCGCGTTGGCGGGCATGTTGATCAGATCGCGGCCGAAAGCCACCGCATCAGCGATCCGCCTCAGCTCGGCGCCCGCGACGTCGCGGGGAATTTTCAGGCGGCATGATTTGTTGCCCTGAGAGCTGCGATATGTGGTGAAGCGATAGCTGTGCAGCGCAAAGGACAGAGTGGCCAGCGCCGGATCATCGGCAGCATTCGCCATGTAATAATCACCTGGCGGGAGCAAGCCGGCAAGCAGGCCCGGCAAAAGCGGCGTGCGGAGCGCATGACCCTCCTCGCCCAATCCGAACAAAACGGATTGAATACGCCCGCCTGCTCCCGGCAGGAGGAGGTGGCGCCCCGCGTGCGGCTCAAACCCGGTATGGGTGATCCAATCCCTGGCCGAGGATGACATCACGGCCGTGACCTGAGCCAAGGTCTGGGGCGAGGCAAACCAGATCGGCACGGCCTGCGGCGGAAGGTGGTCGATGAGGCAGTCTGATGCGGGCACGGTCATCAACTTTCCTGTGAGTGATTGTGGCTAGATATTGCTGCGTGAAAGATGCACGGCGGGCAAGCCAAAATAAGCAATTTAACCAAACATTAGGGTTAACGCTTCAACAATGGCGGCATGAATGTCATGTCCCCTCCTGAACACCTCATGCTGAGCGCCGCCCATTCAGACCGGACCCGGGCAGCGAGGCTCGTCGCGTTTGGTCGTCGTCGCGGCCTTCTGGCCAGCGTTGCGCTGGCACTCGTTCTCACCGCCTGCTCGCCACGCGGCAACAGCACGCAAATCCGGCGCCCGGACATCGGCAGCCAGGCCGACGTCGTACAGGCCAGCCAGTACTGGAGCGAGCGTTTCAACGCCAATCCCGGCGACGAAAAGGCAGCCTATGCCTATTCACGTGCGCTCGCTGCGCAGGACCAGCGCGCGCAGACCGTCGCGGTTCTCCAGAAAGCCGTTCTTGCCAATGGCTCGTCGAATTTCCTGAAAGGAGAGCTTGGCAAGGCGATGGCGGCGAATGGCCAGTTCACCGAAGCGTTGAGTGTTCTTGCCCAGGCGCACAGCCCCGACCGGCCCGATTGGCGGTTGCTGTCAGCGCAAGGAGCTATTTATGATCAGATCGGGCGTGCCGAAACGGCGCGCGAGCATTATCAGTCCGCCCTTCTGATTGCCCCTGGCGAAGCGTCGGTTCTGTCTAATCTCGGCTTGAGCTACGCGCTGTCGGGTGATCTCAATGCTGCTGAAACCTATCTGCGGCAGGCAACCGCAACAAGCAAATCGGACGAGCGGGCGCGCCAGAACCTGGCGCTGGTGATTGGCTTGCAAGGGCGCTTTGACGAAGCCGAAATCATCGCCAAAAAAGATTTACCTCCCGAGCAGGCGGAGAAGAACATCTCGCTGCTGCGTGGTCTTCTGAAGCAGGCCAATACGTGGGAGACGATCCGCAATGGTGGCAAGGAGGTAACGGGCAGCAGCAGCGTGACCGGCGCCAAAGCGCCAGCACAGGCCAGCCGTCAGACTTCCGGACCTCTCAGCCTGCTGCAGCGCTAGACAGCCCCGCCTGGGTTCACCGCTCGACGATGGTTGGTCCAGCTATCGGGTCTTACTGATTCATGACGCGAATAACTGCCGGGCCCAAAATGACCACAAACAACACCGGCAGGAAGAACACGATCATCGGCACGGTGAGCTTCGGTGGCAGGGCCGCGGCCATTTTTTCCGCTTCAGACATGCGCATATCGCGATTTTCCTGAGCCATGACGCGCAGGGTCTGACCTAGAGATGTTCCATATTTCTCAGCCTGAATGAGCGCGAGGCTCACAGCCTTGACGCCGTCAAGCCCGGTGCGCTGGGCAAGATTTTCATAAGCCTGGCGGCGGTCCGGCAGATAGGACAGTTCTGCTGTCGTCAGCGACAACTCTTCGGCGAGCGGTACTGATGTGCTACCAATTTCGACAGCCACTTTACGGAAGGCGGCCTCGATGGCCATGCCGGATTCAACGCAAATGAGCAGCAGATCAAGCGCATCGGGAAAAGCGCGCTTGATGGTCTGCTGCCGTTTCTGGATGATATTTTTCAGGTACAGACCAGGCAATTGAAAGCCGATCCAGGTAGCCGCAATCGCCATGCCAAAGCGGATCAAGGGCGGCTGATTCACTTCCACGACGACAAACACGTAAAACAGCGTTGCCAGAAAGGCGATGGGCGGGAGTACCAGGCGGAAGAGGAGGAAGGTGAATAGCGGCGCCTGGCCGCGAAAGCCCGCCATCAACAATTGCTGCTTCATGTCGTTGGTACCGACATGCTTCACAAGCTCAAACTGCTCCACAAGTTGCCTGAGGAAGGCCTTCGGCTCATTACGCAGGCTCAGTTCGCGCTTCTCGCGGTTCATCTTCTCGCGTGAGCGCTGCCGCAGCCGGTCGCGTTCGGTGGCGACCGATTTCATGCGCGATTTCAGCTTGTCGTTCTGCAGGAACGGCATAGCGAGCGTCAGCACGGTGGCGATGGCGGCAATGAAGGCCAGCAATGCCAGCATAAAGCCGCGATCATAAATCAGGGCGACCAGGCGCTCGGCCATATCAAGCTTCCTTAAAAGTCGAAATTGATCATTTTACGCATGACGAGGATGCCCGCGAGCATCCACAGCACTGACCCGAACATCAACAGCTTGCCCTGCGATGTGGTCCACAAAAGCTGGATGTAATCGGGCGCGCTGAGATAGACCATGATGAGCACCAGAAACGGCAAGGAAGCGATGATCGCCGCCGACGCCTTGGCTTCCTGCGACATCGCATTGATCTTCGCTTTCATCTTTTTGCGATCACGCAGCACCTTGGACAGATTGCCGAGAATTTCAGAAAGATTGCCGCCCGAACGCTGCTGGACGGTGACAACGATCGAGAAGAAGTTCGTCTCGGGGATCGGCACGCGAGCAGCGAGCCCCTCAACTGCCTCCGCCAGCGGGATGCCCAATGTCTGGGTTTCGATCATCTTGCGGAACTCGCTCTTGACTGGCTCCTGCGCTTCCTGGGCGCAGATGCGAATGCAGTCGACGAGCGGCAGACCTGCCTTCACGCCACGCACAATCACGTCGATTGCATTGGGGAACTCGTCGATGAATTTGGAGAGGCGGCGGTTCTTGAGGAAATTGACCAGCCAGTTTGGAATGCCCAGACCAAAGACGAAGCCGACGGCAAGCGCAATCAACGGATTTTGGGCCACGATGAAAGTAGCGATGGCGCTAACAAGCGCCGCAACCCCCGAGCCGATGAAGTACCCGCGCTTGGTCCAGGAAAGACCTGCCTGCTCGAGCTTGATGTGAAGGGGGACATTTTTCGATGAGCGGTTGCGGCGCTCTTCGCTTTCCTTCAGCGTATCCTCGATCTGCTTGCGCCGCTGCGTAGGGTCGCCGCCCGCACGCGCGTCGACGCCGCGCCTGCCGTTAATCGCAGCGATCTTCTCGATGCGCTTGGCTCCGGCATGTTCACCGGAAAGGCGACCATAGAACAACACATAGGCGAGGCCGCCGCCACTGATGATACCCAGCATGGCGGCAAGGACCTGGCGCAGCAGCGGGTCGAGTACCATCTCCCTACCCCGCCCGCTTGCTGGCGTCGTCGGAGACTTCGGCCGCGTCAAGAGCGGCAGCAAGCTGCTTTTCAACTCCGTAATAGCGAGCGCGCTCCCAGAAGCGCGGCCGCCCGATGCCGGTCGAGCGGTGGCGCCCGATGATCTTGCCGTTGAGGTCCTCACCGATCAGCTCATAGAGAAACAGATCCTGGGTGATGATCACATCACCTTCCATGCCGACCACTTCGGTGATGTGGGTGATACGGCGCGACCCGTCACGCAGGCGCGCCGCCTGCACGATGACGTCGACCGAGCCAACGATAATCTCACGTACCGTCTTTGCCGGCAGGCTGAAGCCGCCCATCGCAATCATTGATTCCATGCGCGACAGGCATTCGCGCGGTGTATTGGCATGGATGGTGCCCATCGAGCCGTCATGACCGGTGTTCATGGCCTGGAGAAGATCGAACACTTCGGGGCCGCGGACCTCACCGACGATGATGCGTTCAGGGCGCATGCGCAGGCAGTTCTTGACGAGATCGCGCATCGTCACCTGCCCCTCGCCTTCGAGGTTGGGCGGGCGCGTTTCAAGGCGCACGACGTGGGGCTGCTGCAGCTGGAGCTCGGCTGCGTCCTCGCAGGTGATGATGCGCTCGTCATCGTCGATATAGCGCGTCAGACAGTTGAGCAGCGTCGTCTTGCCGGAACCCGTGCCGCCGGAAATGACGGTGTTGCAACGGACCTTGCCGATGATCTTGAGGATCTCGGCACCCTCGGGGGAAATCGACTGGTACTTGACCAGCTGATCGAGCGTCAGCTTGTCGCGTTTGAATTTGCGGATGGTGAGCGAGGGCCCGTCGATGGCCAGCGGCGGAACGATGACGTTGACGCGGCTGCCATCGGCCAGGCGCGCATCGCACATGGGTGAGCTTTCATCGACACGTCGTCCAACCTGGCTGACGATACGCTGGCAGATATTCAGAAGCTGACCATTGTCGCGGAACCGCACATTGGTCATCTGCACCTTGCCGGCAACTTCGATGAAGGTGCGGTTGGCGCCGTTCACCATGATGTCGGCAATATCGTCGCGCGCCAGCAACGGCTCCAGCGGGCCGTAGCCCAGAACGTCGTTGCAGATATCGCTGAGCAATTCCTCCTGCTCGGCAATCGACATCACGACGTTCTTGATGCCAACAATCTCGTTGACGATGTCGCGGATTTCCTCACGCGCTGCTTCGGTGTCAAGGCGCGCCAGCTGGGCAAGATCGATGGTGTCGATCAGAGCGGAAAAGATTGCTGTCTTGACGTCGTAATAATCGTCGGATTTGGCAGTTTCGCGCGGTGGTCCGCTCATCGGCACCGGGCCGCCGATCTCAATGGGCATATGCGTGGTCGGCGGTTTCGGCAGCGCTGACCCCGGCGGCGCAATCGGATTTGGCATGGGCGGACGCGCCAGCGCGCCCCCTGCCGAATCACTTGAACCACGTTTGCCGAACATAACTGCTACTCCGCTTTATCGCCTGTCTCAGGCCTTTTTTCTACCTGCCAGGAGGGCCTGGATCTGACCGACAAGTGGTAGGGAGAGATTGCCAAGCCGATTGCGTCCCTTGCCGGCGAGCGAGCGAGGTTCAATCAGTTCGGCGATCACCCGGATCGCATCGCTTGCCTTCGATGTTTTCTGCACTTCAGCGATCATCTGCCCGTTATTGGCCGCCAGTCCGAACAGGTTGGCGTCAAAGGGCACGGACGCCGCCAAGGGCAAATCGAGCGCACGGGCAAAATCATTGGGCTTGATCTCGGGGCGCTTCGGCATGCCGACCTGATTGAGCACCAACTTGGGCGCCGGGTCGTGCGGGCGGGCCTGACGAAGGAGATCGACCATGTTCTTGGCGTTGCGCAAATTCGACAATTCCGGCGCGCAGACAAGAATGATCTCATCACAGGCGATCAGCGTGCGGCGAATCCAGCCATTCCAGCCATGAGGCATGTCCAGTATCGTCACAGGCGCCGAAACGCGGACGAGATCGACGAGCTGCTCGAAGGAGCCTTCCGCAAAGTCATAGGTGCGATCAAGTGTCGAGGGCGCCGCCAGCAGGTGCAGATGCGGGCTGCAATTGCTGAGGAGACGGTCGAGCATGGTGGCATCAAGCCGGTCCGGCGCCAGTACCGCGTCGGCCACGCCCTGGGCGGGATCCTGATTGAAATTGAGATTGGCAGTGCCAAATGGCAGGTCGAGATCGGCGATGATGGTGTCGATCTTCATCGTGTTGGCGAGGCGTTCAGCGACGTTGTGGGCAAGCGTCGAGGCGCCCACACCCCCCTTGGCGCCGACAAAGGCGATGTTGCGGCCAATCGGCTTGGCGGCCGGATCAGCATAGATGTCGGAAATGATCTCGATGACGTCGAGGGGGGCGATCGGCACGACGGCATAATCGGCGATACCAAGCTGCGTCAGCTCGCGATAGAGCAGGATGTCATTCACATGACCGACGATAGCAACCCGCGTGGTCGGATCGCAGACGTCGGAAAAGGCCTGCAGGTCACGCAGTAATCCCTCGCGCCTTTCGGTGGTTTCGAGAATGACCAGATTGGGCGTTGGTGCATCGCGGTAAAATTCAACAGCTGCGGGAAGGCCCCCGGCCTGCACCTTGATGTGAACGCGCGCCAGGCGGCGGTCCTCTCTGGCTGTTTCGATAGCCGATTGCAGCTCGTGGGTTTCGCAGAATGCCTGAACGGTGATGCGCGGAATGGGACGGATGCCGCGACGCACCCGCGCCGGCCCGGTGGCGGCGCCCGGTTCGTCAAGCATGGCGTCATGCGCCATCTGCGCGTGAGCGGGGTTCATCTCAGCCTCCCTGGCCGATAGTGCTGGCGGTGCCGGCGTTCGGATTGCGGTAATTGGTCTTTGGATCCTCGCCCGTGCGATATTTCTCAAGGACGACGGCGCGACGCCCGCCGCTTGGCTTGTCAAGCGGACGCGGGCGCGACAGATCGTTGGGGTTGGCGATGATGGCGGCCAGATTGGTCTGGCCAGCGCAGCCGAAATTCTCCCATTGACGATTGAGAACGCTGCTGTTGAGGTCGTCGGACACGCGGCATGGATGGGGAACGGCAGCGGTGAGCCGGTTGTAGGTCAAAAGGATGGGTGGCGTCTCAACGGCTGCATCAGCGCGATAGGGTTTGATCACGATAGCGCTTTGCGACACACCAGACTGCTGGAGAATGGAGCGAACATCACGTGCCAGGCGCACAGCGTTGGTTTCATTGCTTGCCCCCGAGGGGACGGCTATCGCCAGACTGCCTTCGCCATCATTGCGGAAGGCCTGGGAAAAACCTTCGATCGCCGAGCGCTGCAGGCTGGTAATTGCAGGTGCGTAAGGACCAACGGCTACCGCCGCGCTCTGGGTCGAGCGGGTGAGCAGGATGGGGTGGCGCTTGTCATAGTCAACCGGTTGATCGAGCAGCGCCTTGAATTCGGGCGAGCGGGCACATCCGGCCACGCCCAGCGACAGCACTGCCATGATCAGGCAGGGCGCCATCGCCGCAAATTTACCAGGGTGAAAAGGCATGTCGGGAACTCCTTGCTCAGCCCATTACTCGTAGATGAAACCGAAATGACCCTTGGGTCGCTCGCCGTGAGCGAGCGGCCCCTTGACGCCATTGGCCTTGACCAGACGGTTGAAGATCGCCGCTTCCGGATCGCTCGCGTTGACGAAGCCATCGGTTGGCAGGGCGAAATCCTGCCGGGCGCCAGGATTGGCGATATAAGGTGTGATCAGCACGACAAGCTCGGTCTGGTTGTTGAGAAAGTCCTGACTGGAGAAAAGCGGGCCAAGGACCGGCAGGCGGCGCAGACCGGGAATGCCAACGACAGCCTTGCGGGTCGTGTCCTGGATGAGGCCGGCCAGAACGATCGTGCCACCGGAGGGCAATTCAACCGTTGATTCCGCCCGTCTTACCCTGAGGCCCGGAATGTTCAGGCCATTGAGGACGACGCCGTTCGACGGATCAAGCTCGGAGACTTCCGTTTTGGTGCGGATGGAAATGCGCCCCTCAGAGAGAACGATTGGCGTAAAGGCAAGCCCCACACCGAACTGCTTGAAGGTCACCGTGATATTGCCTTGCAGATCGCGCGAGGCCGGCACGGGGAATTCGCCACCGGCAAGGAAGCTTGCCTCCTCACCCGACACTGCGGTCAGCGATGGTTCGGCGAGCAATTTGGCCAGCCCGCTGTTTTCCAGAACGCGGAGCTGAATGAAGGTGTTGAGCCTGCCGCCAAGAATTCCGGTCAGCGTCGTACCGCTCGTCGACTGCGACCCGTTGACGGGGTAATTATTCTGCTCGTTGAACTGAAAGGTTGAGGGTCCAAACGTCCAGGTTCCCGCAAGATTGACGCCAAGCTGCTTGATCGCCGTGCGGTTCATTTCAGCGACCACGACTTTGAGATGGACCTGTTCCTTGCCAACGATGGTCAAGGCGTTGACGATGCGCGAACTGGATGCTGATGAGCCGGCGCTACCGCCGGGCGGGACCGACAGGCTGAGGCTGCTGGTACCGGTATTGTTCGAATTTGTGGCGGCGGCGGAAGGCTGCCGGCTGACGAACTGCTCGGACACATCAATCGCCGTCTTCACATCAGCCGCCGAATTCACCTGGCCGCTGACGATGACGTTCTCGCCAATGCCCTCAGCTTTGACGTTGGTATTGGGAAAGAGCCGGCGCAGCGTCGCATTGAGGCCATCAAGATCGCGCTCGACGATGACGTTGATGGTGGCGATCTGGTTGCCGGCGCCATCGAAGAAGAAGACGTTGGTCGAGCCGACGCCGGTGCCGATGACGAAGATGCGCTTGGCGGAGCGGACGATGGCGTTGGCGATGGCCGGGTTCGATACCAGGATATCCTTGGCGTCCTGATTGAGTTCGACAATGACCGATTTGCTGACGCCGATGCGCACTTCCCGCGCCGAATGACCAGCCGAGACGCGCACACTGCCATCGCCATCGTTGCCGCGCCGGGGGGCCGCGTCACTCGCGGTCATGACCAGCAAGGTGCTGGCAATCAGTGCCAGACGCTTCAGAGCGTGATGATGGAACATCGATAATTTCTCCAAGACCTTGCGGATCATTTGCCTGCCAACGGAACCTGGACGGTTACGCCATATCGAATGATGGTCATGCTGCCGCCGCGCTGCTGGATGTCGGCTGTTTCGCCGCCATCGCCCTGCGAAGCGGGGCCATCGGCCAGGCTGCGCAG
>NZ_JAKFWN010000020.1:0-43691 GCF_021731865.1 Raskinella chloraquaticus (SeqCode) | reverse complement strand
CGCTGCCAGCCGGTGATGCCGCCGATGCGTTCAAGGTCGGGCATCATGATATCGGCGGCGCGTTGGGCGATGGCGATGGCCATGGCGTGGGGGCCAGAAAAATTCTCGCCGATCTGGATCGGTGTTTGCAGCGCGGCAGCAAGTTCGGCGTTACCGGCATAATCATCATGGCGGATCGGTTCCTCGATCCAGGATGCGCCTTCGCAATCAAGCGCATAGCCACGCTTCATGGCTTCGGGCAGATCGAGGCCCTGGTTGAAATCAACCATCACCGCCACATGGTCGGGCACAGCGCGCCTTACCGCGCGCATATTTGCAAGATCTTCCGCGATGGTTGGAAAGCCGAGGCGCAGCTTGATGGCGCTAAAGCCGGGTTCAAGCAGTTCCAGCGCCTCAGCGGCAACACGGGCTGGTTCCATCAACCCCAGCCCGTTGCTGTTATAGGCGGGAACGCTGGACGCGTTGGCGCCCAGCAGATGCGACAGAGGCTGGCCGGCGGCCTTGGCGAGGATATCCCAGCAGCAGATGTCGAAGGCGGCAATTGCCATGCGCACCACGCCCTGAACGCCGATCAGGCGGAAGCGCTTGGCAAGCTTGCGGCCAAGATCGACGGGGGCAACAACGTCGCCTTTCACCATCTCCTCGATACCCTTCAGCATGGAGATGATGGCCGGGCCGGCAGCACGCGTATAGGCAAACAGATAGGCGTGGCCGGTGATGCCATCCTCGCTCGTTACATCGACGAGAACGAGCGGCGCGGAGCGCAGGGTCGCAGCCGATGTCCCGAGCGGCCGGTTGAGCGGCACGTCGACGGCGCGGGCGTGGATGGAGCGGATGGACTGCAGCGTCTTCATGCGCGCAGCCTGTCAACAAGCGCTGGCAGGCGCAAGGGCCAGACGCGCAGATTTATTCCGCGGCGATCGCATAGCGGGCGGGCGCGTAGGCATCACGCGCCTGTGGCAGTTTCCAGCCCAGGAGTTTTGACGCCACCAGATTGCGCAGCACCTGTGTCGTGCCACCGCCGATGGTGAACATGCGCACATCGCGCAGCATGCGCTCCAGCGGCAGGGCGTTGGAATAGCCGCGGGCGCCGAACATCTGCAGCGCGTCATTGACGATCTTCTGCGCCGCTTCGCTGGCAAATATCTTGGCCTGCGCTGCCAGATTGGGGCAGGGAAAGGGGCTGTCATGGGACCCTCGCGACCCGGCGGCGGCATAAAGCATCAGGCGGGCGGCGGTGAGCTGGGTCTGCATGTCAGCCAGCATCCATTGCAGCCCCTGGAATTCGCCGATGGGGCGGCCGAACTGGTGGCGCTCCTTGACCCAGGCGAGCGCCTCATCGAGCGCACCCGCAGCAATCCCCATCGCTACCGTTCCAGCCCCGACACGCTGGCTGTTATAGGCGTTCATCAGATCGCCGAAGCCGTTGCGGAAACCGCCTGGCGGGGCAAGAACGCGATGAGCGGCGATCTTCAGATCAGCGAACACCAGTTCTCCCTCGGGCATGCCACGCAAGCCGAGCGTTGCTTCCCGCCTGGTAACCGCGATGCCATCATCCTCGCCAGCGATGGCGATGAACCCGCCAATGCCGAGTTCGCGGCCAGATTCATCGAAGGCGCGGGCGAAAATGAGATGGAGCCGGGAAATGCCCGCACCGGTGATCCAGTGCTTGCAACCATTGAGGATGAAATGGTCGCCGCGCCGGTCAGCGCGGGTTGTCATCGAGGTGGCGTCGGAGCCGGCATCGGGCTCGGAAATACAGATCGCCGGTTTGTCGCCGGCCAGAACCAGGGCTGCTGCCAGTTGTTTCTGCTCTTCGCTGCCATAATGCATGATGGCGGCCAGTGCGCCCATATTGGCCTCAACGACGATGCGGGCGGTGACGGCGCATTGTTTTGCCATCTCCTCGACCACCAGCACGGCATCGAAAAAGGAGCGTCCCTGGCCGCCATAAGCCAGCGGAATGGTCATGCCCATGAAGCCTTCAGCTGTCAGCGCCGTGACAATATCAAGCGGGTAATCGCCGTTGCGATCAATGGCGGCGGCGCGCGGGCGAACGGTGTGGAGGGCAAAGTCGCGGGCGCGCTCGCGCAACGCCGACTGGTCTGCTGTCAGGGTCAACGACATGATCTGCCCTCCTGTCACCAAAACGTGATTGTGACAGTATGGCAGTGTCGCTAAAATCAATCAAACGAAATTTCACGCGCGCTAAATTCATTATTTCGACATTTAATGAAAGATTACGACCCGCTTGCAAGTCGCGAACCGGCAGACGCGGTGACACGGAACGAATTGAGCAGCCCGAGCAGCAAGGCTGATTTGGCCGATTGTGCGTGGAAGATCAGCGACACATTGCGCGAGGCTTCGGGATCATCGATAAACGACAGCCTGATCATGTCGCGCCGGGCGCTGCCCAGGCTGCGCTCGGGAACAATGGCGATACCCAGGCCGCGTTCGACCATGGCGAGAATGGCGTCAAGCGAATCAAGCTCCATATGCTCTTCGGGATGGAGCCCTTTGCGCTGCAGATAGCGGTCAATGATCTCGCCAACGCCGACCCGACGATTGAAGCGGATGAAGGGGTGGTGTTCGCTTTGGGCTAGCCCCAGAGTGCCCTTGAAGCCGGGAGCGGCAATGATCATGAGCCGCTCGCGCAGGATGGTCTCGCAGCGCAGCTCGGGCGGCAGGGCCGGCGGCTCGGTAATGACGGCGCCGTCAAGCTTGCCCGCCAGCACATGATCGACGAGCGAGCCGGACAGGCCGCTTTCAACGGTGATGCGGATGCCTGGATAGCGCCTCCCCAGTCCGAGCAGCGCATCAGGCAGCAGGCTTGATGAGGCAGTGGGAATAACGCCAAGGGTCAGACGGCCGGTGAGACTGTCTCCGGCCTTCACGGTCTCGGCGATGGAGCGCACCAGACCCAGGATCTCGCGTGCGGGCCGGACAATCGCAATCGCCGCCTCCGTCATCGCCGGCGGGCGCACGGAGCGGTCAAAAAGTGCGACGCCCAATTCGTCCTCAAGCGCCTTGATATGCATGCTGACAGAGGATTGCTTGAAGCCAAGGCGTCTTGCTGCCTCGAGAAAGGACTGACTGTCGTGAATGGCGACCAGGCACTGCAGGGCCTTCAGATTCATTGTCGGAGCGCCTCAAACTTTGACCTAATCCAGCCTGTCAGACACAGGACACGCCGGCGGACCTCGTCATGGAGCGTGCAAGACGCCGTGAAGACGTGGTGCCGGCGGCGGCGACACAGGAAAGCATTCTTTGTCATGAGCAGGGAAGGGGATGGTGGGTGCGACAGGGATCGAACCTGTGACCCCTTCCATGTCAAGGAAGTGCTCTCCCGCTGAGCTACGCACCCATTCCGCAAGACGGAAAAGGCTCTTAACCGATCAAGTGAAGGGCTGCAAGCCTTGGTTGTTATTTGTAAAGTGTCAGGCGGCGAGCATGCGCTGGACTTCGCCCACAAGTTCTTTCAGGTGAAAAGGCTTGGAGATCACACGCGCGTCGCGCGGGGCGTTCGAATCAGGATTGAGGACCACCGCCGCAAAGCCGGTGATGAACATGACCTTCAGCGCCGGGTCGATTTCGGTGGCGCGGCGGGCGAGTTCGATGCCGTCCATTTCCGGCATGACGATGTCGGTCAGCAGGAGTGTGAACGGTTCTTCACGCAACCGCTCAAAGGCGGAGCGTCCATTGTCGAAGGACGTCACCTCATAGCCAGCTGTTGTCAGAACCTTGGAGAGAAAGCGACGCAAGCTGTGATCGTCTTCTGCCAGAAGGATTTTTGTCATAAAGGACCTGCGCGGTTAACTTCCAGTGCCGACAGCGCGAATGACACCGCGCTGCGTTCATCGTCATCACATTATCATGTCATCCAACATGCTTAACAGAGCGTAAATTTTCGTGCACTCTATTGCAGATTAATGACATATCATGGTCCTTATTCGTCGAAAGCCGTTGGAGCGGGAGGTGTGCGGCGCCGGACATCGATGGGGCCGGTGGATGCTGGCGGGCTGACGAAGATATCCGCCAGGTGGCGGATCGTTTTTGATGATAACCTCTCAGGCGAAGGCTGATTTCATGGACTATAGCGATCCGCTCGAACGGCCGGCATTCGACATCATGGAGCCGCAGATGCTGCGTGCGCCCGTTATTTTCAACTCCCCTCATTCGGGAAATCATTATCCCAAATCATTTCTGGCAGCCTCCCGGCTTGACGCCCTCACCCTGCGCCGCTCGGAAGATGCTTTTGTTGACGAGTTGTTTGCAGGTGTTGTCGAGCGCGGCGCACCGCTGATGCGCGCCCATTTCCCGCGCGCTTTCCTTGACGTTAATCGCGAGCCTTATGAGCTTGACCCGCGCATGTTCAGCGGGCGTTTGCCGGCCTTTGCCAATACGCGCTCGCTGCGCGTTGCGGGCGGGCTTGGCACGATCGCCCGCGTCGTGGCTGATGCCGAGGAAATCTACGCCAGCCCGCTCAAGGTGAATGAGGCGCTGGCGCGCATTGATCTCTTCCACAAGCCCTATCATGCAGCGCTCAACGGGCTGATGAAGCGCCTGCGCCAGACATTCGGTTATATGGTGCTGGTTGACTGTCATTCGATGCCCTCTGTTGTGCGCCAGGGCGGGGAGCGCATGCGGGCTGATTTCATCATCGGTGATCGCCATGGCACAAGCTGCGCCTGCGAGTTGAGCGACCATGTGGAACTGACATTGACGCGGCTTGGCTACAGCGTCCTGCGCAACAAGCCTTACGCCGGGGGCTATATCACCGAGCAATACGGAACGCCGGCCATCGGCTGGCACGCCATCCAGATCGAGATCAACCGCGCTCTCTATCTTGATGAAACCACATGCACGAAGACCGCTGATTTCGAGCGGCTGCAAGCCCATCTGATGATTTTAGCCGAGACGTTGATTGCGCTTGATACGCCGCTCTCAGACAGCGCGGCGGCTGCCGCCGAGTAAGACTGTACAGAGATTGCAATCGATGTGCCGGGACCCACGACCAGACTTGAAGAAAAGGGGGCCGTCCGCGTTGGCGAACGGCCCAAGTCTAGGGAGGAAACGCCCAAGGAGGGCAGCGGTGCGACGCAGCAACGTCTCACCGCTCATGACGATAATGGTGCAGTGCAAAAGAAAATGCAAGTGCGCCGCAACGTAAAATGCCGCAAGGTTCATGCGCTGGCGTTTGGTCAGCTATGCGCAACAGAAAGAATCGACAAAAAATAATAAAATATGAGGTGTTTTCTGGAACAAAATTTATTTGACTGAAGCATTCTTATGAAAATTCACGAAAAATGATGAGGGGTATCCCTTGTGGCAGCAGCGTCATCAGGCTGCGACTTTTTTGCACTGCGATAAAATACCTATATCAATCCCGCTCGGAATTCAGGTGGTTCGATGGTTTGCGACGAATTTCTCTTTCTTGACGAATTAAATGATGCGGCGCAGGCGGTCACCTTGCCGATGTTTCGGGGGCATCTGGTTGTCGACAGCAAGGGCAATGAGCCGGGTGATTTTGATCCGGTGACGGAAGCTGATCGCCAGGCGGAGCTGACGTTGCGGCGTCTCATCATGGCGCGATATCCTGATGACGGGATCGCGGGCGAGGAATTTCCCGACCACAAGCCGCAGGCCGGTCGCGTCTGGCATCTCGATCCGATTGACGGGACGCGGCAATTCGTGTCCGGCATGCCGCTGTGGGGAACCATGATCGGCCTCATGCAGGGGGGCGAGCCATGCCTCGGTTCGATCGCCCATCCGTTTACCGATGAGCGGTTTTATGGTGGCGGTGGCCGGTCGCGTTATCGACGCGGCGGGGTTGACGCGCCCTTGCATTGCCGCCGCTGTGCCGGCCTTGGCGAGGCAACGCTGTTTTCAACCAGCCCCACCTTGTTCCGTGGCGACAGGAGCGAGCGGTTTTCGCGGCTCAGCCACAGCGTGAAGCTTACACGCTTTGGTGTCGACTGTTACGCGTTCTGCCTGGTGGCGCTCGGCACCATTGATATGGTGGTCGAGACGGGGCTCGATGACCATGACATCATCGCCGCCGTGCCGATCATCGAGGCTGCCGGCGGCGCCGTGGTCGACTGGCAGGGCAGGCGTGCCCGAGCCGGTGGCGATGTTCTGGCGGTGGGCGACAGGCGGCTCATTGAGCCGGCGTTGCGTCACCTCAACGGCTAGAGCATGCTGCGAAAAAGTGAAGCCTGTTTTTCGATAACAGCATGCGAAAACAACAAGATAAGAGCAGGTTGCGATGCCGTGTAAACGCAATTTGCTTCAACAAGGCGGGTGGCGGCGTGAAGCGGCGTTGATCAGCGTGTTCGGCCACTGTCATCGCTGAAAAAAGTATCAATCGCCGCCAAGACCTGCTCACGCGCGATATCTCGTTCCATCAGCAATTCGTGGCGGGCACCGGTGATCGTGAGATGGCGGGCCATCGGCAGACGCCGGGCGATGGCGTCAATGGCGCGATTGGAAACGATAGCGTCGTTACCAGAACTGAGGATCAGTAAAGGCACCTTGGTCTGTTCCATCACACCTTCACTCTCGATATCGGCCATGGCAGCAAGCGAGGCGCCGACCCAGCCGATGGTCGGGGAGCCGATGCCTAGCTGCGGCGCTGCCGCGATGATGGCGGCGTTGCGCGCATAGCGCGCCTCATCCGACGTCAGCACATTGCCGAGAAACGGCTGGTTGTCGCCGGGCTTGGCACTGCCGGTCGGGATAAAAAATCGCCCGAAGCCGGTCTCGTTTGCCACGCGCACCAGAAGACGGGCGATGGCCACGGGCTCATAGGATGTTCCAAGCCCGAGAAAGGGACAGGTCAATACCGCGCGTTCGAAATAGCGTGCCCGGCGGGTCATGAAGCGCAGCACAATCAGACCGCCCGTTGAATGTGCAAGCGCGTAATAGGGCGGCGGGCAATCTTTCCTGACGACCTGCTCGAACAGGGCCACCAGATCGGTTTCATAGCGGTCGTAATGGCTGATGTGGCCCTTGCCCGGGTTGGATAACAAGCGTTGAGAGCCGCCTTGGCCCCGCCAGTCAAGGGTCGCTACCGCAAAGCCTTTGGCGCGCAGATTGGTTATGGTCTCGAAATATTTTTCGATGTATTCGGCCCGCCCCTGTAACAGGCAGATGGTGCCCCGGCCCTGGCCGGATGTGGCAAGCCAGCTGGCCGTGCGCAGGCTGATCGCGTCGCTTGCCTGGATCATCTCCACGCGTGCGCCATCAGGAACGGGATTAGCAGGGGTGGCGATCAACGGCATCGACGCTCTCGCGGACAGAAGGGACGATCAGGGTCGGGATCCGGTCCGGCTCCTGACACAAGACCTCAATCGTATCATGTCCCTCTACCAGTCGCTCGCGCGCTAACCTAGAGCTGATTGGCCGGCATGGCACTGAGGGACGTGGCGCGGAGCGCCCGGTCAGGGGTGAGGACGCTCGCCGACAATCGTGCCATCGCTGGCTACGACCAGTTGGCGCCGGTCGCCACGTGCGCTGGTCGCGCTCACCAGATAGACATCGCCGCGTTTGCGGATGTCACCCAGGTGGCGATAGCCGCGCCGCAGCAGCAAAGCGCTGATCGTCTCGCTATCCGGAGGCGCTGCCGGCTTGCTGGTGAAGATCTGGGCAGCCAACGGCAAGGTGAGCGCCGACAGGCTGGCAAGGATGAGAAAGAGGGAGCGACGACGCATAAGGATATCCGGCAGGCAAAAAGCGATCATGTTGGCGTCCCGTATACCGGCGCCTGCTTGAACCGGACGCTACCTGCCTGTTCACGCCCGATTCATCTGATCCGCCCGGTTTCAGCCGCGTTTGTTATATTTTTTCTGTCGCCGCCCTTGTGTCCGTTTGATCGTTTCCTACATCACCCTTGTGGCGGCCCAACCGGGAGCCATGACAGGCCGGGCCCCGTGGGCCGGTTTGTGTTCACGTGCGCCTGCGGGCCTGCGCCTGTGGTCGCCATCATGTCGCTTCTTGAGGAGGATATGTCATGCGTATCGATTTTTCCCCGCTTTATCGTTCAACCGTTGGCTTCGACCGGCTGTTCCAGATTCTTGATCAGGTCGGTGGCGCCGAGACCGTGCCGGCCTATCCGCCCTATAATATCGAGCGCACGGCGGAAAATGCCTATCGCGTGTCGATCGCGGTTGCCGGCTTTGCCGAAAAGGACCTCAGCATCGAGGTCAAGGAACTGGCGTTGACGGTGCGCGGCGACAGGGCCGAAAAAGCTGACGATCAGCGCGAGGTGCTGTTCCAGGGCATTGCCGGGCGTTCCTTCGAGCGGCGCTTCCAGCTCGCCGATCATGTCCAGGTGGTGGGTGCGGTGCTGGAAAACGGCCTCCTGCACATCGATCTGGTGCGCGAGATCCCGGAAGCCAAGAAGCCCAAGCTCATTCCGATCAAGGCCGGTGCTTCGCGGGCGCTGGAAGGCGCCAAGATTGAAGGCGTCAAGACGGCCGCCTGAGCGTTTCGGAGCGGTTAAACTGACAAGGGGCGCCCCCTTCCCAGAGGGGCGCCTTTTTTGTGGGCTCGAGGATGCGCTTACACGGACCGGGTGATCCCGCCATCCACGCGCAAATTCTGCCCCGTGATATAGGCAGCGCCGGGCGATGCCAGAAAGGCGATGGTGTCGGCAATCTCGCTCACCTTGCCATAGCGCCCGAGCGGAATACGGCTGCGGAATTCCTCCTTCGGCGGGAAGCTGTCGATGAAGCCGGGAAGAACGTTGTTCATGCGGATGTTTTCAGCCGCGTAGCGGTCGGAAAAGAGTTTGGTATAGGCGGCAAGCCCGGCGCGAAAGACGCCGGATGTGGGAAAATTCGCGTCCGGCTCGAAGGCGGCGAAGGTCGAGATGTTGATGATCGCCCCGCCCTTCTGCTTCTGCATGATCGGGGTCACCAGCCGTGCCGGGCGAACGACATTGAGGAAATACACCTCCATGCCGCGATGCCAGTCCTCGTCCGATATGTCGAGGAGAGGGGCGCGTGGCCCATGGCCAGCGCTGTTGACGAGGACATCAATGCGCCCCCAGCGCTCAAGCGTGCGGTCGACAAGGCGGCTGAGATCCGCATTCGACTGGTTGGAACCGGTGACGCCAAGGCCGCCCAGTTCCCCGGCCAGGGCTTCGCCTTTGCCGGACGAGGAGAGGATGGCGACCGAAAAGCCGTCAGCCGCAAGACGGCGGGCAGCTGCCGCCCCCATGCCGCTGCCGCCGGCGGTGATGATGGCTACACGTTCGCCCATATCGTTCTCCTTTTTGCAGTTTCTCTCAGGCCTGGCGGCGCGCGGTGGCGAGCGCGGCAAGAAAATCATCCACGTCCGTCACTTTTGTTTGAAACGAACAGATAAGGCGGGAAATTTCCTCATGCGGTTTCAGGCTCGCGCCAGCTGCAAGTGATGATGCGCCTGGCCAGGGGTAGAAAACATGGCCTGACTGACGCAAGTGATCGGCAAGCGCCATCGGCATGATGGGGAACACCTCATTGCCGTCAGCTGGCCAGGCGAGCATCAATCCGCTCGTGACGAGGCCATCAGCAAGGCGCTTGGCCATGGCGTTGGCATGGGCTGCCAGATCGCGCCAGTGATCGTCTTTCAACCAGGCCTCGACCTGGGCGGCAACGAACCGCATTTTAGATAAAAGATGGCCGCCACGCATGCGACGATAGAGAAAATCACTGGCGCGGGCAGGATCGAAGAAAACGACCGCTTCGGCCGCCATGGCGCCGTTCTTGGTGGCGCCGAGCGACATGACGTCGACACCGGCTTGCCATGTCATGGCGGCGGGGCTGGCATTGGTACTGACGAGAGCATTGGCGAAACGGGCGCCATCAAGATGGACGGTGAGATGATGCGCATGCGCCAGAGCCGCGAGCGCGGTGATTTCGGCGGGTGTATAGCAGGTGCCGCACTCGGTGAGATTGGTGAGGCTCAAGGTCGCTGGCTGCGTCGAATGCGCATCTCCCCGCCGGGCCCGGGAGATGGCCGCATCCAGCGCTTGCGGCGCGATTTTTGCGCCTGCCCCTGCAACGCCATGGAGTTTGGCGCCACTGTAGAATTCCGGCGCGCCGCATTCGCTGGTCGCGACATGTGCCATCTCATGGGCATAGATGGTGCCCCAGGGCGGCGTTACATGGGCAAGCGCCAGCGCGTTGGCGGCCGTGCCGGAGGTCATGAAAAAAACGGCGCAATCGCGCTCGAAAAAGGCTGAAATGGATTGTTCAGCCCGCCCGGTCCATTCGTCGGCGCCATAGGCGGTCGCCGGTCCGGCCTGCATGGCTGCCGATACCGCATTGATGACGGGTGTGCTGGCACCCGCCCAGTTGTCGCTCGCAAATGACATTGCTGCTGCTTTCCCAAATTTGAATACCAAGCCCACAATGTGGCTGCGTAAAACGCAAGGATCAACCGCGGGGCCGGTTGATTGGTGTTTGATTGCCGTGGATGGTCATTATTCGCAATCATTGGTATGGCCAAGACGGAGTTTACGAAAGACTATGTTGAGCGATGGCACTGGCGGCTTGTGAGGGGTTGCAAGCTGTGGCAGGGTGCGCTTTCGTTTAGGACAGGTATGTTGCCATATTTTCGCAGGGGCAGAGCCGATCAGTTTGCCCTGACGATGACGGACGGAACGGATGGAGGCACGCATGGGCGATCAATCGCTTGGCCACAATGCGGTAACGGGTGTGGAAACCGGGTTGTCAACGACAGCCCGAACGGTTCGCCCGGGCAAACCGCTCGCCCATGGCCTGTTTGATCCCAAACGTGAGCATGATGCCTGCGGCGTTGGCTTTGTTGCCCGCATGTCGGGAGAGAAATCCCATGACATCGTCACCATGGGCATACGCATGCTGCAAAATCTCGAGCATCGCGGGGCGGTGGGGGCTGATCCGCGGGCTGGCGATGGCGCCGGCATGCTGGTGCAGATCCCTCACCCCTTCTTTGTCCGGGAAGCAGCCGGGCTCGACATCGTCCTTCCAGAACCTGGCCGCTATGCGGTCGGTCATATTTTCATGCCGCTCGATGCGGATAGTCGCGGAAAGATCAAGAAGCGGCTGACGGAGATTTGCTCGGAGTTCGGGCAGAAGCTTCTTGGCTGGCGCGTTGTGCCAACCGACAATTCAACACTTGGCGAGAGCGTCAAGCCGTCGGAACCCTACCAGGTCCAGTGCTTCATCGAACGTGGCGCGGCGATCAAGAGCGAGGAGGCTTTCGAGCGTCGTCTCTACATCATCCGCAAGGTGCTCTCGAACTTCGTTGCCGCGCAGAACGATCCGGCGATGGAGGGGTTCTACGTCGTCTCGCTGTCGTGCCGCACGATCACCTACAAGGGCATGTTCCTCGCCGATCAGCTGGCGACCTACTATCCCGATCTGTCGAGCCCGGATTTCGCGTCGGCGCTGGCGCTCGTGCACCAGCGGTTTTCGACCAATACTTTCCCGGCCTGGCCGCTGGCGCACCCCTATCGCCTGGTGGCGCATAATGGCGAGATCAACACGTTGCGCGGCAACGTCAACTGGATGGCGGCGCGTCAGGCGACGATGAGCTCGGAGAAATTCGGCGATACCATCGATCTGCTCTGGCCGATTTCCTATGAGGGACAGTCGGACACGGCATGTTTTGACAACGCCCTCGAATTTCTCATCCAGGGTGGCTACAGCCTGGCGCATGCCATGATGGTGCTGATCCCCGAAGCGTGGACCGGCAACAAGCTGATGGATGACGGTCTGCGTGCCTTCTACGAATATCACGCGGCGATCATGGAGCCGTGGGATGGCCCGGCGGCGGTGGCGTTTTCCGATGGCCGGCAGATTGGCGCGACGCTTGACCGCAACGGCCTGCGGCCGGCGCGCTATTTTGTCACCGATGACGGGCTCGTGGTGATGTCCTCCGAGATGGGGGCGCTGCCGATCGAGGAAAGCCGCATCATTCACAAATGGCGGTTGCAGCCTGGACGCATGCTGCTGATCGATCTGGAAAAGGGCCGCATCATCGATGATGAGGAGGTGAAGAAGGAGCTTGCCTCGCAGCATCCCTATCGCGACATCCTCGACCGGACGCAGATCATCCTCGAAGAGATGCCGGCAATGGAGGCAAGCGGGCCACGCGCCAAGAGCGCGTTGCTCGACCTGCAGCAGGCGTTTGGCTATACGCAGGAAGACGTGAAGCTGCTGATGGCGCCGATGGCGACCACGGGGCAAGAGGCCGTCGGCTCGATGGGAACGGATACGCCGATCTCGGCGTTGTCGTCGAAATCAAAGCTTCTCTACACCTATTTCAAGCAGAACTTCGCGCAGGTCACCAATCCGCCGATCGATCCGATCCGCGAGGAAATGGTGATGAGCCTTGTTTCCTTCATCGGTCCGCGCCCCAACGTTTTCGACACGCACAAGCTGTGGGATGAAAAGCGCCTCGAAGTGCGCCAGCCCATCCTGTCGAACGAAGATCTGGAAAAGATCCGCGGTATCTCGGAAATGGCGGAAAACCATTTCATGACGGTGACCCTCGACATCACCTATGCGGCCGACAAGGGTGCGGCGGGGATGGCGGAGGCCTTGCAGCGGGTGTGCGAAAAGGCCGAGCGTTTCGTCGTCAATGAAGAGCGCAACATCATCATCCTGTCCGATCGGCTGGTAGGGCCGGGGCGTATTCCCATCCCGGCGCTGCTGGCAACCGCCGGCGTTCATCACCACCTCATACGCAAGGGGCTCAGGACCTCGGTCGGCCTTGTTGTCGAGACCGGTGAAGCGCGCGAGGTGCACCATTTCTGCTGTCTGGCGGGCTATGGAGCGGAAGCGATCAATCCGTGGCTTGCCTTTGATACCATGCGTGACATTCAGCGGCGTGGCGAATTGCCGCCTGAGGTTGATGGCGACGAAGTCGTCCGGCGGTACATCAAATCGGTCGGCAAGGGCATCCTCAAGGTGATGTCGAAGATGGGCATCTCGACCTATCAATCCTATTGCGGGGCGCAGATTTTCGACGCGCTCGGCCTGTCACAGGAGCTGGTTGACCGCTTCTTCTACGGCACCGCCTCGACCATTGGCGGCATTGGTTTTGCCGAGATCGCCGAAGAAACGGTGATGCGCCATGGCCTGGCCTTCGGCGAGGACCCGGTGCTGCGTCACACGCTCGATATCGGTGGCGAATACGCCTTCAGAACGCGAGGTGAAGACCATGCATGGACGCCCGATATCGTCGCGCATCTCCAGCATGCGGTACGCGCCAACCTGCCGGCCACCTACCGCGAATTTGCCCGCGAGGTGAACGAGCAGAACGAGCGCTTCACAACCGTGCGCGGCCTTTTCCACCTGAAGGGCGCGGACGAAGTCGGGCGCATGCCGGTCGGGCTCGATGAGGTCGAACCGGCCGCCGATATTGTCAAGCGCTTTTCAACGGGCGCCATGTCGTTTGGTTCGATCAGTCGCGAGGCGCATACGACGCTTGCCAGGGCGATGAACGCGATCGGCGGCAAGTCGAATACGGGCGAAGGCGGCGAAGAGGCCGACCGCTTCATGCCGCTTGAGGATGGGTCTGCCAATCCGATGCGCTCGGCCATCAAGCAGGTTGCCTCCGGGCGTTTCGGGGTGACGACGGAATATCTCGTCAATGCCGATATGTTGCAAATCAAGGTGGCGCAGGGTGCCAAGCCCGGTGAGGGCGGGCAGTTGCCGGGCCACAAGGTGGATGCGAGCATCGCCAAAGTGCGCCATTCAACGCCCGGTGTTGGTCTGATTTCGCCGCCGCCGCATCACGATATTTATTCGATCGAGGATCTGGCGCAGCTCATTTTCGACCTCAAGAACGTCAACCCGCAGGCCGATATTTCGGTCAAGCTGGTATCGGAGGTGGGTGTGGGCACGGTCGCGGCCGGTGTTGCCAAATCGCGTGCCGACCACATCACCATCTCAGGCTATGAGGGCGGCACCGGCGCTTCGCCGCTCACCTCGATCAAGCATGCCGGCAGCCCGTGGGAAATGGGTCTTGCCGAAACCCATCAGACGCTGGTTGCCAATCGCCTCCGGGGGCGGGTGGCGCTGCAGGTCGATGGCGGCTTGCGCACCGGGCGCGATGTCATCATCGGCGCGCTGCTGGGGGCGGATGAGTTCGGCTTTTCAACCGCGCCGTTGATAGCCGCCGGCTGCATCATGATGCGCAAATGCCATCTCAACACCTGTCCGGTGGGTGTGGCGACGCAGGACCCGGTGTTGCGCCGGCGCTTCAAGGGAACGCCTGAGCACGTCATCAATTATTTCTTCTTCGTGGCCGAAGAAGTGCGTGAACTCATGGCGGCGATGGGTGTGCGCCGTTTCGATGAATTGGTGGGGGCTTGCGAGTATCTCGCCAAGCGTGACGATATCACCCATTGGAAGGCGAAGGGGCTCAATTTCGACCGGCTTTTTGCCAAGGCGCAAGCAGGCGAAGGCACGGCGATCCGCCATTGCGAGCGCCAGAATCACCCCATCGCCAATGTGCTTGATCGCAAGCTTATCGCTGCGGCGATGCCAGCACTCGACGGTGGCGGCCCGGTCAAGATCGACCACGATATCGGCAATACTGATCGCGCGGTCGGCGCCATGCTGTCGGGCGAGGTGGCGCGGCGCTTTGGCCATGAAGGACTGCCGGACGACACGATCGAGATCGATCTTCATGGGACGGCTGGCCAGTCATTCGGTGCCTGGCTTGCGGGCGGGGTCACCATGACCCTCCACGGGCAGGCGAATGATTATGTCGGAAAGGGCCTGTCGGGGGGGCTTCTCATCATCCGTCCCTCGGCGCAGTCGACGATCGAAGCTGACAAGGCGATCATCGTCGGCAATACGGTTCTCTATGGGGCGATTGCGGGTGAAGCCTATTTCAGCGGTGTTGCCGGCGAGCGCTTTGCTGTTCGCAATTCCGGGGCGGTCGCGGTCGTCGAGGGCGTCGGCGACCACGGGTGCGAATATATGACGGGTGGCATTGCTGTCATCCTGGGGTCGACGGGACGTAATTTTGCCGCCGGCATGTCAGGCGGTGTCGCCTATGTGCTCGACGAGGATGGCCAGTTCGAGAGCCGGTGCAATCTGTCGATGGTCGAACTTGAGCCGGTGGAGGAAGAAGAGGTGCTGCTTGAGCGCCATTTTCATCATGGCGGGGATCTTGAGCACAAAGGCAGGGTCGATGTGGGCGGAGACCTGACGCGTCATGATGAGGAGCGGTTGGTGCAGCTCGTCGAAAACCATCACGCCTATACGGGCTCATTGAAAGCCAGGAAGATTCTCGACAACTGGGCGACCTACCGTCCCAAATTCCGTAAAGTCATGCCGGTTGAATACCGCAAGGCAATCCAGCAGATGCAGGCCTATCGCCAGGCGGCGGAATAGGGGTGGTATGGGGCTGGCCGCACCGCATGGCGGTTGCGGGGGTGGACAGGCATTGGCAGCAGATTGCCGGTTGATGGCAACGATATTCGAAAGTCAGGATTGATGGGCAAGGTCACGGGATTTCTGGAGATTGACCGGCAGGAGCAGAAGTACCAGCCGGCGGGTGATCGCGTGCGCCATTTTCGCGAATTCACGCTGGCGCTTGACGAGCGCGATGTGGAGAAGCAGGCGGCGCGCTGCATGGATTGTGGCGTGCCCTATTGCCATACGGCCTGTCCGGTCAACAACCAGATCCCCGACTGGAACGATCTCGTCTACGCCAGGGACTGGCAGGAGGCCTCGCGCAATCTGCACTCGACCAATAATTTTCCTGAATTCACCGGCCGTGTCTGTCCTGCGCCCTGCGAGGAAGCCTGCACCCTGAACCTCGAGGATGCTCCGGTCGCGATCAAGACGGTGGAGCAATCCATCGTCGACCGTGCATGGACGGAGGGGTGGATCCATCCAGAGCCCCCCAAGAAGCGCACGGGCAGGCGTGTTGCGATCGTCGGGGCTGGTCCGGCGGGGCTGGCTTGCGCCCAGCAATTGGCACGGGCCGGACATGAGGTTCATCTTTATGAGCGTGAACCGCGCGCCGGGGGGCTTCTGCGCTACGGCATTCCTGATTTCAAAATGGAAAAATGGCTGATCGACCGCCGCGTCAACCAGATGGAAGCGGAAGGCGTCACCTTCCATTTCGGCCAAAGCATCGGCCATACGCTGGCAGCAGGCGAGCTGGTGGAGGCCCATGACGCAGTGGTTCTTGCCTGCGGCGCTGAATTTCCACGCGATCCGCAGCTGCCGGGCCTGGAGCTTGAGGGCGTGCATTACGCCATGCCCTATCTGGTGCAGCAGAACCGGCGTGTCGGCCATGAGCCGGTCATCCCCGAAGTGCCGATCCATGCCGCGGGCAAGAAAGTCGTCGTCATCGGCGGTGGCGATACGGCGTCCGACTGCATCGGCACAGCCTTCCGCCAAGGGGCCTTGCAGGTCACTCAGCTCGACATTCGCCCTGAGCCGCCCAAGCGCGAAAACAAGCTCACCGTATGGCCTTATTGGCCGACCAAATTCCGAACCTCGTCATCACAGGCCGAAGGGGCGGCGCGCGAATTCTGGGCGGCGACGCTTGGGCTTGAAGGCAAGAATGGCAGGCTGAAGCGCGTCTTGTGCGCCCGTGTCGATGACCGTCGCCAGCCGGTTGAGGGAAGCGAATTTCACATACCAGCCGACCTCGTGCTGATTGCCATCGGTTTTGCGCATGCGATGCATGACGGGCCGGTGAAAGACCTGTCTCTGTCGCTCGACAAGCGCGGCAATGTTGTTGCCGACGATATGGCCTATCTCACGAACCATCCCAAAGTGTGGGTGGCAGGCGATATGCGGCGCGGTCAATCGCTCGTGGTGTGGGCCATTCGCGAAGGACGCCAGGCAGCCCGCGCGGTTGATCTTCAACTGATGGGCAGCAGCGCCCTGCCGCGCTGATGCCCGCGCATAAACTCGTAAAACGATTATCGGTCTACGGGCATTCCCTACTGTTTTCGACAGCCATCTCGGGTTAGGTTCGCCTGTCAATACGAGGTGCGGGGTGGTCGTGTCGCAGGCAATCGTTTCCTTTCTTTATGCCTATGGCGCGGCTGGCCTCGTGGCGGCTTTGCTGTTCCTGTTGCTGGGGATTGACCGTGTTGAGCCCTCAGCGCGCGGCGCCTACGCGTTTCGCCCGCTGATCGTGCCCGGTCTTGTCATGTTGTGGCCGCTCGTCTTGTGGCGATGGTGGCAGATTGTGCAGGGGCGGGGCGCTGATATGAGCGTCCGTCGCTCTTTTCTGGCGCGCCACGCGGCGGCGTGGAAAACCTTGGCGGTCGTTTTGCCGATCATGCTGGTTGCGGCACTGGCGCTGCGCCAGAGCGGCCCGTACGAGCTGCCTGCCGTGCCGATCGACCAGCGGGCAATGTCAGTGGAGAGCGGGCGGTGAGCGTCACTTTGAAGCCGGTCATCTGGTACCGCAGCAAGCTTGTCTATGATGGCGTGGTGTTGCTGGCGATGTTCCTCTACATCATCGCCTATCTTCGACTTGCGCCGAACTTGCAGCTCGTCAGCCGGCCCATCGATGACGCGATCCTGCGCATGCGCGCGTTCGGCTCCTGCGCCTTTCTTCTGGTGAGCTTCATTCTGGCGATCGGGCCGTTGTCGCGGCTTGACCGGCGCTTCCTGCCGCTTCTCTATAATCGCCGCCATTTCGGGGTGATTGCCTGCTCGGTTGCCTGCGCCCATGTCTATTATGTCTATTCCTGGTATCTCAACCTGAGCCCTCTCAACCCGCTTCTGGCGTTATTTTCGGCCAATACCAGCTACGGGCAGGTGCTGGGATTTCCCTTCGAGATATTCGGCGTTCTGGCCCTCGTCATACTTCTGGCTCTTGCCTTCACCAGCCATGATTTCTGGTTGAGCTTTCTGACGCCCCGTTTGTGGAAATCGCTCCACATGCTCATCTACCTCGCCTATGGCGCCATTGTTGCCCATATTGCGCTGGGCAGTTTTCAGGGAAGCGGGGATCCATTCTTTGTCATGATTGTCTGCGCCAGCGCGCTGGGTCTGGTTGGCGTGCATCTGGCCGCCCGCTCCGTCAGCCGGGCGCCCGAGGGCACGGCAGGCGATGACAACTGGGTCGATGCCGGGCTGATTTCGACGATTGCTGACAAGCGGGCACGCATCATCGACCTTGGCGAGGGAGAGAAGGTGGCGATCTTCCGCTATGATGGCAAGCTCTCGGCCCTGACCAATCTATGCGCCCATCAAAACGGTCCGCTCGGCGAGGGGCGTATCATTGATGGCTGCGTCACCTGTCCGTGGCATGGCTTTCAGTACCGGCCCGAAGATGGCTGCGCACCGGCGCCCTTTACCGAGAAGGTCGCCACCTATCGCCTGCGCCGTGATCTGGATCGTCTTTGGCTTGACCGGCGGGCAAATCCGCCTGGAACCCGCGTCGAGCCGTTACCGGTTAACGAGGGGGTGGCTGATGGCGGGTGATGGCAAGGATGCCTTCTTCATCGGCTATATCAATGCGGTGCCGCAGCCGCTCGGCCGTTTCCTCGCAGTCATCGGGCTCATTGTTGTCGTGGTGATGGGTGGACTTGGCCTCGTCTTGTCGCGACGCACGGCCGATCCCGGCTGGGCGGTAACCGGCTATCAGCACATCGAGGTGCGCGGCATTCTTGAAGCCAGACCCTATCCGGTGCTGCGCGTGCCGGATGGCGAGGGACGCAAGCCGCGCGCCTATCTGCTGGCGGGGGAAGGCAAATATGGTGTCCAGAGCCAGGCTGACGGGCTTTACGGGCGGTGGGTGACGGTTGCCGGTTATCTGTTGAAGCGCGGCACGCTCGATATGCTGCTGGTTGATGACAAGGAAGGAATCGTTGTTGCCTCCGCCAGCGATGTCCTGCACCCCGCCCCGCCGCAATCACTCGGCCGCTGGCGGCTGACGGGCGAAATCTGTGATGGCAAATGTTATAGCGGCGCCATGAGCCCGGGCAACGGGCTGGCGCACAAGGCGTGCGCCAATCTCTGCCTGGTCGGGGGCGTTCCACCGGTTTTTGTCAGCACCGGCGCGGTCAGCGGTTCGGAGTATTTCCTGCTCACCGATGATAAAGATGGCGTCAACGCGCGGCGATTTGCGGATTTTGTCGGCCAGCTCGTTTCGGTCGAAGGCGAGATTGAACGCGTGGACAATTTCTATATTTTCAAGAGCGATCCCGAAACAATGAGAGCGGCGGGGCCGTGAGCACAATCGATGATCGTTCAGGACTTGCCCGGCTGATAGGGCGCAGCCTCTTGACGCTGGCGATTGTCGCGGCGGCGGCGGTGCTGTTTGCGCTCGCCGCCCTGATGTTAACAGACGGGATCATCGGCGAATTTCGTATCGTGGTCCCGGTTCTCGCCGTGTTCCTGCTGGTCACCGCCATCGACTGGCTTCACGGATATGTGGCGACATGGCTGAGCGGGCCTGATCACTCTGCCTAAGGGATGGCTGGGGCTCATCGAACGCGCGATCCGGGAGCAGGTTGCGTTGATGAGGAACCACGATTCGCTCTTATCGTCATGTTTTCACAGGCGTTTATAGGAAAATTGGTTTCCGCCTTTTCACACTACACTCTAGGATTTTGACGGTTTATCAAAGCCAGGATCCTTGTGGACAATGACCGGGTTCAACGGATCGAAGGCCGTCTTTGTCCATGGCTTCGCGTCAAACATGCGCAGCGTGTCCTCACGTCCCGCCTGCCAGCGCCGCGTCACGCCCTGAGGTGAGAAATCAATATCCTTGGTGTGATCCTCGCCCGGGATGATCGGTGCGGACAGGCGAACGACGTGCATGCGTGTCGTGCAGCCATAAGCTGCCAGTTCGACAACGTTCTCCATCTCGCTTGCCTCATCGGGCAGATGACCAACCAGCTCTGTAATGACATGGCGCAGCTTGTGCAGCTGGCGCTGGCGCATGATGTGTTCGTCATCGCGGCTGGCGTACTGGATATCCTTTTGCCGGGTCAGCGCGTCGTTGACGGTTTTGGGCACAGGCCCATGTCCGTGCCAGACCTCGACGGAAAACACCAGGCTGCTCTTGCGCTGGCTATCGTCGAAGACGGCTTCGATCGGCGTGTTGGAAAGAATGCCGCCATCCCAGAAATAGCAGCCGTCGATCTCGACCGAGGGAAAGGCCGGCGGCAGGGCGCCGGAGGCCATGATGTGCGCCACCGACAAAGCTTTGCCATCCGGCATGTCGCGGCTGTCAAAATACTTCATTGAACTCTCGACCACGTTGACGGCCCCGACCGTCAGGCGCGGTGCGTTGCTGTTGAGAAGAGACGTGTCGATCAGCTCGCTCAGTGTCTTTTCAAGGGGCGAGGTGGAATAGATGGCGGCCTGCGCCGGTCCGCCGCCGCTCAGAGCGTTAAGGGGCTTGGGAGCGAAAAAGCCAGGAAGTCCCAGCATCATCGTGGTGGCGGCAGGAAACAGGTTGAAGGGTGGAAAGAGCAGGCTGTTATCGCGCGACATGCGATTCCAGAATTCGCTCAGCGCCTCGACGCGGCGCTCTGGCGGATTACCGGCGATCAGCCCGGCATTGATCGCGCCGATGGATGTGCCGATCACCCATTCCGGCTCGCAGTCTGCTTCGTGCATCGCCTGGTAGACGCCAGCCTGATAGGCACCAAGCGCGCCACCCCCCTGCATCACCAGAACCGGCTGCAAGTGGTTGCCGGTCAGGTCGTCGAGCCCGCAGACATGGAACGCCGATAATTTCTCGGGGTCCGGCGTTCGTTGCTTGCGGGATTGTGGTTTTTGCGATTTGGCCATGGACGATGGGCCCCTTTTACTGGACAGAAGGTGTGGCGCGGATGGCGGTCTGTTCGGGCTAGCGGAAACCGCTCCGCGTGAAAAGCTTCAGATTGTCGTCATCAGCGATGTGATCGATGAAGGCGCGCGCCGGCTCGCCATCGCTCAAGCGCGCAGCCCGCACGACCAGCCATTTCTGCAGCGAATGTGGCAGAAACCCGGCCAGCACGATGCCGGGGCGACTGACGAATTCATTGGCCCAGCCAACCGCCAGGTCAATCTCGCCGGATGCCAGCGCCCGCTCGACCATGTCGGGCCGCGCCAATGGACGCAGCTTGGTGGCCGTCTGGCTTGCAAGCTTTAGCCTCGACAGGGCGATATGAAACTGCGCGGCCGATCCTGTCTCCGATTCTGCATAAGCGATGGAGCGGGCAGCCGTCAGGCTTGTCTTGAATTCGTCTTCGGTAAACACCGCCGGCAACGTTCCGCCGGCCTTGACGGCGACACCAAGCCCAGCTCGCCCGAGTTCCGCAGTTTCGAGGTAGCGCAGTTTTTTCTGCGCCTCCAGGCGGTCAAGCGAAACAGCATCAAGAATGACGATGTCGGCGCGTTCGCCCGCTTCAAGGCGCTGGAGGAGCAGGCTTGCAGGTGCTGACTGGATGACGACCTGATGGTGATAGAGCTTCTCGAAACCCGGCACGAGTTGCTGGATGCCGTTTCGGGCGATATCGACGACCAGGAGTTGGAGCGTCTCGGCCTGCGCAAGGGGGCTCACCACCAGTGTTGCCGCTACCAGGCAGGTTCGCCAGAAAATGCCAGACATCATGTCTCCGGGTTGATCGCAATTTTTGGAACGGTGCTGGCTTAGCACAGATGGGCGCGGAAAGGTGAGGTGGCGATTACTTAGACAAAATATCCTGTCTCATCTAACGTCGGGTTACAGGGGACGAAGCGATGAATGATGTTGATGCCATGGACGGCGAGGCGCTGCGCCGCCAGTTTACCCGTCGCGCCTTGTCGCCGGTCGAGGTAACAAAAAACCTGCTCGCGCGCATTGATGCCAGCGAGAGCGCGATCAATGCCTTCGTCTTCATCGACCGCGAGGGAGCGCTGGTGGCGGCGCACGCCAGTGAGCAACGCTACGCCAAAGGGGCGGCTATCGGCCCGGCTGACGGGATTGCCGCGACGGTGAAGGACAATCTGTCGCTCAAGGGATTTCCCAAGCGCAACGGGTCGCTGGCAACATCGGATGCGCCGGAAGCGTTCGATGCGCCCGCAGTGGCAAGGCTGCGTGAGGCTGGGGTGGTCATTCTCGGCAAGACGACGATGCCTGAATTTGGCTGGAAGGGGCTGTCCGACAGTCCGCTTACCGGGTTGACGCGCAACCCGTGGCGGCTTGATCGCACGACCGGCGGCTCGTCTTCGGGGGCGGCGGCGTGTGCAGCCCTCGGGCTTGGTCACATTCATCTGGGAACCGACGGGGCCGGCTCCCTGCGCATTCCGGCGGCCTTTACGGGCGTTGTCGGCTTCAAGACGACGCATGGGCGGGTACCGGCCTATCCGATTTCGGTGATGGGAGAGCTTGCCCATGTCGGTGCCATCACCCGCTCAACCAGCGATCAGGCACTCGCGCTGTCCCTCATCACGGCACCTGACCGGCGTGATTTCCTGGCATGGACCGACAAGGCCCTTGATCGTCGCGGCAGGCTTGAGGGCGGGATCACGGGATTGAAAATCGGCTTTTCGCCGCGGCTTGGCCACGTCAGCAAGATCGATCCGGAAATTGAAACAAGCGTGGCCGCGGCAGCGCGGGTGTTTGAAGAACTCGGCGCTCATGTCGAGGAGGCCGATCCACGCATGAGCGATCCGCGCGATATTCTCAATGATCTGTGGTTTGCGGGTGCGGCGCTGGCGTTGCGGGCTTTCAAGGACAGCGACCGGGCGGTGATGGATCCGGGATTTCTCGCAGCTGCGCTGCGCGGGCAGGGGGTGAGCGGCGCCACGGTTCTGGAGCGATTGCTGGTCGCGCGCGGGCAACTCATTCAGGCCTTCCACGATTACCATGATCGCTATGACCTGCTGCTCACGCCGCAGATGTCAACAGTCGCCTTGCCGTTTGGCAACAACATGCCGCCGCCGGGCTTTGCCGGTGTCGCGGCATGGGGCGATGAGTGGACGGAATGGAGCCCCTTCACCTACCCCTTCAATATCACCCAGGCGCCGGCGATCTCGCTCCCTTGCGGGCTTAACAGCGAGGGATTACCCATCGGTCTTCAACTCGTTGGCCGGTTGCGTGAGGATGAAACCGTGCTCACCGCCGCGCGCGCCTTTGAGAAGGCAAGCCCGTTCGCCCGCATCGACTCACCACGCCCCGCCTGACCCAGGACAGTGCCATGACCATCGCCTTTCGCAGCGGACTTGCCGCCTGCGACCATTACATCGAAGCTCTCTATGACAGCGTGCGTGGCATGTCCTCGCGCTTTGCGGCAACGATTACCTGTCATCTCATGCGCCGGCAGAGCGACATGGGCATCAATGGTCCCATCGCTGAAATCGGGACGTTCGAGGGGCGGTTTTTCATTGCGCTCGCCCATGCCCTGCAGGCGGGCGAGAAAGCCTTGGCCATCGATCTCTTCAACTGGCCAAATGATGGATTGCTTGATCTTTTCCGGCAGCATCTGGCGCGTTGCGGCATTGATGAGGCAGGCATCGTCATTCACAAAGGTGCGAGCGATGAGCTGTCGCCTGCCGATATCCGCGCCAAGCTTGGCAGCGAGGCCGGCTTGCGGCTTTTTCACATCGACGGTGAGCATTCGCGCGAGGCGATCACCCGCGACCTTGATCTCGCGCATGCGGTAATGCATGCTCAGGGGCTGATCATTCTCGATGACATGCTCCATCCCGGTTACCCGCTTCTGGTGATTGCGGTTCACGACTGGCTGCAGCGCCACCCCGACATGAAGGTGCTGGCGATCATTGATCGTGAGGATATTGTTGCGGCTGCCAAATTCGTGCTGTGCCGGGCCGATGCGGTATCGCTTTACGAGGATGATCTGATGGCAAGCTTCCCCGCCCAGCATTTCGTGCTGGGGGCGGAATTTGAAAGCTATTTCTGCGTCGTACTGACACCCAAGCCGCGTCTTGCCGAGGTCGACTGATCACACATCGACCTGACCGGGCGGCACAGGCGGCAGCGGCGCTGCTGTGGTGCGGCGGGAGGCAAAATAGCGCACCACGACATAGAAGACCGGTGTGAACAGCAGCCCGAACAAGGTGACGCCAAGCATGCCGGAAAAGACGGCGGTTCCCAGAGACTGACGCATCTCAGCGCCGGCGCCGGATGACAGGACGAGTGGTACCACGCCAAGAATAAAGGCGAACGAGGTCATGAGAATGGGCCGCAGCCGGGTTCGTGCGGCAGCGATCGCCGCCTCGAAACGGTTCATGCCCATTTCCTCCGCCTGCTTGGCGAATTCGACGATCAAAATCGCGTTCTTCGCGGCAAGGCCAACCAGCACGACCAGCCCGATATCAACCAGGACGTTGCGATCAAGACCGCGAAAGCCGATGCCGATCATCGCCGCCAGGATACACATCGGGACAATCAGAACGACGGCGAGCGGCAGCAGCCAGCTTTCATAAAGAGCTGCCAGCAGCAGGAAGACAAAGACAACGGCAAGGCCAAAGGCGAGCAGGGCCGTGTTGCCGGCAAGCTTTTCCTGGAGCGCGATTTCCGTCCACTCGAAACCAAAACCTGGTGGCAAGCGCTGGCTTGCCAGCCGCTCCAGCGTGGCAATGCCCTGACCGGATGAGACGCCAGGCAGCAGGGCGACCTGCACTTCGGCAGCCGGAAAGAGGTTATAGCGCGGCAGGCGATAGGGGCCGGTGGTATCGGTGAAATTGGCAACGGAGCCGATGGGTACCATCTCGCCGCTGGCGTTGCGGGTGCGCAAATTGGCGACATCGCGCAGGTCAACCCGGAAGGGATTGTCGGCCTGTGCGGTCACCCGGTAGGTACGACCGAGAATGTTAAAATCATTGATGTAGGCGGAGCCCATATAGACCGACAGCGTTTCAAAAACGCGGGCGATGGGCACGCCGAGTTTCTCAGCCTTGGTGCGGTCAATATCGGCAAAAATCTGGGGCGTCTTGGTGTTGAACAGCGTAAACCCCTGCGCAAATCCGTTCTGCGGATTGGCAGCGCTCGCCATCGCCCACGCCGCCCCTTCGAGGGCGGCGACGCCACGACCGGAGCGGTCCTGCACATAGAGTTTCAGCCCGCCGCCGGTGCCGATGCCCGGCACCGAAGGTGGTTCTATGACCAGAATGAATGCTTCCTTGATGGCTGCCACCTGCTGGCGCAGATCGCCCAGAATAGCCCTGGCACCAAGACCCCTGGCGGC
This sequence comes from Raskinella chloraquaticus (SeqCode), assembly GCF_021731865.1. Taxonomy (NCBI): domain Bacteria; kingdom Pseudomonadati; phylum Pseudomonadota; class Alphaproteobacteria; order Hyphomicrobiales; family Phreatobacteraceae; genus Raskinella (SeqCode); species Raskinella chloraquaticus (SeqCode). The sequence continues at coordinate 18,547 of NZ_JAKFWN010000020.1, read as the reverse complement.
CCGCTCCTCGAAGGGCAGGAGGCGAACGAAAATAACCCCCGTGTTCGGGGCGTTGGTGAAGGTCGCGCCATCAAAGCCGACGAAGACGACGGCGCGATCAACGCCTGGCCGGCTGCGGATGAGCGCACTGGCTTTACGCACCACCTCATCGGTGCGGGTGAGCGATGATCCCGGCGGCAGCTGGAAGGCGGCAATGAAATAGCCGCGATCAAGCTGGGGGATGAGGCCGGTCGGCGTGCTGGCGAGGCGGACATAGGTGAACGCGATCAGGCCAGCATAGGCAATCAGGACAATCACGGCAAAGCGCACAAGGCGGCTGGTCAGGGCGCCGTAGCCGGTTGACAGCTTGCCGAAGGCCCAGTTGAAGCTGCGGAAGAATGCATTGAGCGGGGCTGATATGACCGCAATCATTCTGCCAAAAAAGCCGGTAGGTGCGGCGGCTCGGCCGTGCGGGCGCAACAACAGGGCAGCAAGAGCGGGCGACAAGGTGAGCGACACAAAGGCCGAGAGAAGCGTCGAGACGGCGATGGTGACGGCGAACTGCTTGTAAAACGAGCCTTGAAGCCCGGTGATGAAAGCGGTCGGCACGAAGACCGCACAGAGAACCAGCGCAATCGCCAGCAGTGCATTGCCGACTTCATCCATCGTCTTGTGGGCGGCCTCGCGCGGGTTCATGCCCTCGGCCAGATAACGCTCGACATTTTCTACCACGACGATGGCATCATCAACGACAATGCCAATCGACAGCACCAGTCCAAACAGCGAGAGCGTGTTGAAGTTGATGCCGAGCACCGCCATGAAGGCGAAGGTGCCGAGAATTGACACGGGAATGGCGATGATCGGGATGACGGCGGCGCGCCATGTCTGCAGAAAGATAATCACAACAATGACGACCAGAAGTATCGCCTCGAAGAAGGTATGGATAACGGCATCGACGGATTGCTGGATGAATTCGGTCGGATTGTAGACAACGCGGTAGTCAAGGCCGCTCGGAAAATTCTGCTTCAGCTCCTCCATGCGGGCGCGCACGGCGGCAGCGGTCGACAGGGCGTTTGAACCGGGGCGCTGGAACACCACGAGGGCGGTTGCCACGGCATCATCGAGATAGGCGTTGACATTGTAATCCTGCGAGCCGAGTTCGACGCGGGCGATGTCGCGCAGGCGGGTGACGGCGCCGTCACTGTCCGTCTTGACGATGATGTCAGAAAATTCGTCGGGGTTTGACAGGCGTCCGAGCGTGCGGATGGCAAGCTCGAATCCTCCCGCCGACTGGGCCGGTGGCTGATTGATCGATCCGGACGCTACCTGGACGTTGGCTGCGCGCAGCGCCGTGACAATCTCGCCAGCCGTGAGGCTGCGTGCCTGGATGCGGGCTGGATCAAGCCAGACCCGCATGGAGTAATCGCGTGCCCCGAAAATGCGTGTATCACCGACGCCATCGACGCGGCCAACAACATCCTTGACGAAGAGCGTGGCGTAATTCGACACATATTGCTGATCACGCGTGCCGTCGGGCGAGATCATATGGATGACCATCATCAGGTCGGGTGAGGCTTTGCGCACCGTAATGCCAAGGCGTTGCACATCATCGGGCAGGCGAGGCTGGGCCACTGCAACGCGGTTTTGCACGAGAACCTGCGCCTGATCGATATTCGTGCCGGGCTGGAAAACGACGTTGATCGACAGCCGCCCATCGCCGGTTGACTGGGAGGTGATGTAGAGCATGTTGTCGACGCCGTTGACTTCCTGTTCGATGGGCGTGGCGACGGTGGCGGCAATGACTTCGGATGATGCGCCGGGATAGAGGGCAGTGATGTTCACCGTCGGCGGAGCGATTTCAGGATATTCGGACACCGGCAAAGCACGCAGCGCGATGACGCCGACGATGCTGAGAATGATCGACATGACGCTGGCGAAGATCGGATGATCGATAAAGAAATGCGTGAAGCGCATGGGTAAGGCGTCCGATCAGGCTTGAGGTCGAGCAATTAGTCAGAAAATGCGCGGCTGTTTCAGTTGGTCGGCTGTAACTTGATTTCGCCCGGCTGCGGCGTCACCTTTGAACCAGGGCGGACGAACGGGTTCGACCGGCCGTTGATGATGACGCGCTCATCGGGTTTGAGGCCGGCGCGGATCACGCGCAGACCCTCGGCGAGGGGGCCCGGCGTGACGGTGCGCGCGCTCACCATGTTGTCCTCGCCAACGACCAGAACGATCTTGCTCGCCTGATCCGAGGCGATGGCGGAATCAGGAATGAGGAGCGCCTCGCGATCACCTGCCCACAGCCGCATGCGGCCAAAGACGCCGGGCGTGAGGAAGCCGTCCTTGTTGTCGAAAATGCCGCGACCGCGAATGGTGCCGGAGCGGGGATTGACGACGTTGTCGACAAAGTCCATGCGCCCCTCGCGCGACCAGCTGGTCTCGTCGGCAAGCCGCACCTGGACAGGATTGGGGGTGTCGCGTCCCGAAGGGCGCCGGCCGGTCTGCGACAGGCGTGAATATTTGAGATAGTCGGCTTCGGATGCGTCAAAGGCGAAGTAGATAGGGTCGAGGGCAACGATCGTCGTCAACAGGGTCGAGGCGCCCGCGCTCTGGCCACCGGCGACCAGATTGCCGACATCGATACGCCGGTCGGATACGCGGCCGGACAGGGGCGCCCGCACTTCCGCCCATTCAAGATTGAGTTCGGCGGTCTTCACGGTCGCCTGGGCGGTTTGCAGGGCGGCGAGCGCGACGCGCTGGGTTGACAGGCGATTATCGAATTCGCGCTGTGTCAGCGTCTTGTTCTGCAACAGCGGCTGGGCGCGCTCAACGTCGTTTTGCGCCAGTTCGAGCTGGGCCTGGGCACGAGCGATGTCGGCGCGCGCTGATTCAGCGGCAATCTCGTAAGGGCGCTTGTCGATGGTAAAGAGAATATCCCCCTTCTGGACAATCTGCCCGTCGCGGAAGTGAATCTGCTCGATGAAGCCGGCGACGCGGGGCCTGATCTCAACGGCGGCCACGGCGTCGAACCGGCCAGTGTATTCATCCCATTCGGTGATCGTCTTTTTCACCGGCGTTGCGACCACCACCTGCGGCGCGGGCGGGGCCTGCGCCGCTGCGCTCCAGCCGATCACCAGCGCGGCAACCACAAAGGCGGAACGGATATTGAACAAATTGTGCATGACGGCCTCTTGAGCGGATCACTGGCTGGCGTTCTCGACATCATAGATCGGGGCAAACGCGCTTGATGTGTGCGATCACCGACAAAATCGCCCTGACCCTGATACCAGGTTCAATCAGCCGCAAGAGAGGAAAAGCCAGCTCATGACAGCTGTCATCCCGCCTCTGCTTTGGGTGTACCTCTAGTCATATCGAGCGTGCCGGGCTAATCAACCCACGAGTTGAGCAGAGCGATCAAATTTTGTCGATCAAATGCCAACGATGAGCGAAAGCAGCTCTTGTCTTTAGCAATATTCTGACCTTTGATAACGACGAAAGCCACAATTCAGTCACGCTTTTGCAGTCGGTTTGCAGCAGAAGAGCAAATGGTCGTTGTTGTTGGCCTCGGGGGAGTATTTTCCATGCGCATATCTGTGTTGCACGCCTTGAAAAAGCTCTGCCTTTTCGCTGCCCTTCTAACAATGATCGTGCCGCGAACGGCCACAGCACAAGCGCTGGCGGAGTTGCCTGGGCGTAACGACATCAATTCCTGGACGGTGGGCCTTGCTGGCGGATTGCTGGAGGGGTCCTATATCCGTTACGCAGCTGATCTAGCGCGCGCGCTCAATGATGGCAGCAATCTTCGCATCATTCCCATGGTCACGTTCGGCGCGGTCGGCCACGTCTCCGATCTGCTTTATCTGAAGGGCGTCGATATCGCGATCACCCAGGCTGACGTTCTCGACTATTTCGAGCAGGAGCAGAAAATTCCCGGCATCAAAGGCCGGATTCATTACATATCGCCGCTCTTCTTGTCCGAAGTGCACATCTATGCGCGCTCCGAATTCAAGTCTCTCGCCGATCTGGCGGGCAAGAAGGTGGCATTCAACACGGTTGGCAGCGCCGCCAATCTGACCGGTCAGATTGTTTTCCGCCGCCTCGGTATCACGGTTGAACCGGTGTTCATCAACAATGCAATCGCGCTGGAACAGATGCGCACCGGAGAGATATCCGCCGTCGTCCACGTTGTCGCCAAACCCAATGATGCGTTCACCCGCTACAAGCCGGAGCCGGGGTTTCACTTTCTGCCGGTCGAGTACAATTCCATCTTCGCCGACTTCTATCTGCCAACCGCGCTTGAAGCCACTGATTACCCGAATCTGATACCGGCGGGCGGCAAGGTGCAAACGATTGCCGTCCTCAACCTGCTCGCCGTTTTCAACTGGGCAAGTGACAGTGACCGCTATCGTCGCGTATCGCGCTTCATCAACGCCTTCTTCAACAATTACGACAAGCTCAAGACCGCCTCCTTCCAGGCCAAATGGGCGGAGATCAATTTCGCCGGCACAGTTCCAGGATGGACGCGATATCGCGTTGCCGAAGAGGCGCTGGCCAAATTCAAGGCAGGCGGTCCCAATCAGGAGCGATTACGCTCGCAGTTCGAGGAATTCTTCAAAAGTTTTGCCAAGAAGGCTGGAAACCGCAAATTCTCGGAGAGCGAGCGGGAAGCCCTGTTCAAACAGTTCGTGGAATGGGAGCAGAAACGCTAGCGACGCGTCAGCCGTCGAGAGCAGCGGCAGAATTGACAAAATGTCCATGCTGCATTAGTGCACCACTTCCTTTTATGTGGGTGCGCCGTCTCAGTTTTATCGCAGGCGGGTGTGCCGGTTCGAAAACCCAGGTTGGCTGTCATGAAAATCCGCAATTCACTGAAATCCCTGCGCGGGCGTCATCGCGGCAACCAGCTGGTGCGCCGCAAGGGCCGCGTCTACATCATCAACAAGACCAATCCGCGTTTCAAGGCGCGCCAGGGCTGAGCTGTTCGCCCTGACAATCAGGTGGCGGGTTGTGTGCTCTTGCCGCTAATTGATGGTTGACGCCGGGCGGGACCCGGCTAGGCTTCACGAATGAAGCCGCTAGCCCTTTTTATAGTGATTGCCCTGTGGCCTGGTTTTGCCGCAGCGCAGAGCGATGCCGGTCAATCACCGAAAGAGACAGGCCAGCCGGAAACCGGGGTGCCGCAGAAGATCGAGCGCGAACCGGTGGCTCCCGGCCCCAATCCCCAACAGCGCGGCGAGGCGCAATCGCCCGAGGCTTACGCCAAGCTGGTTGATGCCCTTTATGTTAAATTGCGCGAGGCCAAAAGCGAAACCGAAGCGGAAACCATCGATGACGCGCTGACGGCGCTGTGGGTGCGGCGCGGCGGGGCAACGGCGCAAACCCTGCTTGAGTGGTCGCAGGAAGAGTTTGCGCAGAAGCGCTATGCGACAGCGCTTGATTATCTCGATGCGCTGCTTGCCATCAACCCCGATCATTTCGAGGCTTATTTCCGCCGTGCGGTGGTTGCCTACCAGATGCGGGCGATCGGGCAGGCGATCAATGATCTCGGGCGGACGCTGGCGCTGGAGCCGCGCCATTACGGGGCGTTGGGTGTGCTTGGAAACATACTCGCTGAAATCGGCCGGGAAAAAGAGGCGTTCGCCGCCTTCCAATCGGCGTTAGCTCTCATCCCGCTGCGCGGCCAGTTGAAGAAGCAGGTGGAGCGCCTGTCGCCACAGGTCGAGGGGCGACCGGGGTGAGAGCGGGCTTGTTATTTTGGCTGCGCGGATGAGTTTCCTTTCAGGCGATAGCCTGTGGCTTGCCGCTTTGGCGCTCGTGATGCTGTGGTGGGCGTCGCGTCGCGTTTCACGTACATTTGAAAAGCAATATCCTGCGCTGGGCAGAAAAGTGCCGGTGTCGGGCCCAGCGGTGCTGCATGTGATTGATCGGGCGCCGGACGATCCGTCTGCCGTGCCGGGACTGCCGATTGTGGTCATTCACGGCGCGAGCGGCAATGCGCGCGATGGCGAGGCGGCGCTTGGGGCTCGTCTTGGCGCCAAGGCGCGCATTCTTTTCTTCGACCGTCCCGGCCATGGCTGGAGCGAACGTCCGCCGGGGCGATCGGCGAGCGCGCCGGATGGGCAGGCCCGCATGATCGTCGAGGCTCTTGACCAGCTTGATGTCGGCCAAGCGGTCATTGTCGGTCATTCGCTGGGGGCTGCGGTTGCCTGTGCGGTGGCGCTGATCGACAAAAAGCGGGTTGCAGGGCTCGTTGTGATCACCCCCGCCACCCATCCATGGCCGGGCGGCGGCGGGGTTTCGTGGCATAACCGGATTGCGGCCTTGCCGGTCATCGGTCGCGTCTTTTCGGAGCTGTTCCCGCCGTTCCTCGGCGCGCTTGTCATGCCGCTAGTGCTGCCGTCGATCTTCACGCCCAATCCGGTTCCCGATCGCTATGAATTGCGCAGCGGCGCAGCGCTGGCTTTGCGACCAAAGGCCTTCCGCGCCAATGCCCTTGATGTGGTTGGGCTCAAGGCCAATGTCACGCGTCTCAGCCCGCAATATTGTGAGATTACTGCACCCACCCTCATCGTGTGCGGCGGCGCGGATGTCATCGTGAGCAATGCGCTGCATGCCGAGCGGCTTGCCGGTGAGATCAAGGGCAGCCGCCTGGTAGAGCTGGCGGGCATCGGCCATATGCCGCAATGGTCGGCTGGCGATGAGGTGGCCCGACTTATTCTTGAATTCACGGCGGTTTTGCCCGTGCCGCCAGTTATGCCGGCGCAGGCTCCAGCCCCACCGCCGTGAGGGCCTGCGACTGGCGAGCCGCGAGATCATCCTCGACATGGTTGGCGATGGTGTCGTTGAAGAGGCGGTAAAAATTCAACTCAGCGCGCAGATGCAGGAAGACGCTGCCAAGGCCGATGGCGGCGCGGTCCATGAAGACGAATTCGCGCGGCACCGTCACGGGTCCGCGTTCCTTCAGGGCCTTGTGGACCTGAAACGCCTGGCGGCGCCCGTATTCGGACGGCGCTACCCCATCGGCGATGGTGCGCACGCGATCCTCCAGCATCGGCCCGTAGATAAAGCGTGCCCAGATGTTGAGCGTGTCGATCAGCTCCTTGCTGAGATTCTTGAAACCCCAGATGTCGTAGGCATGCACCACCTGGTCGGGGCGGCTGTCGCGCAGGCCTTCGTAAAGGTCGATGACGCCGGAGACGAAGCGCGGCGGAAAAATGCGCACGCAACCGAAGTCGAGCAAATTGATACCCTGTGCCTCGCCCTGATCGCTGCGCACCGTGTAATTGCCCAGATGCGGATCGCCATGGATCACCGCGAACTGGCTGAAGGGGTGCCACCAGGCGCGGAAAAGGGCGGTGGCGAGAAGATTGCGGTCTTGCTGCGAGGCTTCGCGGTAATCGAGCAGAGGATCGCCGTCGACCCAGGTCATCGACAGCAGGCGCCCGGTGGAGAGTTCCGGGCGAAGATCAGGGACCCGCACCAAAGATTCGCGGCTCAGGATATGGCGGTAAAGCAAGAGGTGGCGCGCTTCGCGGCGGTAATCGAGTTCCTCGCGGATACGGGCGGCGATCTCGCCGCGCATTTGACTGGTATCGATGGCGCGATCGAAGCGGGCGTGCAGTGAAAAGACGAAATCGAGTTGTTTGAGGTCGGCCTCCACCGCTGATTGCATGTCAGGATATTGCAGCTTGACGGCAAGCGCCGTGCCATCATGGGCCGTGGCGCGATGGACCTGGCCGAGCGAGGCGGCGGCTGACGGTTCATGGGTGAAGTCAGCGAATTTCGTGCGCCAGTCAGGGCCAAGTTCGGCCTGCATGCGGCGCTTGACGAAGGCCCAGCCCATGGCGGGCGCGTGCGCTTGCAGCTTTTGCAGTTCAGCCGTGTATTCGGGCGGCAGAAGATCGGGGATGGTTGCCAGCAATTGCGCCACCTTGACGATGGGGCCGCGCAGATTGCCAAGAGCCGCGCGCAGGAGCGCAGCCTCGCTGCCGCGAGAGGATTGGCCGATGAGGCGGGCGCCGGCGATGCGGGCGGTTGCCTGGCCAACGCCGGCGCCAACGCGCGCATAGCGCCGGGCGCGCTCGCTCATTCGGTTCTTTTCAGGATCGTCAGCGCTCATGGTGGCCTGTGGATCACTATAGCGGGAAAGGCGAGGGAGGGGGCGCGGCGAAGCGTCACGTCAGCTGAGGGCGGCGCGGATGATGGCAGGTGTGGCAAGTGCGCCGCCGGCTCGCGCAACTTCGCGTGCGGCGATGGCCGTCAGCACGCCATTATCCATCGGCGTGCCGAAGCGGGCGTCCTCGAGGCCGGCGCGCACATGCCCGCCTTTGTCCACTGTCATGGCAATCAGTTCGACAAGATCAACGCCAAGACCGGCAATCATCCATGGTGCATGCGCCGCTTCGTCGGCGAGCAGGGCAAGATGTGCCTCGAGCGCATAAGGCTCGGGAGGAAAGCCCCAGGCAAATTGCTCGGAGAACATGAAACGATAGATCGCCCGGGGGGCGGGGATGAGCCGGGCCACATGCGCGCCAAGGCGGGTAAAGCCCGGCTCGTAGATGGCAAAGCTCGGGTGAAAACGATACAGAGCCGCGAGCTCCAGACCGCGACGGATATGATCATCGGGGTTGGCGTAGACGAAGCCCGGCATGTGATGACCGGCAGCATCACGGCGGGCAAAATTGACCGATCCCGGATCGACGACCGCCCATTCGATGAGGCCCATTTTCGCCAGCGCCTCGACATGGGCGAAACGCTCAAGGGCGCTGCCACCCGGGCCGGAGAGCGCGCTGCCGGCAATCGGCAAAGTGGGATAGACGATGGCGCCGGTAGCGCGGCGCAGACGCTCGATGATCGGTGCATAGATCGCTGCGTCGTCGCGCTGGCGCCCTGTCACCTCGTCATAGGCGTGGAAATGCAGGATGGCCGCGCCTTCGCCGTGAGCGGCAATTCCTGCCTCGACAATCTCGTCTGCGGTAACAGGAATCGCCGGCTGGAGATCGCGACCCCAGGGCCCGTTGAGCGCGCATTCAAGCCAGACCGAACGGCTCATCGCTCACCCCATGGCCTCAAGTTCGCCGATCATGCGCTCGATGAGCGACAGACCCAGCGTCCAGAAATCAGGCTCGCTCGCATCAAGGCCGAAGGGCTTCAGCAACTCACTGTGATGGCGGGTGCCGCCGGCTGACAGCATGGCGAGATATTTCTCGGCAAAGCCGGTTTCGGCGCGCTCATAGACGGCATAAAGCGAATTCACCAGGCAATCGCCGAAGGCGTAGGCATAAACATAAAAGGGCGAATGGATGAAATGGGGGATATAGGCCCAATAGGTTTCATAACCCGGATGCAGGCGGATGGCGGGTCCGAGGCTTTCGCGCGACACCTCCATCCACAGATTGCCGATGACGTCGGATGTAAGCTCGCCTTGCAGCCGCTCGCCATGGATGCGCCGCTCGAAATCGTAAAAGGCGATCTGGCGCACGACCGTGTTCAGCATGTCCTCGACCTTGCCGGCCAGCAGAGCGCGGCGCGCGGTCTTGTCAGTCGTTGCCGCCAGCAGGGAGCGGAAGGTCAGCATCTCGCCGAAGACGGAGGCGGTTTCAGCAAGCGTCAGCGGGGTTGGCGCCATGAGCGCGCCGTTGTGAGCAGCCAAGACCTGATGCACGCCGTGGCCGAGTTCGTGGGCAAGCGTCATCACGTCACGCGGCTTGCCCTGATAATTGAGCAGGATATAGGGGTGCGCCGAGGGAACGGTCGGATGGGAAAAGGCGCCGGGCGCCTTGCCGGGGCGCACCGGCGCATCGATCCAGCGCTCGTCAAAGAAACGGCCGGCGATCGCCGCCAGTTCAGGCGAAAAACGACCATAGGCTGAGAGCACGCTGTCTCGGGCCTCGGCCCAGGAAAATTCACGCTGTTCCACCCGCGGCAGCGGGGCGTTGCGGTCCCAGTGATCAAGCATCTCCTTGCCAAACCAGCGGGCCTTCAATGCGTAATAGCGGTGAGAGAGGCGCGGATAAGCTGCCTTGACGGCGCTGACGAGCGCCTCCACCACTTCCGGCTCGACGCGGTTGGAGAGGTGACGGGAGGCTGCCATATCGCCAAAGCCACGCCAGCGGTCAGCGATGTCCTTGTCCTTGGCAAGCGTGTTGGTGATGAGGGTGAAGACGCGCAAATTCTGCTTGAGCGTCACCCCAAGCGCCTCGGCGGCGGCACGGCGGCGATCGGGATCGGTGTCCTGGAGCCGGTTCAGCGTCGGTTCCAGCGCCAGGTTTTCACCTTCGACATCAAAGCGCAAGGCGGCAATGGTTTCGTCGAAAAGGCGATTCCACGCGGCAGCACCGGTGACGCTTTTTTCCAAGAAAAGCTGTTCGAGGCGATCGTCGAGCTGGTAGGGGCGCTCGCGGCGCAAATCGGTGATCCATGGGCGGTAATCGGCAAGCGCCGGGGAGTGCGACAAGGCTTGCGTCATCACGGCATCGTCGATGCGATTGAGTTCGAGTTCAAAGAACAAGAGGTGGGTTGACGCATCGGTCAGGCGTTGCTGCACGTCTCCGTAGAATTTCGCGCGTGTCGCGTCGGTGGTCTCGCCGGCATAAAGCAGCCCTGCGAAGGAGGCGATCCGACCCATACGGTCCTGAATGGCTTCATAATCAGCCAGCCAGGCCGCCAGCGTGTCGGGCGCCTCGCGCGCAACAGCATCGAGCTTGCCTTTGGCCTTGAGAGCGAAGGCCTCGCATGTGCCGCTGATGTTGTCGAGATCGCCGCGCAGCTGCGGCGAATCGGCGCCAGGGTACAGGTCGGCCAGATTCCATTCAGGAAGGGGGGAAGCATTCACGGTTTGGCATTGTCCCTGTCGCGCGGTTGAGCATTGGCGTCCAGTGCTAGCATGCGAAGACAGGCTTTTAGAAGGCGCATCGATTAAGCAGCTGTTCACACATTCTCGTTTCGGCACGTCGCAGAGGCAGAAAATAGCATTTGGAAAGACGCTGTTTACCTATTGCAAGCATGGTTGGCGTCGATTGTTCCAATTTCGTACAGGTTTCCTTGATGCCAGAAACTATTCTTGTCGTTGACGATGATCCGATCCAGAGGCGTCTGGTCGAGGAGGCGCTGAAGCGCATCGGCTATCGCGCCATCACGCTTGATGGCGGTGAAGCGGCGCTGCGCTTCATGGCCTCGCGCGAGTCGGCTGATATCGCGCTCATCGTGCTTGATCTGGTGATGCCTGATCTCGATGGCATGGGTGTGCTGGCGCGCCTCAAGCAAGCAGGTATCGACAAGCCGGTGATCGTGCTCACCGCCCAGGGCGGCATCGATACGGTGGTCTCGGCGATGCGGGCGGGTGCCTTCGATTTCGTCGTCAAGCCGGTATCGGTCGAGCGGCTTGATGTGTCGGTGCGCAATGCGCTCAAGGTCAATTCGCTGCAGGGCGAAATCCAGCGCATCAACCGCCGGCGTGATGGCGGCCTGTCGTTCAAGGACATCCTGTCGCGCTCGCCCAGCATGGTGCGGGTGCTGGAGCTTGGCAAACGCGCGGCCGCTTCCACCATCCCCATTCTGCTTGAAGGCGAATCAGGTGTCGGCAAGGAGCTGATCGCGCGCGCCATCCAGGGAAGTTCCGACAGGCGCACCAAGCCCTTCGTGACCGTCAACTGCGGCGCCATTCCCGATAACCTCGTTGAATCGATCCTTTTTGGCCACGAAAAAGGAGCCTTCACCGGCGCTCAGGAAAAGCATACCGGCAAATTCATGGAGGCTCATACCGGCACGCTCTTCCTTGATGAGGTGGGTGAATTGCCGCTGGAAGCGCAGGTCAAGCTGTTGCGCGCCATTCAGGAGGGCGAGGTCGAGCCGGTCGGCGGGCGCAAGACGATGAAGGTTGATCTGCGCCTCATATCGGCAACCAACCGGACGCTGGTCGAGCAGGTCAAGGATGGCAAGTTCCGCGAGGATCTTTACTACCGCATTTCGGTGTTTCCGATCTGGATTCCCCCGCTTCGCGAGCGCCTCACCGACATCCCCGATCTGGTCAAGCATTTCATCGCCCGCTTCTCGTCAGAAGAAGGCAAGCGTATTGATGGCGTGTCGGAGGCGGCGATGGGGCTGCTGTCGACCTATCGCTGGCCTGGCAATGTCCGTCAGCTGGAAAATGCCGTGTTCCGTGCGGTTGTCCTCAGTGACCGGTCGATCCTCGATGTGAGCGAGTTCCCGCAGATTGCCGCGCAGGTCGACGGCTTCGAGGAGGCAGCGATCCGTCGCGAGCCGATCGCCGCGGTCTCCTCGTCGGCAAGCGCTGCGGCGCCCGTGCCGGGGAATGTGGTACCGGTCGATTTCATGCCGGTTGCAACCCACAACATGGTCTCGATGCCTCCGCCCATGCGCGGCGGGCAGGTGAGCATGCTGGACGAGGTGGGGGAAATCCGCTCGATCACCGATGTCGAGCGTGACCTGCTGCGTTACGCGATCACGCATTATCGCGGCAACATGACGGAAGTGGCGCGCCGGGTGGGGATTGGTCGCTCGACGCTTTATCGGCGTCTGCGCGAGCTTGGCCTGGCTGAATCGGTCTCGGCGGCGGAATAAATCGCTGTTGCGGGCATTTTCCGGTTGATTCGAACGCCCTGCCGCGTCATGCCTTGCAACGACGGTGATCGACAGGAGATAACCGCATGCCGATCCGTGGTCGTTATGCTCTGCGCTTTTCAGCGCTGTTGATCCTCGGTTTATGCTCCGTGCCGCCGTCGGCGGTGCTGGCGCAGACCCCGCCGCAACAGACGGACGGGTCCCGGGCGGCCTCCTCGCTGCTCGGAGCGCAGATCGAGGCGCGGCTTGCCGCCGGAATTCGCGCAGGCGTAACGGAGAAGAAAAATCTCGACGCCATTCTGGTGTTTTATCGCCAGCGGCAATTTGCGCCGCTTTTTGTTTCGGATGAAGGCTGGTCGCCGCAGGCGCAGCTGCTGCTGAAACGCCTGGCTGGCGCGCGCTATGACGGCCTCAATGCCGAGGATTACGATGACAAGGTTTTCGGGTTAATCACCGCGAGCGCGTCAGCTGATATCAAGGCTGCTGGTGAAATAGCGCTGATGCGCGCGCTGCTGCGCTATGCACGCCATGCCATGGGCGGGCGCGTCGATGTGACAAAGCTGCAACCCAATGTCTTTGCAAAACGCCCCGAACCGGAGCTTGGGGCGCTCCTTGATACTCTGGCAATGAGCGCCAACCCGGTCGCCGTCATCGAGGCGCAGAACCCGCCGCATGCGGCCTTTCTTGCGCTTCGGCGTGAGCTTGGCCGCTTGCTCGATGAAGCGAGCACCAGAAACCAGGGGCTGATTGCCGATCTCATCATCAATATGGAGCGCTGGCGCTGGTTGCCGCGCCAGCTTGGCTCATCGTTCGTCATGGTGAGCGTGCCGGAATATCTCGTGCGCGTCATCGATACCGGTCGTCTTGCCTATCAGGGGCGGGTGATTGTCGGCCAGCAGACGACGCCGACGCCGCTGTTTTCGGGCGAAATGCAGTATATCGTGGTCAATCCGAGCTGGACGGTGCCACCGGGCATTCTGAAGAACGAGATCCTGCCGCTTTATCGGCGAGACCCGGCGGCGGTCGCCCGGCGCGGGCTGCAGGTGGTGCGGTCGGGCAGTGGCGGCGTGTCGTTCCGTCAGGCGCCGGGCGAGCGCAACGCGTTGGGGCGGATCAAGTTCATGTTCCCCAATGATCATGCGATCTATCTCCACGACACGCCGGGGCGACATCTTTTCACCCGCAATGAACGGGCGTTGTCGCATGGCTGCGTCAGGGTCGATCAGCCTCTGAAATTTGCCGATGCGGTGTTTGCGCGCGAAGGCAACCTCGACAGCAAGCGTATCGAACGGCTGTATGGCAAGGGTGAGAGCTACGTGAAATTGAAGCGGCGTATTCCCGTCCATCTGACCTATTTCACGCTGTCGATCGCGGAAGGGCAATTGTCCAGGCAAGCTGATATTTACGGGCTTGACCGCAAAATGAAGCAGGTTATGGGGTTGCAAAACCCGTCCACGCAGACAAGCGCGACCCTGATCCGATAAAGCCAGCCGGTTGACCGGTGTTGTTGCCATGAGCTGCCGGCTTCGCGCGCGCGACTGGTCAACAACATCGCAATCGGCCATAATGAGGCGCTGTGCCTGCCGAAAGCGCCATGGTGGCGCCGGATGCTTGCCCAAGCTTTGCCATGAACGGCAATTATTGATGTTGTGGAAGGGCTTGGTTAACCAAGCTCGGACAAAATGGATGAGGCATCGGCAGAACGCCGCTGTGGCGGGCTTGGACGAGGTAATGTCATTTTGTGGTTTGGCGGGCGAACTCATTCTCGCGACGGTTTGAAACGTCTGGCGTTGCTCACGGTGTGTGCGCTGTCGATCGTGCCTGTGTTGTCGAGTGCCTTGCAGCCGGCGGACGCCAATGGCGACACGCGGTCGCTTCGCATCAAGAACACGCATAACGGAGAGAGTATCGACGTCGTCTTCAAGCGTGATGGCCGCTACGATCAGGAAGGCTTGAAGAAATACAACTGGTTCCTGCGCGACTGGCGGACCAATGAACCGACCGAGATGGACCCGCGCCTGCTTGATCTCGTCTGGGAGGTCTATCGCGACCTTGGCGGGAATGAGCCGCTCCAGCTGGTCAGCGGTTTTCGCTCACGCCAGACCAATAGTTTCCTGCGCTCGCGCTCAGCGGGCGTTGCCAAGGAAAGCCAGCACACGCGCGGCAAAGCCATGGATTTCTTCGTGCCCGGCGTCGCCTTGTCGCGCATTCGCGAGCGCGGCATGCTGCGCCAGCGCGGCGGGGTTGGCTTCTATCCAACGTCAGGTTCGCCGTTCGTGCATCTGGATGTCGGCAATGTGCGCGCCTGGCCACGCATGACGCGTGATCAGCTGGCGCGCCTGTTCCCGGATGGCAATACCATCCATCTGCCCGCCGATGGCAAACCGCTTGCGGGCTATGAGACGACGCTGGCGCGGCTGGGGCGCGATGGCAAGCGCGGCGAAACCGTTCTTGCCTATGCGGGGAATAGCGACAAGCAGCCGGCCGAAAGCCGGGGTGGTTCGGCGACGAATATTCTGGCGAACCTCTTTGGCGCCGGCAAATCCGACGATGAGGATGAGGACGACAAGAAGATCGTTTCATCGACACAGCGCCCGGTTGCGGCGCGTGCCGTGCCGCCGCCGCCAACGCTTGGTGTTGCCGCCCGCGATACGGTGGGCAAGGAACCGGCGGCAGCGCCCGCATCTGACGTAGCTGATACGCCGCGTGCGGTCGCAAGCCCGGTGGCGCGCCCATTGCCACGCCCGATTGTGACAGCCTCGCTTCAGCCGCCAACGATTGGCGTTGCGGAAGATGGCGCGGCGCCTGTTCCCGCGCCGCTGCCGCGCCCGGCCACCAGCGCCATCAGCAGGCTCATTCCCCTGCCGCTTGAGCGACCGCGCGAGGCCGTCGGTCAACGTCCGCAGGATGAGCTGTCGATTGCCGCATTGCAGACGGACGGCGAGCCGGTTGCCGCGCTCGCGCCGCTTGCCGCGCGCCTGCGGGACAAGGCCGGCCTTGCGGCGATCGCCCGTCTTGATCAGCCGGCGGGCGCGCCAGCCACGGGGCTTGAAACGCAGGGCGAGCAGGTGTCAGCCCTGGCGCCGCTGGCTGCCCGCCTGCGTGACGAGGTGGCAAAAGCCGTCCTAGCCAAACTTGATTATCGCCGTCTCGACCGCAGGACGTTGACCCCCACGCCGATGGCTGAGACAGCGCCGATGACGCCGCCGTCAGTTGGCAATCTCGAACTCACGATGGGGCCAGCGATGCTGGCGACGCAGTTTGGCCGCCGGCCGACGCCCACCTTGTCGGCTTTTGGCGGTCAGGCGATCAGGGCCAAGCGGCCGAGCACCATCTGACCCGGCGCCGTTCCTTCCTGGCATAAGATCAGTTGTCGCCGGGCGCGCGCGTCAGCCCATCACCCAGCATGCCAAGGGCCGCCAGATAAGTGTCGAGGACGGCCTCTTCCTCGGCGCGTTTTTCGGCATCCTGCCTGCGTAGCGAAATCACCTTGCGCAACACCTTGGTGTCGTAGCCATTGCCCTTGGCTTCGAGATAGACATCGCGGATATCGTCGGCGAGAGCTTTTTTCTCCTCCTCCAGCCGCTCGATGCGCTCGACGATGGCCTTGATCTGGGCGCGCGCCGTCATGTCGATATCGCTCATGGTTTCTCCGTCGCTTCATTGAGGCTCATCGCATGGCGCCCAAGTCAGGCGCGGTCAAGGCTGAAACCGGTGAATGTGCCGCCATCCCCGCAATTCTTCGCCTGAAGCCGCAATACCCGAGTAGCGCGCAGAAGGAGGGGCGGTTTGGTGTCATCTACCCTTGTCATTGCCTGATGCGGTGCGCGATAAGGGCTGGTTTTCACCAATGGTTTGTTTCAATGATGGGTCAAGGCACGCGGGCGGTGGCAGCCAACGCCCGCCATCGTCAAGAGCAAATGAGAGCCGCAGCGTGACACACAAACGCGATGAAGTGAGGTCAATTCTGCAGGCGGCGATCAGGGCGGCTCAACCAGCGCAGTTTCTTCCCCGCCACCTGCCTCCAGCACCGCGCGGCCGGCTGATCATCCTGTCGGCCGGCAAGGCGGGCGCGTCGATGGCCGCCGCCGCCGAAGCCCATTACATCGATACGCTTGGCCTCACGCCCGAGCGCATTACGGGCAGCGCCGTCTGCCGCTACGGGTATGCAACGACAACAAGGCGCGTTGCGGTGATCGAGGCCGGTCATCCGATCCCCGACGAGGCAGGCGTCAGGGCAGCCAGCCAGGCGCTGGAGCTTGCCAGCGCGGCGCAGGCCGATGATCTGGTGCTGGTGTTGTTGTCCGGTGGCGGCTCGGCCAATTGGGTGGCGCCGGCCGGTGCCGTGTCGCTGGCTGACAAGCAGGCTTTGACCAGGGCCCTGCAGCGGGCAGGGGCGCATATCGGCGAGCTCAACTGCGTGCGCAAGCACCTGTCGCGCCTCAAGGGCGGGCGGCTGGCTGTTGCCGCGCATCCGGCGCCGCTGGTGACGATTGCCATCTCCGATGTACCCGGTGACAATCCCTCGGTGATCGCCTCTGGCCCGACGGTTGGTGATGACAGTACGCTTGCCGACGCCCGGGCGGTTCTCGCCCGGTTTGGTATCGGGCCGTCGCCGGCGATTGCCCGCGTGCTGGGCGATCCGGCAAACGAAAGCCCGAAGCCCGGCGATGAGCGCCTTGACGGTGAGCGCTTCATCATCGCCTGCCGGCCGCGCGACGGGCTTGAGGCAGCGTGCCGCGAGGCGGACCGGCTGGGATATCCGGTCATTTCACTTGGCGCGGATGTCGAGGGTGAAGCCCGGGAGGTTGCGGGCGCGCATGCGGCCATGGCGCGCCGGTTGGCCGCACAAGGGCAGCGGGCGGCCATCCTGTCGGGCGGCGAACTGACGGTAACGGTGAACGGCAAGGGCCGTGGCGGTCCCAATCAGGAATATGTGCTGGCGCTGGCGCTGGCGCTTGATGGCAACGCGGCCATTCACGCTCTTGCGGCCGATACCGATGGCACCGACGGGGGCAGTGGCGCGCCGGATGATGCGGCAGGCGCGATGGCTTTTCCCGATACGCTGAGGCGGGCGCGAGAGCAGGCGATTGATCCTGCCGCATTTCTTGCCAACAATGATGCGACGACGTGCTTCGAGCGTCTGGGTGATCTGGTGATGACCGGTCCCACGCTCACCAACGTCAATGATCTTCGTGTCATACTGGTTGATCCATGATGCAGATAAGGTGGTGGCGCTACTCGAAATGGCTTTCCAGCGGGGCTCCCTTGGTGGTGCTGCTTGCGGTTCTCTGGCTGGGGGTTGGCATGTCGCCGGCGCAGGCCAATCTGCGCATCTGCAACAAGACGTCGAGCCGCGTCGGGGTGGCGCTTGGCTACAAGGATGCGCAGGGCTGGGTAACGGAGGGCTGGTGGAACATGTTGCCCGGTACGTGTGAAACCCTGCTCGAAGGGCCGCTGAGCGCGCGCTACTATTACCTGCGGGCGGTTGATTATGACCGCGGGGGCGAATGGGGTGGTCCCAATCTGATGTGCGCTGATCCCAAGCTCTTTACCATTCGCGATATCGGGGAGTGCGTGGCGCGCGGCCATGAGCGGGCCGGCTTCTTCGAAATTGACACCGGTGAGCTTTCCACCTGGACAGTTCAGCTGACCGAGCCGGGTCGCTCGGGCAAAGAGGCCGAGGCCTCGTCAGGAGCAACGAAATGAGGCGTCGGCGTTCAACCAAAATTGTCGCGACACTCGGTCCGGCCTCCTCCAGCGCGGAGATGATCTCGAAGCTGTTTCTGGCGGGCGCTGATACATTCCGCATCAATATGAGCCATGCCAGCCATGATCGCATGCGCGAGCTCGTCGTCATCATCCGTGATCTTGAATCGCGCTTCTCGCGACCCATCGGCATTCTGGTCGATCTGCAGGGGCCAAAGCTTCGGCTGGGTGAATTTGGCGACAACAGCGCGATGTGCCCCACCGGCGCGCATTT
>NZ_JAKFWN010000035.1:0-44089 GCF_021731865.1 Raskinella chloraquaticus (SeqCode) | reverse complement strand
AGCCATTGGCTTTGCTGGCAACACCGACATTGTGGATGGCGCCAACCTGCTCGATCTGGGTCCAGGTCGGCCATGACGAGGTGAAAGCGCAGGCCGATGCGCCGCTTTCCTTGATCTTCTTGGCGGCGGCGCGAAGCTCTGCCCATGTAGCGGGAGCCTTTTCGGGGTCGAGGCCAGCCTTGCGGAAGGCCTCCTTGTTATAAAACATGATCGAGGTCGATGAATTGAACGGCATCGACATCAGCTTCCCGTCCGTGGTCGAGTAATAGCCGCGGATGGCTGGCAGATAATCATTGGTGTCGAGCGCCACGCCGGCTTCGGCAAGCAGCTCATGCACCGGCTTCACCGCGCCGCGTGCCGCCATCATGGTGGCGGTGCCAACCTCGAACATCTGGACGATGTGCGGGGCATTGCCGGCGCGGAAAGCAGCGATCGAGGAGACCATCGTCTCGGGATAGGAGCCACGGAAGGAGGGCTTGATCTCGTATTGCGCTTGTGAAGCATTAAAGCCGGCCACCACCTGCTCCAGCAGACCGCCCAGCGGTTGCGGCAGGCCGTGCCAGAAGTCGATCGATACTTTCTGCTGCGCGTGCGCTGATCCGGTCAATGCCAGCGTCAGCACCAGCGCGGCCAATCCTCTGCGATGAAACAAGGCCATATCACCCTCCTCCGGTTATTTTTATTCTGTGACGGCCTAGAATGACGCGGTCATGACGCAAGGGCAACAGCCTGATGACGATGCTGCCCCGAAATCGTGTTGGGACAAGATTTCTGCAAGCCCCGACACCATCAGCCTGTGACGGCCGATTCCAGTAGCGATTCATACAAATTTAACCATGTTCGAACATCTTTGCGATGATGAGCACCGAGGTGTCGAATGATCGAGATCAATGACAGCAAGGACGGGCTGTGGATTTTTGCGGTATCAGCGATGACCGCACTCAGCGTCGCGGTCGCGGTGCTGCGGCTTCTAACCGTCTGATGACCGCCAGCGCCAAGCCGGTGTGAGTGACAAGCACCGCTTCGTCGCCAGCCGCGCCCCGTCAGGCAAATGCGTGCCCGCCAACATCACTTCATCAACGAACCAGCCTGATTGACAAAACAGAGGGATGGTGGAGCCAAGCGGGATCGAACCGCTGACCTCCTGCGTGCCACGCAGGCGCTCTCCCAGCTGAGCTATGGCCCCATCAGATGTCCCGCCACTCTTGGGAGCGTGGCGGGGTGAACGCGCGAACACTAACGACAGGTCCACCGACGATCAAGTGCGCGGCGGGCTGGTCGGGTTAAACTTCTTCCTCAGGCTCGATGTCGCCATCAATCAGATCGGCGACATCCGTATTCTCATCTTCGTCTTCCTCAAGTAACGTGTCATCCTCGACACCATCATCCTCGATCTCGACATCATCGTCGATGCTCACGGCCACTTTGCCGCCCGCATCGGCCTGCTCCTGCTCGGCTTCATCGAGGCTGATCACCTCGACCTTGTCCGCCTCGGTGGGCAATTCATCATCAGCCTCGACTTCGGCAGGCGCCGATTTCGCGGCGATCTGATTTTTTACCACTTCGAACTGCGATCGCGGATAGGAAATGCCCGTATAGGGCGAGACGACCGGATCCTTGCCGAGATCGTAAAATTTCCGCCCGGTGACCGGGCAGACACGTTTTGTACCGAGTTCGGGTTTTACCACGGTCCAAGGCCTCGAGATTCAGGCGCCGTTTCAGGCAGCTGTGACGGGAAGGACGCGGCCTTTAAGCTATTCAATCGCGCTTGTCAAAACGTCTGGAGCCGATGTCGGGACGATGACGCGCACCGCGACCCGTGTTAGGAGCACGCCGCCTGCCATTTCGTGACACCAAGGACAACATTCGTGACCTCTTCCGCTCCCACCCGTTCCGCCCGCGCCGATTGCTCGCCAGCGCTCAGTGGCACTGTTAAGGTTCCCGGCGACAAGTCGATCTCGCATCGCTCGCTCATGCTGGGATTGCTGGCGCGAGGGCGAAGCGAGATCACCGGGCTTCTCGAAGGTGAGGACGTGCTGGCAACCGCCAGGGCGTGTGCTGCGCTTGGCGCCACCGTCAGACAGAACGCTCCCGGTGAATGGCAGGTTGACGGGGTGGGCGTCGGCGCGCTGCTTGAGCCGCGTCACGCGCTTGATTTCGGCAATTCCGGTACGGGAGCGCGCCTGATGATGGGTGTTATCGGCGGCCACGGCATTACCGCGCGCTTTGACGGCGATGCCTCGCTGTGCCGGCGGCCGATGCAAAGGGTTATCCTTCCCCTTGAGCGCATGGGCGCGCGGGTCGTCTCGTCTGCTGCCGGGCACCGTTTTCCGCTGACGCTGCAAGGAGCACGGGACGCGATAGCGATCACGTATGAGGTGCCGGTGCCCTCGGCGCAGGTGAAATCGGCTGTCCTGCTTGCCGGCCTTAACGCGCCGGGAACGACGACGGTGATTGAGAAAGAAGCCACGCGCGACCATACCGAGCGCATGCTCACAGGCTTTGGCGCGCGGCTCCGGATCGAGCCCTACGGGGCGCAGGGGCGAAAAATCGAACTCGACGGCGAGGCCGACCTCGTCGGGCAGAAGGTCGCGGTGCCGGCGGATCCCTCTTCCGCCGCTTTCCCGCTGGTCGCAGCCCTCATCGTGCCTGGCTCGCAGATCCGGCTGCTCAACGTGATGATGAACCCGACACGCACCGGGCTTTTGACGACGCTGCGCGAGATGGGCGGCGATATCGTGATCGAGAACCGGCGGCTTGAGGGAGGCGAGGAAGTGGGTGATCTCATCGTCTCGGCAAGCGGGCTTGCCGGCGTTGAGGTACCGGCTGAGCGCGCGCCCAGCATGATCGATGAATATCCGATTCTGGCGGTAGCGGCGGCGTTCGCCTCGGGCACAACCATCATGCGCGGGCTCGCCGAATTGCGCGCCAAGGAATCAGACCGCTTGGCGGCCGTCGCTGCGGGGCTCAGGGCAAACGGTGTCAGCTATGCCATCGAGGGCGATGATCTCATCGTCGAAGGCGGGCGGGTGCCAGGCGGCGGGGTGGTTGAAACCCATCTTGATCACCGGCTTGCGATGTCGTTTCTGGTGATGGGGCTGGCGAGCGAAGCCGGTGTCACAGTCGATGATAGTGCTACAATTGCCACCAGTTTTCCGCAATTCATGCCCTTGATGCGGGAGTTGGGAGCGCGGATACAGTGATTATCGCCATTGACGGGCCGGCAGCCTCCGGCAAGGGCACGCTGGGGCGGAAACTCGCCACCCATTACCGTTTTCATCATCTTGACACCGGTCTTCTCTATCGCGGTGTGGCGGCACGTCTGATGGCTGATGGCGCGCACCTCGATGACAGGGAAGCGGCGCACAGAGCCGCGTGCGATCTCGACATTGCCGATCTTGATGCAACGCGCCTGCGGACGGCCGAACTCGGCGAGGGTGCCTCCATCATCGCCGCCTACCCGGCCGTGCGCCAGGCACTGCTGGAGTTGCAGAGGGATTTTGCGCGCCGGGCGCCGGGCGCCGTCCTTGACGGGCGTGATATCGGCTCCGTCGTCTGCCCGCATGCCGATTGCAAGCTGTTTGTGACCGCCAGTGCGGAGGAGCGGGCGCGCCG
The DNA here is from genome assembly GCF_021731865.1 of Raskinella chloraquaticus (SeqCode). Taxonomy (NCBI): domain Bacteria; kingdom Pseudomonadati; phylum Pseudomonadota; class Alphaproteobacteria; order Hyphomicrobiales; family Phreatobacteraceae; genus Raskinella (SeqCode); species Raskinella chloraquaticus (SeqCode). Next base: position 40,474 of record NZ_JAKFWN010000035.1, on the reverse strand, counting down.
TCGTGCTCGCGAATTCGCGGCGACGGGGGCAGGTCCGAGCTACGAGGCCGTGCTGGCCGATATCCAGCGCCGTGACGCGCGGGATGGCGCACGCAGCAGCGCACCGCTCGTGATGGCCAGCGACGCGGTATTGCTCGATACGACCAAATTGGATATAGAAGCGGCGTTGCAAGCAGCCATCGATATTGTCGACGGCAGCGCAAATTTAGCGCAAGGGTAGCTCTGGCTACAATCCACACCTGGCGCTGAAGTTGACTTGCAGGGTTCTGCGCTTCTTTGAAGCCTGCTCTGCTTTTGCGGCAAATTCACTGTTGAACAATGAGGGTCTGGCGGCCTCGCGCCGTTTGCGCACGCTGACACGTGCGCCTTGTTCCCTGGAAACGGGGAACACCGCCGGGTCTTCATTGCCCTGAAACACTCACCCCCGGCGCCGGCCCTCGAGAAGAGGCCCTATGGAGACCTGATGAACGCGCAAGCCGCGATGACGACCCCGACGCGCGATGATTTCGCCGCGCTGCTCGAGCAAAGTTTCAACGACGACAACATGATGGAAGGCACGGTCATCAAGGGCCGTGTGGTTGCCATCGAGAAGGATCTCGTCGTTATCGATATCGGCCTCAAGACCGAAGGCCGGGTTGCCCTGAAAGAATTCACCGGTCCTGGCCGCACCGCGCCGGTGGTTGGCGAAGAGGTCGAGGTTTATCTCGAGCGCGTCGAGAATGCGCTGGGCGAAGCCGTCCTGTCGCGTGACAAGGCGCGGCGCGAGGAAAGCTGGATCAGGCTGGAGCGCGCCTTCAAGGCCAATGAGAAGGTCAGCGGCAGCATCTTCAATACCGTCAAAGGTGGCTATACGGTTGATCTTGACGGCGCGGTGGCCTTCCTGCCGCGCAGCCAGGTCGATATCCGCCCGGTGCGTGACATCGGCCCGCTGATGCATGCGCCTCAGCCCTTCCAGATCCTGAAAATGGATCGCCGTCGTGGCAACATCGTCGTGTCACGGCGTACCGTTCTCGAAGAGACACGAGCGGATGCGCGCGCCGAACTGGTTGCCAATCTGAGCGAAGGCCAGATCATTGATGGTGTGGTGAAGAACATCACCGATTACGGTGCCTTCGTCGACCTTGGCGGCATTGACGGCCTGCTGCATGTCACCGACATCGCCTGGCGGCGCGTCAACCACCCCTCCGAAGTGCTGTCGATTGGCCAGCAGGTCAAGGTGCAGGTGATCAAGGTCAATCCCGAGACGCACCGTATCTCGCTTGGCATGAAGCAGCTCCTTTCGGATCCGTGGGACGGGATCGAAGCGAAATATCCGATCGACGCCAAATTCTCGGGCCGGGTCACCAACATCACCGATTACGGTGCGTTCGTTGAGCTTGAGCCGGGCATTGAAGGCCTGATCCATGTTTCGGAAATGTCGTGGGTCAAGAAGAACGTTCATCCCGGCAAGATCCTGTCGACTTCGCAGGAAGTCGAAGTGATGGTGCTCGAAGTCGATTCGGTGAAGCGGCGCATCTCGCTTGGCCTCAAGCAGACGCTCGACAATCCGTGGGATGCCTTCGTCTCGAAACATCCCGTTGGTTCGACCGTTGAGGGCGAGGTCAAGAACAAGACCGAGTTCGGTCTCTTCATCGGTCTTGATGGCGAGGTTGACGGCATGGTCCATCTCTCCGATCTCGACTGGAACCGGCCGGGCGAGCAGGTGCTCGACGAATACCAGCGCGGGCAGATGGTGACGGCCGTCGTTCTTGATGTCGATGTCGAGAAGGAGCGTATCTCGCTTGGCGTCAAGCAAGTGTCCGGCGACCCCTTCAGCGAGCCCCAGGCGGGTGACATGAAGAAGGGCTCGGTGGTGACGTGCGAGGTCATCGAGGTGAAGGAAAACGGGCTTGAGGTGAAGATCACCGGCTCCGATCTCACCGCCTTCATCCGCCGCTCCGAACTGGCGCGCGACCGGGCCGACCAGCGCCCCGAGCGCTTCGCGGTCGGCGAGAAGGTTGATGCGCGCATCACGCTCCTCGACCGTCGCGCCCGCAAGGTGCAGGTGTCGATCAAGGCTCTTGAGATGGCGGAAGAGAAAGAGGCGATTGCCCAGTATGGCTCGGCTGATTCGGGGGCCTCGCTTGGTGACATTCTCGGAGCGGCACTGCGCCAGCGTGGCGACAAGGGCGACAAATAAGCGCTTCTTGCAAACGATATGGAAAAGGGGCGGCCAAAACCGCCCCTTTTTCCTGTCTGCCCGGTGAACAGCTTTTACACCGCGCAGGGCTCTCGCATTCGCTCATTCAATGGTAAGCTTGCCATCGTTTGAACGGGTTAGGCATGCTGAAACACAAACGTATTCTTCTCATCATCGGTGGCGGGATCGCTGCCTACAAATCGCTCGAACTCATTCGCCTGCTGCGCAAGGCCGAGGCGAGTGTCCACGCCATTCTGACCAGCGCCGGCCAGCATTTCGTGACCCCCCTTTCGGTGAGCGCTCTGTGCGAGGCAAGAGTATTCACCGATCTGTTTGATCTGACCGCCGAAGCGGAGATGGGGCATATCGAATTGTCCCGCGCCGCCGATCTCGTCGTCGTGGCGCCCGCCACAGCAGATCTCATGGCCAAACTCGCCGGCGGCCTTGCCAATGATCTGGCCTCGACAACGCTGCTGGCGACCGACAAGGCGGTCTTGATGGCGCCAGCGATGAATGTGCGGATGTGGACCCATGCCGCCACCCAGCGCAATCTCGTGCAACTCATTGCCGACGGCGTTCTGTTCGTTGGCCCTGATGAGGGACCGATGGCCTGTGGCGAATATGGACCCGGGCGGATGGCTGAGCCCACTGACATCCTGCAGGCAATCGCAGCGGCACTCGCGGGCGTCACCGCGCGGCCGGCTATGGCGGCAACCAGCACGACTGTCCCGGTGCCCAAGCCACTGCGCAGCGAAAGCCTGCCGGCGCTCACCAGTAATGCACTGCAGGGCGTGCGGGTGGTCATCACATCAGGACCGACACATGAGCCGATTGATCCGGTGCGCTATATCGCCAACCGCTCCTCGGGAAAGCAGGGCTATGCGATCGCGCGGGCGGCGGCGGCGGTTGGTGCCGAGGTGACGCTGATCAGCGGACCGGTTCAGCTTGCCCCGCCTGCCGGCGTGGAGGTGGTGCAGGTCGAATCGGCACGCGACATGCTGAACGCGGTCGAACTGGCTCTGCCGGCTCAGGTGTTTATCGCGGCGGCGGCTGTCGCCGACTGGCGCACCGCTGCGACCGCCGGGCAGAAGATCAAGAAAGTGCCGGGCGCGCGTGGACCGACATTGGCGCTGGTTGAAAACCCCGACATCCTCGCCGCCATTGCCAAACGGCGCAAGGATCGTCCGCGCCTTGTTATCGGTTTTGCGGCCGAAACCGAAGAGGTGGTGGCTCACGCCAAGACAAAGCGCGTGCGCAAGGGCTGCGACTGGATTGTCGCCAATGACGTGACGCCGGCGAGCGGGGTCATGGGGGGTGATCTCAACACCGTTCATATCATCGACACCGGTGGCGTCGAATCCTGGCCGAAACTTGCAAAGGAGGAGGTGGCGCGCCGCCTCATTTCGCGCATCGGCGATTATTTCGCCGCGCATTGATCATGCCGGTCTCGTCGATAAAAATCCGTGTTCTGCCGCATGGCGAAGGGTTGGCCCTGCCGCGTTACGAGACGCGCGATGCGGCGGGAATGGATCTGCGCGCAGCCATTGACGGGGCTTCCCCTCTCACTCTGTCACCATCCTGCCGCATTCTCATCCCGACCGGTCTCATTTTCGCCATTCCGCCGGGTTTTGAAGGTCAAGTGCGTCCAAGATCGGGGTTGGCTCTGCGGCACGGCATCACGGTGTTGAATTCACCGGGGACGATTGATGCCGATTATCGAGGAGAAGTCAGTGTGATCCTGATTAATCATGGTTCTGAAACTGTCATGATCGCCCGCGGTGAACGCATCGCCCAGCTGGTGATTGCACCCGTCACCCGTCTTGATCTCGCCCTCGTCGATACGCTCGACGAGACGGATCGCGGCGCAGGTGGCTACGGCTCGACGGGTTTGTCGTAATGGTGTTGTCGCGGCGCGTCATCCTGGCGCTGCTGGCCATTTGCGATATCGCGCTGCATGCCCGGGCAAACCGGGTGTCGGCACGCGAGTTATCGCAGCGCTATCAGCTGCCCCCCCGTCACTTTGAATCGATCCTGCAGGATCTCACCCGGGCCGGCATCATTCGCGGTCAACGCGGCCCGAAAGGCGGTTATGAGCTTGCGGTCGAGCGCCGGCGCCTGCCGATCTCCGCCATTCTCGAAGCCGTCTACAAACACCCCGACAACGACATTCTGCCGCCCGATGGTCTGGCAGCCCGGCTTGTGGGTTCAGTTGTCGAGGCCGCCGACCAGCGGCTCAAATCGCTCCTCAGCGACATATCAATCGACGATGTCCTGGAACGATCCACCCTCAAGGCCGAAGTTAATGCCGGGGATTTTTCTATCTGACAGACAAAATTTGGAAAATCATTTCTCCTCGTTGACGGCTGCCACCGCCAGTGCTCCCTTGCGGCAACACAAAGGCGCCGGCGCCGCTCGCGTCCGGGTTTTCAGGGAGCACGATCATGTCCGATCCAAACGCCACACCGCCGGGCCATAAGCCCGGTCGCGGGCGCATTTACAGCTCGATCACGCAGACCATCGGCGATACGCCGGTCGTCCGCCTGGAGAGGCTGATGGCGCAGGCCAATGTCGGGGGAGAAATTCTCGCCAAGCTCGAATTCTTCAACCCGCTGGCAAGCGTCAAGGACCGCATCGGCGTGTCGATGATCGATACGCTGATGGAAGAAGGCTTGATCAAGCCCGACACTGTTCTGATCGAACCAACCTCCGGCAATACCGGTATCGCGCTGGCCTTCGTGGCGGCCGCGCGTGGCCTTCGGCTTATTCTGGTGATGCCGGAGACAATGTCGATTGAGCGGCGCAAGATGCTGGCGCTCCTCGGTGCCGAGCTTGATCTTACTCCCGGCCCGCTCGGCATGAAGGGGGCGGTGGCGCGGGCGGAAGAATTACAGCGCAGCATTCCCCATTCCCTCATTCCCCAGCAATTCAAGAACCTCGCCAATCCGGCGATCCACCGGCGCACGACGGCTGAGGAAATCTGGAACGATACCGGCGGCAAGCTCGATTTCTTCGTCTCGGGCGTTGGCACGGGCGGCACCATCACCGGCGTCGGCCAGGTGCTGAAACCCCGTTTGCCCGGGCTCAAAGTGGTGGCGATCGAACCGGAAGATTCGCCCGTTCTCTCCGGCGGCGCCCCGGCCCCCACAAGATCCAGGGCATCGGCGCGGGGTTCATACCTGATATTCTCGATCGCTCTGTCATCGATGAAGTGATGCGCATCGGTAACCAGACGGCCTTCGACACCGCCCGCAGGCTGGCGCGCGTCGAGGGTATCCCCGGCGGCATCTCGTCAGGTGCGGCGGTCGCAGCAGCGCTTGAACTGGCGGGGCGAGCGGAGAACAAGGGCAAGCGTATTCTTGTCATCATCCCCTCCTTCGCCGAGCGCTACCTGTCAACCACGCTCTTTGACGGGCTGTAGAAGCGCGCAACCTTAACGCCGCCTTAAAGCCACGCTTTTATAATGGCCTCACGAGTTCGGCCCGCCCGGCCGAGTGATGCGGGATGGCGATGGCGCGCGGCAAGGCACAGAATCGGCGCGAACCTGTGTTCAGGGACGAGCGGGATGATCTGCGGGTCAGCCCTGATGATCGTGTGTCGCAGCCCGCGCGCGGACGTCCTGCGGCACCCGCCTGGGATACCGATGATGGCGAGCCACCCGAGCGCAGCGCCAGCAAAACAAAACGGCGCAATCCAGCGGCGCGGCGCGGCGCCAAGGGTTCAAAGAAAAAGCACAAACGGTCCTTTTTCGGCCGCCTTGTCTACTGGGGTTTCGTCGTCAGCCTGTGGGGCGGGCTGGCCGTCGCAGGGGTGGTTGGATGGTATGCTGCGCATCTACCGGCGATGTCGGAACTCGAAGTGCCTGAGCGCCCGCCCAATATCTCGATTGTCGGCACGTCCGGCGACGTGCTGGTTGACCGTGGCGCCATGGGGGCGGCGGTCAAGCTTGCCGAATTGCCCAAACATCTGCCGCGTGCGGTCATCGCCATCGAGGATCGCCGCTTCTACAGCCATCTGGGGATTGATCCGCTCGGCATTGCCAGGGCCGCCGTGCGCAACCTGCTCGGTCGCGGCGTCTCGGAGGGTGGCTCGACGCTCACCCAGCAGCTTGCCAAGAACATCTTCCTCACCAGCGAGCGGACCTTCGGGCGCAAAATTCAGGAAATGATCCTGGCTCTGTGGCTTGAGGCGCGGTTTTCAAAAAATGAGATCATCGAGATGTATCTCAACCGCGTCTATCTGGGCGCCGGCGCCTACGGCGTCGAAGCCGCCTCGCAGCGCTATTTCGGCAAATCGGCGCGGGCGGTGAACCTGCAGGAAGCCGCAATCCTTGCCGGCCTTCTGCGGGCGCCCTCGCGCTATGCGCCCTCGCGCAATCCCAAACTGGCGATCGCACGAGCCAAAACCGTGCTCAACTCCATGGTGGAAGAGCGTTACATCAGCGACAACGACGCCAGGATCGCCGGCGCCGGGCGCCCGAGCGTCAAGCCGGCTGACGCGGCCGGCTCCTCGATCAATTATGCCGCCGACTGGGTGATGGATCTGCTGCCGACGCTGATTGGCACGATCGACAGCGATATCGTGGTTGAGACGACGATTGACGCTAATCTCCAGCGCGAGGCAGAAAAGGCGTTGCGCGAGACGCTCGACAAGGACGGCGGGCGCTATCAGGTGAGCCAGGGGGCGGTGGTGAGCATCGATGTCAACGGCGCGGTCCGTGCGCTCGTCGGCGGCAAGACCTATAGCGAAAGCCCCTATAATCGGGCGGTGGTCGCCAGGCGCCAACCGGGCTCCGCTTTCAAGCCCTTTGTTTATCTGACCGCGCTTGAGAGAGGCCTCACGCCCGACACGGCGCGCGAGGACGCGCCGATCACGATCAAGGGCTGGTCGCCTGAAAACTACAGCCGCGATTATCGCGGGCCGGTGAGCTTGCGCGATGCGCTGGCGCTGTCGCTCAACACAGTTGCCGTCCGGCTTGGCGTTGAAGCTGGCCCGGCCAATGTGGTGCGCACCGCCCAGCGGCTCGGCATCGCCTCGTCTCTCCAGGCCAATCCCTCGCTGGCGCTTGGCACCTCGGATGTCAGCGTGCTTGAGCTGACGCGTGCCTATGCGGCCTTTGCCAATGGTGGCTTTGCGGTGCCGGCCTATGTTGTGAAATCGATCCGCACCGCCAAGGGCCGCGTGCTGTTTGATCATCTGGGGGATGCGGGAAAGCGCGTCATCCGGCCCGAGCAGATCGCCCAGATGAACGACATGCTGGCGCGGGCGGTCGATATCGGCACGGCACGCAATGCCCGCGTGCCGGGCTGGCCGGTTGCCGGCAAAACGGGCACCAGCCAGGATTTTCGTGACGCCTGGTTTGTCGGCTATTCAGCGCAGATGGTCACCGGGGTATGGCTTGGCAATGATGATGGAACGCCGACCAAACGCGCGTCAGGCGGTGGCCTGCCGACCGCCATCTGGAGCCGGGTGATGGGGCTTGCCCATCGCGGCCTGCCGGCGATCTCGCTGCCAGGCGCCGGACAGCCCCTGCGCGAGCCTGATCAGCCAGCCCCGCACTCGATTGATGAGATCCTGCTGGGCAGGAACGAGCGCCAAAACCCACCACGCAGCGCCGGGCGCCCGACGGCCGCACCCTGCCAGATCAACGCCGATTTCCTGCGCTGTCTGTTTGGCGGTTAGGCCGGCGGCACTGCCCGGCGTGGTCCAGGTGGCGGGCCATAGGCATGGAGGCTCGCGCCATTGGCGCTCATCCACGCCTTGGCGGCCGCGGTGCCCGGACATATCTCGTTGAGCAGGCGCCAGAAGTTCGGCCCGTGATTCATGTGCTTTAAATGTGCCACCTCGTGTGCTGCGACATAATCAAGAACAAGAGGCGGCGCCAGAATAAGGCGCCATGAAAACGACAGAGCCCCATTGGCCGCGCATGATCCCCAGCGGCTTGAGCCGTCACGCAGGACAAGCCGGGCCGCGCTCGTGCCGGTCAGCGCCGTGTAGGTCGCGACCGCCCGCTCCAGATCGCGCCGCGCTTCGGCTTTCAGGAAATCGACCAGGCGGCGCTCGACATGGGGGGTGTCGCCGGGAATGACGAGGCAGGGATACTCGCCCTCCTCCACCTGCACCCGCCCGCGATAATCTCCGCTTTCGCGCAAGCGGTGCGGTATGCCTCTGAGAGGGACCACTGCCCCGTCAGTGAACCGCAGACGCTGCGGCTGGCGCGTCAGCCGCTCCACGATCCACGGGCGATGGCGATCGATAAACGCCGTGATCGCCGACAGCCGCAGTTGAGGTGGCGCGGTGACGGTGACCGCGCCGGTGGCGTTGGAGAGGCGCAAGGTGAGGCGACGTGAGCGCAGGCTGCGGCGCAGTGTCACCACACAGTCCTGCCCGCCCAGATCAACACGCAGCAGGGTTGCACGCGGCGGCGGACCGGCTGTGCCCCCGACCCGGTTCCTGCTTACGCCGCGCCTGAAAAGTGCTTTCATATCGATCATCGTCCTGTCGAAGAGGCATGATATCGCTGATTCGCCAAGCGCAGCCTCGCCAGGCTTCACTGGCCAGCGCAGAAAGAGGTGGCAAGATGGACATCGATAAGCTCAAGCGCCTGCGCGAGCGCTATCTGACGGCCAAGGGCGGAGACATGTTCGACCCGCATTTCGCCGCCATCGCGCAGGCCCAGTTCAAGGATGGCGACAAGCGTAAATGGCCCTTTGCCGATCCGGCCACCTTTCTGGCGGCTCCCCTGCGCGCCAGCAATGACGAGGCGTCCAATATCACGGACGTTGATATCGCGCTCATCGGCGTGCCGATGGATCTGGGTGTCACGAACCGGGCCGGCGCGCGCCTCGGGCCACGAGCGGTCAGAGGAATCGAGCGCATCGGCGCCTATGAGCCAGCCCTCAAGATGGCACCGCTCGGCGAGGCCGTGATCGCCGATATCGGCGATGTGCCGATGCGCTCGCGCTTTTCGCTTGCCGACTGCCACAGTGACATTGAGACTTTTTTTTCTAGGCTTGCCGGGCATGACATCCGGCCACTGGCGATCGGCGGAGATCATTCCATCTCCCTGCCCATTCTGAAGGCTCTGGGTGCCAAGCGCCCGCTCGGTCTCATCCACATTGACGCTCATGCCGACACATCAGGCGAGTATGAAGGGACCAAGTTCCATCATGGGGGCCCGTTTCGTCAGGCAGTCCTCGAAGGCGTCCTTGATCCCGACCGGACCATCCAGATCGGCATCCGCGGTGGTGCCGGCTGGCTGTGGGAGTTTTCCCACGAGAGCGGCATGACGATGATCGAGATGCATGAGGTGGTGGCGATGGGGCTGCCGGCGGTCATCGCCAAAGCCCGCGAAATTGCCGGCTCGGGGCCGACGTATCTGACTTTCGATGTCGATTCGCTCGATCCCGGCTTCGCGCCCGGCACGGGAACGCCGGAAGTGGGTGGGTTCAGCCCGCGCGAAGTGATTGAAATCCTGCGCGGCCTTGTCGGACTTGATATTGTCGCGGGCGATGTTGTGGAGGTTGCACCGCAATATGACGCCACCACCAACACCGCGCACGCGGCCGCGCAGATGGCGTTTGAAATCCTCTGCCTGATGCTGCGCGCGCCGTCCTTTCAGCGCAAAGTTTGAAAACGATGAAAAAACGCCCTTGCCTGTCCCTCCATTCTTTCTGCTAGCTTGTGGGCAGGCGCAGGCGGGCGGGCACCACGCAGACCTGCCCGCGTGCAAAAATGGAGGTCGTCACAATGAACATGCTGAAACCGCTGACGCTGGCCGCGCTCGGCCTTGTCGCCACCTATACGGTCGCCTTCACCCAGGGAAAAACCTGGACCAAGGTCACGATTGCCACCGAAGGCGCCTACGCGCCATGGAACTTCACGGAAGCAGGAGGCAAGCTCGCGGGCTTCGAAATTGATCTGGGCAATGAGCTGTGCAAGCGCATGAAGGTCGAATGCAATATCATTGCCCAGGATTGGGACGGCATCATTCCAGCCCTTCAGGCCGGCAAGTATGACGCCATCATGGCGGGCATGAACATCACCGAAAAACGTCTCGAGACGATCAATTTCTCGCGCGTCTATGGCACCGGCGGGCAGGTGTTCGGGGTCGCCAGGGGCGGGCCGCTTGCGGCGCTTCCAGGGCTAGGCGCGCGGCTTAATCTCACCACCAGCGAGGCTGATGCGCTCAAGGCGATGGAGGAGATGAAAAAGCTCCTCAAGGGCAAGACGGTTGGCGTCCAGGTGTCGACCATCAACTCCCAGTTCCTCGACAAATATTTCAAGGATGCCGTCACCATCAAGGAATACAAGACCACCGAAGAGCATGACCTTGATCTGGCCAATGGCCGCCTTGACGCCATCTTCGTGTCGATCCTGGCGCTGAATGCGACCATCGAAAAGCCGGACTTCAAGAACCTTCAGGTTGCCGGCCCGAGCTTCGGTGGCGGATTGCTCGGCAGCGGGGTTGGAGTTGGTCTGCGCAAGGCCGATCCGGAGCTGAAAGCAATGTTCGACAAGGCAATCGGCGACATGATCGCCGATGGCAGCCTCAAGGCGCTCGCGGTGAAATGGTTCAAGCTTGATATCTCGCCACAAAGCTGACGTTACGATGCGGGGCATCAATGATGCCCCGCCTCCCTGACCCGATCCGGATCATGTGCTGATGGCGTGGTACGATTTGCTCGGCTTCGGCCCCAAGGGTTGGGGCCTTCAATTGCTGATCGCCGCCGGCATGACGCTGGCGGTCGCCACCTGTGGCGCCATCATCGGCCTGATGATCGGCACGCTTGCCGCCTGGGCGAAGCTCAGCCGCAGCCTGGTGGCGCGCCTGTGCGCTGACGCCTATACGACGATCCTGCGCGGGGTACCCGATCTCCTCGTCATCTATCTTTTCTATTTTGGCGGCTCGCTGGTCCTCACCTATGTGAGCAGTCATGTGCTGGGCACCAGCGGTTTTGTCTCGGTGCCGGCCTTCGCCATCGGCGCGCTGGCGCTTGGTGTGTGCAATGGTGGTTATCAGGCGGAGGTGCTGCGCGGCGCCTACCTGGCGTTGTCGAAAGGCGAAATCGAGGCTGCGCGCGCGGTCGGGATGTCACCCCTTCTGATGTTCCGCCGCATCATCGGCCCGCAGGTACTGCGCTATGCCATTCCCGGGCTCGGTAATTGCTGGCAGCTTTGCCTGAAGGAATCAGCACTGGTGACGGTCACCGGCCTCGTCGAATTATTGCGCCAGTCAAACGTCGCCGGGCGCTCGACGCGCGAGCCGTTCCTGTTTTTCTCGGCCGCAGCCATTCTCTACCTCGTCATCACAATCGTCTCGGGGCAGATTTTCGAGCGCGCCGAGAAGCGGGCGATGCGCGGCATGAGGAGAGCGTGATGGATATCGCTTTCCTGTGGTCGACGCTACTCGCCATTCTGCCTGGCGTGCCAACGACGCTGAAGCTCACCGCCATATCGGTCTTTATCGGTCTGTTTCTGGCGCTGGCGTTGGCGGCCATGCGCCTGTCGGGACATCCGCTGCTGGTATTGCCGGCGCGTGCCTATGTTTTCGTGTTCCGTGGGACACCGCTGCTGGTGCAGATTTACCTTATCTATTACGGGCTGGCGCAGTTCTCGGTGGTACGTGAGAGCCTGTTATGGCCTTTCCTGCGCGAGGCCTATTGGTGCGCCATCCTGGCGCTGACGCTCAATACGGGCGCCTATGCGAGTGAAATCGTGCGCGGCGGCCTGCAATCGGTGCCCTTTGGCCAGATCGAGGCGGCGCGGGCTGCTGGCATGTCGCGGCTCGTGATGTTCCGGCGCATCGTCGCACCGCTTGCCATCCGCCAGGCTCTGCCGGGCTATTCGAATGAACTGATCCTGATGATCAAATCAACGTCGCTTGCCTCCATCATCACCATTTTCGAGATTTCGGGCCTTGCCTACAAGGTGGCGTCGGAAACTTACCGCTATATCGAGGTTTTTTTCGTCGCCGGGCTCATTTATCTCAGCCTCAACTTCGCCATCACCCGTGCCATCCAGGCGCTTGAACACTGGTTGTCGCCGCATCTGCGCCCGGCGCCAGCCACCCCCCTCCTTAACGAACTCAAGGCCGTGTGACGATCATGCCCGACATTGCCGTTGAAACCCGCAACCTCAGCAAACGTTTCGGCTCGAATGAAGTGCTGAAAGGTATTTCGCTTGCCGCACATGAAGGCGATGTCATCTCCATCATCGGCGCCTCGGGATCGGGAAAATCAACCTTCCTGCGCTGTATCAATTTCCTCGAAACGCCCGATTCGGGTGATGTCATCGTTGCCGGTGAAAAGGTCGAGATGAGGCAGCGCGGCGGGCGCGTTGAGCCGGCTGATCGCCAACAGATCGACCGCATCCGCTCCAGCCTCGGCATGGTGTTCCAGAATTTCAATCTGTGGAGCCATATGACGATCCTTGAGAACATTATCGAGGCCCCAATCCATGTGCAGAAGCGCCCGCGGGCGGAGGCGATCGAGGAAGCGGAAGCCTTTCTTGCCAAAGTAGGCATCGCCGAGAAGCGCGATCATTACCCGGCCCATCTTTCCGGCGGCCAGCAACAGCGCGCAGCGATTGCCCGCGCCCTTGCCATGCGCCCTGCCGTCATGCTGTTTGACGAGCCGACGTCCGCGCTTGATCCTGAACTCGTCGGTGAGGTACTGCGAGTGATCCGCGCCTTGGCGGAGGAAGGACGAACGATGCTGCTGGTCACCCATGAGATGAAATTTGCCCGCGAGGTTTCCAGCCGGGCGATTTTCCTGCATCAGGGCAGAATCGAATGCGAAGGCGCCCCGCGCGACATATTCACGCGCCCGCCCAATGAGCGGTTTGCCCAATTTATTGCTAATAGTGCGATGCACTGAAAGCGGACGGAGCACCGATGGATTACGACAGGTTTTTCCGCGATCGCCTCGATCATCTGCGCGATGAAGGACGCTATCGCGTGTTTGCCGATCTTGAACGTCAGGCAGGCGCGTTTCCACGCGCCATCCACCACGCTGCCGACGGCCCGCGACCGGTAACTGTCTGGTGCTCGAACGATTATCTCGGCATGGGCCAGCACCCGCAGGTGCTGGCAGCAATGACAGCGGCGCTGGAGGCGAGCGGCGCCGGCGCGGGCGGCACGCGCAATATCGGCGGCACCAATCACGCCCATGTCGTGCTTGAGCACGAACTTGCCGATCTCCACGGCAAGGAAGCAGCCCTTGTGTTCACGTCAGGCTACGTCGCCAACTGGGCGGCGATTTCAACGCTTGCCGCGCACCTGCCCGATTGCGTCGTGTTGTCGGATGTCGGCAATCACGCCTCGATGATCGAGGGGTTGCGCCATTCGCGCGCCGAGCGGCAGATCTTTGCCCATAATGACCCGGCTGACCTTGAGCGCCGTTTGTCAGCACTTGATCCGGCGCGCCCCAGGCTGGTGATGTTTGAATCCGTCTATTCGATGGATGGCGATATCGCCCCGATCAGCGCCCTGTGCGATGTCGCCGAGGCCCATGGCGCGCTCACCTATCTTGACGAGGTGCATGCGGTTGGCATGTACGGACAGCGTGGCGGCGGCATTGCCGAGCGCGAGGGGGTCATGCATCGCCTCGACGTCATCCAGGGAACGCTTGGCAAGGCGTTCGGCGTCATGGGTGGTTATATCGCCGGCTCGCGCGCGCTGTGCGATTATGTGCGCAGCTTTGCCTCGGGATTTATCTTTACCACCGCCCTGCCTCCTCATGTCTGCGCTGGCGCGATTGCCGCCATCCGCCATCTGAAAACGAGCGCGGGCGAGCGCCATCTCCAGCAGGAGCGGGTGAGCGAACTGCGCTGGGCGCTGCAACGCAAGGGCATCCCCCATCTCGCCAATGACAGTCACATCGTTCCGGTCATGGTTGGTGACCCGCGCGCCTGCAAGGCGGCAAGCGACATGCTGCTGGAGGATTGCGGCATCTATGTCCAGCCGATCAACTACCCAACCGTGCCGCGTGGCAGCGAACGCCTGCGCCTGACGCCAACGCCGCTCCACAGCAGCGCTGATATCCGTCATCTGGCGCTGGCGCTCGATGAGACCTGGGATCGGCTTGGCCTGCCACGGACGACGAAGCCGTCGTCCAGCAGCACCCTTTCCCAGCTGTGCCCGGTGGTTGGTCTCTACAAGGCCGATCCGCAGAGCCTTGGTTGCGATAGCTGTCCGATGAGCAAGGACAAAAGCCTCACCCCCGCCATCGACCATATGACGCAGGATCTGTGATCTCAGGCGTCAGGCGGCGGGTTTTTCTCCCAGTCGCGCTGCGCCGCCAGCGCCGCCAGCCCTTCCCGGTAGGTCGGATAGAGCAGGCGATAGTCCAGTTGCGCCTTGGTCGCGCGATTGGAAACGCGCTTGTTCTCAGCATAAAAACTCCGACCCATCGGTGACAGGTCAGCCTCGTCAAGCGTGATTGCCGGCGGCGGGTCACGGCCCATGAGCCCGGCGGCATAGACGACAACATCCTGCGGGGCAGCCGGTTCATCATCAACACCGTTCAGAACCGGCCCGGCCTGCGGATGGGCCATGCCGGCGAGCACCATGCCGGCGATATCCTGGACATGGATGCGATTGAAGACCTGCCCGGGTTTGACGATGCGCCGCTGGCTGGCGTCTGCAAGCGCCACGAGTGTGTTGCGGCCGGGACCATAAATGCCGCCCAGACGGAAGATCTGGACCGGCGTTCCACGCTGTTGCGCCAGCTTTTGCCAGTCCGCTTCGGCGCCCAGACGCTGGCGCGCACGCGCGGAATTGGGCTGCGGCATTGTCGTTTCATCCACCCATCTCCCGTCATGATTGCCATAAACGCCCACTGTTGACAGATAGCCGATCCAGCCCAGGCGGGGTGCGGCCAGCACATCAGGGCGATGGCGCAGGAGCAGCGGATCGCCGCTCGCGCCCGGCGGGGCGCTGATGAGCAGGTGTGTCGTCGTGGCGAGGGCATCAGCGAGTTCCGCGCTTACGCTCTCGCCATCAAACAAGATCGGCCGGGCGCCCAGCGTTTCGACTTTATGGTAATTTTCCCGGCGTCGAATGGTAGCGCTCACCGGCATCTCGCCGACAAGCGAGCGGGTGATCGCCGCCGCGCTATAGCCCATGCCGATGATCAGGCAGGCGTTCATTCCCGTGCCTCACCCAGCGCCAGCTGCCATTCATGGCCGACATCGTCATCAACCTCGCCCTGTCGTTTTGCCGCCATCCTGCGCAGGCGTGCATGGTCCAGTTTCCCCAGAGCCCAGACGGCGGCACCACGCACCAGCGGCGAGGGATCGTCGAGGCAATCGGCGATCGGGTCGGCAAGTGTTCCATTCGCGGAATTGCCGGCGGCAATCAGGCAATTGCGCAGAAAACGGTCTCGTCCGGTACGTTTGACCGGTGTTCTGGCAAACAGGGTGCGAAAGGCCAAATCATCGAGGCGCAACAACTCCGCGAGGGGGCGAAGCGCAATATCACGCCGGGCGCTCAGGCGCTGGTCGCGGGCAGCGCCGGCAAAGCGGTTCCACGGGCAGACCGCGAGACAATCATCGCAGCCGAAAATACGATTGCCCATGGGCCCGCGAAACTCATGGGGAATGGGGCCCTTGTGCTCGATTGACAGATACGCAAGGCAGCGCCGGGCATCGAGTTTGTGAGGGGCGGGAAAGGCCTGCGTCGGGCAGATATCCAGACAGCGGCTGCACGTGCCGCATCGGGGTGCATGTGGCTCATCCGGGGTGATTTCAAGCGTGGTGTAGATAACACCAAGCAGCAGCCACGAGCCGGCGCGGCGCGACACGAGCACCGTATGCTTGCCCTGCCAGCCAAGACCGGCAGCGGCGGCGAGCGGCTTTTCCATCACGGGTGCCGTATCGACGAAGACCTTGGCCTCACCCTCGCCCGCCGCCGCAAGCAGGGCGCGCGCCAGAACCTTCAGCCGGGGCTTGATGACGTCATGATAATCCTGTCCCTGGGCGTAGGTGGCGATCAGGCCGCGGTGCCGTTCATCGAGGGCTGCGATCGGATCATGGTCGGGGGGGGCGGCCACGCCGACGACGATGATGGAACGCACCGCCGGCCACAGAAGAGGCGGCGCCCGGCGCTCCTCAGCGCGGCCCTCCATCCATGTCATGCCGGCTTGAAAGCCCTTGGCCAGGTATTCGTCGAGGCCCGGTCCGGCAGCAGCAATGGATTGCGGCGTGCAGACGCCTGCTGCATCAAAACCCTGCGCGCCAGCAAGCGTACCGAGGGCGGCACGCCAGTCAGGCGGCGCGCTCAGAAGTCGAGATCGGCGTAATGCGCCGCCGGCGGCAACCCCGGCAGTTCCTCGCTCAGCAGCGGACGGAAGCTCGGCCGCGACTTCATGCGCGCGTACCAGGTCTTGGCGGCGTTGTCCTCGTCCCACGGCACATCCCCGAAATAATCGACGGATGAAAGATGCGCCGCCGCCGCCAGATCCGCAATCGACAGCCATTCGCCCGCCAGAAAACTGCGCGTATTCATGAGGAAGCCGATATATTTGAGGTGATAGCGGATATTGGCGCGGGCGGCGCGTATCAGCCCCATGTCGGGCGCGCTCTTGCCGCCCTTGTAGGAGCGCTTGGTGAGCTTCTCGTGGACGATGAGGTGGCTCACCTCATCATGGAATTTGAGCGAGAACCATTCAACCAGCCGACGCACCTCGGCGCGGGCGACCGCATCAGCCGGCAACAGACGGCGCGAGCCAAGCTCGCTGCCGCGCGTCTCGTCGAGATATTCGGCAATCGGCGTTGCGCCGATGATGGCGCGCTCCTCGTCGACCATAACCGGCACATGCCCGGCCGGGTTGAGGCGCAGGAAATCAGGGCGGCGCTCTTCAACATTTTCATACACGGCATCGAAACGCACGCCACATTCGCCCAGACAAAGGCGAACAAAACGCGAGGCAGGGTCAAGCATCCCCTGATGGAGTATCACCGTCATTTGACCAGAATTCCGTCAGCGCGGCATGGCAGCGAACTGTCCGCCCTTGCGATAGCGCCACAAATAGGAAGGAAGAACCGCCGCCATCGCGGTCGGGGCGATACCAAGACCCTCGATCGTGCGGCCCTCGGCATGAGCGGCTTCACCTACAATGTTGTCTTTTTCGAGAAGCCGTACCTGGTCAACCGTCAAAAAAGGTTTGGGTAGCATCTGCAGGAAAAGCGCGATGAGCCGGGCAAGAGCGAAGGGCAGTGGAACGAGCAGGCGCTGGCGGCCGATTTCCTGCATCATCACTTCCAGCAAGGCACGGAAGCTGCAGATATCCGGCCCGCCCAATTCGTAGATGCAGCCTGGCCGCGCCTGCCCGTCAACGGCGCGCGCAATCACTTCGGCGACATCGCCGACAAAGACCGGCTGGAACCGGGTATGACCGCCGCCGATCAGCGGCAGGGCGGGAGCAAATTGTGCCAGCCCGGCGAAGAGATTGAAAAAGCGGTCCTCGGCGCCAAAAACAATCGATGGACGCAGGATCACCGCGCCCGGCACGGCAGACAGAATTGCCGCCTCGCCGGCTGCCTTGCTGGTGGCATAGTCGGAGGAGGAATCGTCATCAGCGCCGATGGCTGAAAGCTGGACAAGCGAGGAGATATCCTTTTGTGCGCAATAACGGGCAATGGTCGCCGCGCCCTCGCGCTGGACGGCTGCAAAGCTCTGGCGCCCTGTTTCCGCCAATATGCCGACCAGATTGACGGCGGCATCCGCCCCTTTGAGCGCAGCAGCCACCGATTCGGGATAACGAAGATTGGCCTGCACCGCATGAATCTGGCCAACCGTGCCCATGGTTTGCAGGTGACCGGCAAGGTCAGGCCGGCGGACGGCGACACGAATACGATAGCCACGCTTTGCCAGCGCGCGCACCGCATGGCGCCCTACAAAGCCCGATCCGCCGAAAACGGTCACCAGGCGCTCATTTCGTCCCGCCATCACGCTTCCCCGCTGTTGTCGCCGATGCAGCTGACAAATGATACCCTGCCGCATAGCTGACCGCGCTTGTGCCGTCCAGCACAAGCTTGTGCCAGGGTCAGGTCATCGTGGTGCCTGCCTATGTGCGTTGACAAGTCCGGCTCTTTACCCCTATTCGAGGCATCAGGGCCCAGGTGGCGGAATTGGTAGACGCACTGCTTTCAGGTAGCAGCGGGTAACACCGTGAAGGTTCGAGTCCTTTCCTGGGCACCACAAATCTCAAATCCTCGCAGTGCAGCAGCCGGCAAGCTGATGATCTCGAGGCGATCAGGACCACATTGATCGCTTGCGATGCGCGCCCGGAAAGTGTTGATAGGGCATGAAAACGGGGCGAGAGCGAAAATATCATGAAAATCGACGTGCATGAGGGTGATTTGCCTGCGGGATGGCAATCAGGTCCGGTGGTCGCCATCGACACCGAGACGCGCGGACTTGATCTGAGACGCGACCGGCTGTGTCTCGTGCAGCTGACAAACGGCAATGGCACGGTCGATCTGGTACGCATCGCCAAGGGGCAGATTTCGGCTCCGCATCTGAGCCGCATGCTCGCTGACCCGAACGTGGAAAAACTGTTCCATTTCGGGCGTTTTGATATCGCCGTGCTGCTCAATGCCTTCGGCGTGCTGACGACGCCCGTCTACTGCACCAAAATCGCCTCGCGCCTGGTGCGCACCTATACTGATCGCCACGGCCTCAAGGATCTGGTGCGCGAACTTCTTGCCCGTGATCTTTCCAAGGAACAGCAATCATCCGATTGGGGGGCGGCGAGTTTAAGCGAGGCGCAACAGCTCTATGCCGCCTCTGATGTATTTCACCTCCATGAGCTTCGCCAGAAACTTGACGCCATGCTGGAGCGCGAAGGGCGCAGCGAACTTGCCCGGGCCTGTTTTTCGTTCCTGCCGGCGCGCGCGGCGCTCGATCTGGCTGGCTGGGCGGAGAGCGATATTTTCGCCCATTCCTGATCCGTGCGGCTTGCCGTCAAAAAATCACCTTCTTGCGGCATAGGCAGATGATATGGATGGATTTCAGGAATTTTCCAGGACATGAGCGCGATCATTTCAGGCGAACGCTATGCCGCCGCCGCGCGCCACAGCCGGCTGGTGCGCCGCCTGCGCTGGCTGCTGCCGGCGCTTGTCGGCATCGCCATCATCGCCTTTATCGGCCTTGGTGCCGCCCGCTCATTCCTCGGATCGATTTCGTTTCTTCCCGTCCGTCTTGACGGATCGACACTCGAGATGGCGCACCCCCATCTGACGGGGTATGATGCCAACCGGCGCCGCTACTCGCTGTCTGCCGAGCGGGCGCGTCAAGATATCGCCGCACCGAGCAAAATTCAGCTCGATAGACTTGATGCACATATGGAACTTGCCGGAAACAACGAAGTCCGCATCCTTTCCGACAAAGGTTTTTTCGACGGCGAGGCCAATCGCTTCATTGCGCAGGGAAATGTGCGCGTCAACACGACGCTTGGCTATGAACTTTTTCTCAGGAGCATGACGGTCCTCACTAAAACCTCCTCCATGGAGTCCGAGGAGCCGGTGGAGGTGCGCAATGGCGACAATCGCATCTTTGCCGACCGCATGCAGGTCCATAGCGGTGGTGAGCGCATCGTCTTTGACGGGCGGGTGAAGACCATCTTCCATCTGCCGCCAGAGAGCCCATGACCGTGACCTTGATTACAGCCTTGCGCCTGCCCTGTTTGAGCGCGCTGATGGCAGCGGGATTTATGCTCGCTGTGGACGGCGGACCATTGCTTGCCCAACCCAGGCAAGCACCGGCGGCGCCAACATCCAACGCGGTCGGCGGCTCGGGTCCCATCACCATCGATGCTGACCGCCTGGAAGTTCTCGACAAGGACAAGCGAGCCGTTTTCAGCGGCAATGTGGTAGCTGCGCGCGGCGATATGACGGTGCGCTCCTCCACGATGACAGTTTTCTACGATGCCGATCTGACCAGCAACACCTCGACCAGCAGGCCCGCAGCGGCCAATTCAAACCAAAGCGTGCGGCGAATTGAAATGACCGGCAAAGTCCTGTTCGTCCAGCGTGACCAGCAGGCAACAGGCGACGCCGCCGTGTACGAACGCGCCAGCGAGACCCTCATCCTGAGCGGTAATGTTGTCCTGACCCAATGCCAGAACGTGGTCACGGGACCGCGCCTGGTCGTCAACCTGCGGACCAATCAGGCCCAGGTTGAGGGCGCTCCCGGCGCGCGGGTGCGCAGCATCCTCGTTCCTGGCGATTCGTCCTCGCCCCAAGGGAGTGCGGGGACGGGCTGCGCCCAGCCTGCGGCTCAGCCACCGCAAGGCGCGGCGCCACCGCCCGCTGCCAAGCGCAAAAACTGAGCCCCCGGCGGAATCACTCGCATAAATGACGTCATAATGGCGCTGAGCAGATTCTGGTAATCTTGTTGTGGCATGAAAATTGCGCTCGCCTGCCGGCACGTGGCATGCGATGGAGACATCGTTACGTCCGAGCGTTCAAACAGAACCGTTCAACGACCTCATGAAACCGGGTGTTCGACAGCAGTGAAGCAGATTTTCGCACGAGTGACGTCGAGCGTTGCCAAGGTCGACCTGTTCGGGCGCCTTGCGAAGGCCAGATTGCGTGCGCCGGCGATATTGAAGACAGATAGTGCAGTATCAACTTCCGCCAAGCTGTCGGCAAACCGGGCCGGGCCGGCAGCGCCGCGCCCGACCATCGCCGGCTCATCCAAGCCGCCAGCCGCCCGAGACGGGCAAAGCTGGCTGGTGGCGGAGGGAGTTGAGAAGAGCTTCAAAAACCGGAAAGTCGTCCAGGGTGCCAGCCTGGCGGTGGGGCGTGGCGAATCGGTGGGGCTGCTTGGCCCCAATGGCGCCGGCAAGACAACGATCTTCTATATGATCACCGGCCTTATCCCGGCTGATGCCGGCTTCATTCAGCTCGATGGCCACGATATCACCAAGCTGCCGATGTATCAGCGCGCGCGCCTTGGCATCGGCTATCTGCCGCAGGAAGCCTCGATTTTCCGCGGGTTGAGCGTCGAGGACAACATCATGGCCGTCCTCGAAGTGGTCGAGCCCAATGCCCGCAAACGCGAAAACGAGCTCAACTCGCTGCTTGAGGAATTCCGCATAAGTCATCTGCGCAAGAGCCCGTCGCTCGCCCTGTCCGGCGGGGAACGCCGGCGCACGGAAATCGCCCGGGCGCTGGCGACGCGCCCCTCCTTCATGCTGCTTGATGAGCCGTTTGCCGGGATCGATCCCATCGCTGTCGGTGATATTCAGCTTCTGGTGCGCCATCTCACCACGCGCGGCATCGGCGTGCTGATTACCGACCATAATGTGCGCGAGACACTGGGGCTGATCGACCGCGCCTATATCATTCATTCCGGGCGCGTGCTGATGCAGGGCACGCCCGACGAGGTCGTCGCGCACCCCGATGTCAGGCGCTTCTACCTCGGCGAACAATTCACCATGTAAGCGGCCATCGGCCCAGCAAGGACACGGGTTACACATGGCACTCGCAGCCAGGTTGGAAATGAGACAGGGCCAGGCCCTGATCATGACACCGCAGCTGATGCAGGCAATCAAGCTGCTGCAGATGTCGAATGTCGATGTCGTGGCCTATGTCGAGGCCGAGCTTGAGCGCAACCCGTTGCTGGAACGCGAAGAGGGCACAGGCGACAATGACGGGCCGCTGGAGAGCGCTGGTACGAATGAGGGCGCAGGCAGTGATGACGGCCCGCGTGAAGGTGACTGGAGCGAAATCGATCCGACACCCAGCAGCGAGGCAATTGCCGCCCGCCTCGATACGGATCAGGCCAATCTCTACCCGGAGGCGGAGCCTGCCACGAGGGAGCGCAGCGGCGAGACGCCGGACGGCCTTTCGGCAAGTGCATGGAGCGGGGTTGGCGGATCGGGCGGCGACAGCGATTATAATCTTGAATCATTCGTGGCGCGGGAGCGAACGCTGGGTGAACATCTGGCAGAACAGCTCGCCGTCGCCCTCAAGGATCCCGCCGACAAGTTGATTGGTCAGTACCTCATCGATCTCATCGACGAGGCAGGCTATCTGACTGCCTCGCTTGAGGACGTCGCCGATCGGCTCGGCGCAGCGATGGCGGATATCGAGCGGGTTCTCAGTCACATCCATCGTTTCGACCCGCCGGGCATCGGCGCCCGCCATTTGCGCGAATGCCTGGCAATCCAGCTGCGCGAGCGCGATCGCCTCGATCCCCTCATGCAGAAACTTGTCGACAATCTCGACCTGCTCGCACGCCATGATTATGCGGGATTGCGCAAAATATGCGGCGTTGATGACGAAGACCTCGCCGATATGGTGGGCGAGATCAAGCGGCTGACCCCCAAGCCAGGTCTTGCGTTCGGCCATACGATCATCGAGCCTGTCGTCCCTGATCTGACGGTGCGCAAGGGACCGGATGGCGGGTGGATTGTGGAACTCAACAGCGAAAGCCTGCCGCGCGTGCTGCTCAACCAGAGCTATTATGCGCATGTGACCCGCAGCAAGCTCGGCGACAAGGACAAGGTGTTTCTGCATGATTGTCTGCAGAATGCCAACTGGCTGGTCAAAAGCCTTGACCAGCGGGCGCGCACGATTCTGAAGGTCGGGATCGAACTGGTGCGCCAGCAGGACAGTTTTCTTGCCCATGGCGTCGCCCATCTGCGGCCGCTCAATCTGCGCACAGTCGCCGAAGCCATCGGCATGCACGAATCGACCGTTTCGCGCGTCACATCGAACAAATATCTGGGGACGCCGCGCGGCGTCTTTGAACTCAAATACTTCTTCACCTCGTCGATTGCGTCTTCGGAAGGCGGGGAGGCTCATTCGGCTGAAGCCGTTCGCCATCGCATCAAGCAATTGATCGACGCGGAGCCTGCCAATAGTGTTTTGTCCGATGATACGATTGTCGACGTGCTCAAGGAGGCCGGGATCGATATCGCCCGGCGAACGGTCGCAAAATACCGGGAATCGATGCGTATCCCCTCAAGCGTCCAGCGCCGCCGCTCCAAGCAGGCGCCGGCATAGGATTGCGCGCCCGTGACCGCCAGCGGGGCTGGCATAATTGACTTGGCCGCAAGCCACGCCTACCTCTTTTATCAGCGTAGAAGTCCAGCGGTTTTGACTGGCAGTGCCTGTGCCAGCGGACAAACGAACAGGGCCAGGGGTGGAGACAAGCGATGGCGTTTCGCGTTTCTGGAAAAAATATCGATATCGGCGACGTTCTGCGGACACGGATCACGGAGCGTGTCGCAGAAGTGCTGGAGAAGTATTTCGACGGTACGGCGAGCGGTCATGTGACTGTGAAGCGCGATGGCTCGTCCTATACGACGGAAGGGGTTCTGCACCTCTCATCGGGCATGACGATCCATGCCGAGGGCGCGGCAATGGACCCTTATCAAAGCGCCGATGCGGCGGCGATCGTGATCGAGAAACGCCTGCGCCGCTACAAGCATCGCCTCAAGGATCATCATGCCGGGCGAGGTAATGGCGCGGTTGAGGAGGCGATGGCGGCAAGCTATGTTCTAGCCGCACCGCCGGACGAGGAGGACGAGGCGGCCGAGGGCGCGTATCATCCGGTCATCATCGCTGAATCCGCGACGCAATTGCGCCGTCTGTCGGTTGGCGAAGCGGTGATGGATCTCGACCTGTCAGGGGCGCCGACGCTGGTCTTCCGCCATGCCGGGCATGGCCGGGTCAACATCGTCTATCGCCGGGCCGACGGGAACATCGGCTGGGTCGATCCTTCGACAGCCACTGGAAATTGAACGGACAACCTATCCAGATATGTTAGGTTAGAAAGATCGCTTACCCCTTCCCTAACGGCAAATAACTGCGGACGCTGAACCAGAATCATTATACGTCGCACCTCTCGATGTCGTCCTCGGTAGCGGGGCCATTCCCACCCCCCTCGTTTCAATAGGTAAACCATGCGAACGAGTGACCTGCTGAGCGAACACTCTGTTCTTTCCTCGCTCAGGGTAAGCGGCAAGGACCATGCCTTCGAGCAGATCGCCCGCGCCATCGGCTCGCTGCATGGGCTCGATGCGAAGCGCATCTTCCAGGCCCTTCGCGAGCGCGAGCAGCTCGGGTCAACCGGCGTCGGGGCCGGCATTGCCATTCCGCATGCGAAACTTCCTTCGCTTGAGCGGATCGTCGGCTTCTTTGCCCGGCTGGAAAAGCCCATCGACTTCGCCGCGCTCGACGAAGAGCCGGTTGATCTCATGTTCGTGCTGGTGGCACCGGAAGCAGCGGGAGCCGATCATCTGCGGGCGCTGGCGAATGTCGCCCGGTTGCTGCGCGACCCGGTGATGGCGGAAAAATTACGCGGGACGACCGAGCCAACAGCCCTTTACACGCTGCTTGTTGGCGCAGAGCGCTCGCACGCGGCCTGATGGTCAATCCGCGTGCCGGATGACCGGACTGACCGTCACCGTAAAATTCACCGAATTGGCCAGAAAGCACGCCGCATGCGCATCTCCATGCAAAGCGCGGGCCTTGTTGATGTCGCCGGCGGCGGCAATCACCACATCAGGGCGCAGTGTCAATGAGGTGATGCGCCCACCATGCGCGTCATCCTCGATCATCGTGCCTTCGGCCTTGTCGACATAGGAGGTGACGATCACCCCCTCGACGGCGCACAGATGCAGGTACCACAGCTTGTGGCAGGCGCTCAGCGAGGCAATGAACAGCTCCTCGGGGTTCCAGCGCGCGCAATCACCGCGAAAGCTCGGGTCGGAGGAGCCGGGAATATCGCTTTTTCCAGCCGCCGAAATGACATGGGCGCGCTCATAGGCGCGGTAACCGCTGGTGCCGCTGCCGGTATTGCCGGTCCAGGTGACCGTCACATGGTAGCGGTGTTGTTTGTGATCGCTCATCCCCTTTCAACCTCTCCTATTCCAGCAAAGCCACCATCCCAGAGATTATGAAGGCGCTGGGCGGCGATGGTGGCAAAACGCAGCATGACCGCCTTGCGACGAGCCGCTGAAAGGCGCGTCTCGCCTGCTTCGCGCAGAATGGCGGCGCCATGTTCGTCAGCAGCGATATAGCCGGGATCGGCGGGAAAGACAGCCATATCCAGCTCACGCGGCGCGGCAAAGAAGAAGCGATCGCAATGGGCCAGGTAATCCGGCCATTTCTGATCGGAACGCAAATCGGCGAGCGATGATTTGATTTCAACAATCCATATATCGCCAGCGCCGTTCAGCGCCACGATATCGGCGCGGCGCCCGTCGGACAGCGGTAATTCGCTCAGGATGGAGAAGCCCAGTGCCCGCAGCAACCGGCCGCTGCCGCGCAGGACACGGCGGGCCTGGGGCGACAGACGCCCGTCGCGCAGCAACGGATCGCTTGCCGCCGGTTCGTCGAACCCGGCCAGTCCTTCCATCAGCCGTGCTCCCGTTCAGCGGAAGAATATGATGGTGATAAGAATGAACAGGGGGATCAGAAAACACAACGCCCAGCCGCAATAACCGAAGAACGAGGGCATCTTGACGCCCATATCATCGGCAATCGACTTGACCATGAAATTGGGCGCATTGCCGATATAGCTGTTGGCACCCATGAAGACGGCTCCGCAGGAAATGGCCGCAAGCGTCAACGCCCCCTCGCCCATCAGGCGCTGGGCGTCGCCACCGGCAACGTTGAAAAACAGCAGGTAAGTCGGTGCGTTGTCGAGAAAGGATGACAGCCCGCCCGTCAACCAGAAATACATCGCATGATTGGGTGTGCCATCGCCATTTGTGACCAGAGCCACCAGGCCGGCGAGCGCTCCCGATTTGCCGGCCTGCAGGATGGCCAGAACCGGCACAATGGTGAGAAAAATGCCGATGAAAAGCTTCGCCACCTCGGCAATCGGCCCCCAGTTGAAGCCATTGCCCTCGCGCGCCAGCGCCGGCGTCAGTTTCAGCGAAACAAAGGCGATGAGCAGCAAGAGGACATCTCGGGTGAGGTCCTGAAGCTGCAATGTGTTGTGAAACACCTCGACGCTGACACCAGGCTTCCAGCCGGCGCAGGTGATGAGAACGGCGATGATGGCCGCCAGCAGCAGGAGATTGACCTGGCCAAAAAGCCGGATGCCCGGGTGGGTATCGGGGGGCGGATCGCGCATGACGGGCGCGGAGCGGTCGCTCGCCACAAAATAGCTGTCAAGCGCGAAAAACACCACGAGCAGGATGACAGCGGCCGTCAACATCTCGGAAAAGAGATGGGTGGTGGTCCAGAAGAAATCGACGCCCTTGAGGAAGCCCAGGAACAGCGGAGGATCGCCCAGCGGCGTCAGGGATCCGCCGATGTTCGATACCAGGAAGATGAAAAAGACGACGACGTGGACGTTGTGCTGGCGGGCGTCGTTGGCGCGGATGAGGGGGCGGATGAGAATCATGGAGGCACCGGTGGTGCCAACCAGGCTCGCCAGCACGGTTCCCAAAGCCAGGATCGCAGTATTCATCAGCGGAGAGCCATGAATGTTGCCCGAGATGAAAATGCCGCCCGCCACCGTGTAGAGGGCAAAAAGCAGAATGATGAACGGGATGTATTCGAGAAGCAGCGTGTGCAGAACCGCGTAGAGCGCGGGAGAAAACCCTGCCAGCGCGAGATAGGGTATGACAAAGCAACCCGCCCAGAAGAGCGCGACCTTGCCGAAATGATGATGCCAGAATCCCGGCGTGAGAAGCGGGCCAAGCGCAATCGACAGCAGGATACCGGCAAAGGGCAGCGCCCAGATCAACGACAATCTGCTCCCGTCGACAGCAAGTGCGGCGTCGGCGCCAAAGGCCGTCGCCGGAAACAGGCCGAGGGCAAGTGCGATCAGCGTCTTTGTCAGGCAGGGCATCGACATCTCCGGTTCACAGCGTGCGTTGGCAGCGCCCCGGCGGATGATGCACGGACGATTTGCACGAGGAAAGAGGCCTTATCGGTATTTCCGCTGCTGGCAAAAGATAAATTGCCTCTTCCCGCCGCTGCCATCTCGGCTTAGCCTTGTCGCACAAGAATGAAAAAGGGGAGGCACACGATGGCAGCGACCGGCAGACCGTGGCAGATGCATTATCCGCCAGGCGTGCGAGCAACGATTGATGCTCCGCCCTACCGGAACCTCGCAGATTTCGCCCGCGACCGCGCCCGGCATTTCGGCGACGCGACCGCCTTTACCTGCGTTTTGCCCAACGGCATGTCAGGTGCGCTCAGCTTTCGCGAAACTGATCGGCTGGCTGACTGCTTTGCCGTTTATCTGCGGGAGGTCGCTGGGCTCAAGGCAGGCGACAGGGTGGCGGTGCAAATGCCCAACAGCCTGACCTATCCGGTCGTGGCGCTGGGCATTTTCAAAGCCGGCTGCGTGCTGGTCAACGTGAACCCGCTCTATACGGCCGATGAAATGGCGCACACGCTCGCTGATTCGCAGCCGAAGGTGCTGGTGATCATCGATCTTTTCGCTGACAAGCTGACTCCGGCGCTGGCGAAAAGCCCGGTGCCGCACGTGGTGATTGCCGGAATTGCCGCGTTTTTTCCCCTGCTGCGCAAGACCATCGTCGGCATCGTGCAGAAATATGTGAAAAAGCAGGTTCCGCCGGTCGGCGTTCCAGCCATCACCATCGACAGCGCGATCGCCCAGGGTCGCGCCCGCCATGGCGGCGGTGACCAGCAAATTGCCGCCTATAGTGCGGACGTCAACGGGGATGATCTGGTCTGCCTGCAATACACGGGCGGCACGACGGGGGTGTCAAAAGCCGCCATGCTCTCCCACGGCAATCTGATCATGAACATGGCCCAGGTCAGCGAGATGATCAGCAGCGGGCTCAAAGAGGGCGAGGAAACAGTTCTGACCGCGCTGCCGCTCTATCATATCTTTGCCTTCACAGCGAATTTCCTGTGTTTTTACGCGCTTGGCGGCCATAATGTGCTGATCCCCAGCCCGCGCCCCCTGTCCAATCTGCGCAAGGCCTTCGAGCAGATCCCGATCACCTGGATGACGGGCGTCAACACATTGTTCAACGGCCTGCTGAACGAGGAATGGTTCAAATCCAATCCGCCACGAACACTCAAAGGCTCGTCGGCGGGCGGTATGGCGCTTCACAGCGCGGTTGCGGAGCGCTGGACGAAACTGCTGGGAACGCCGGTGATTGAAGGTTACGGCCTCAGCGAGGCCTCGCCCGTTCTCACCTTCAACCCGTTCGGGGGCATCAAGGCCGATTCAATCGGTATTCCTATTCCCTCAACCGATCTGCGCTGCGTTGACGAGAATGGCAAAGAGGTTGCCCACGGCATGCCCGGTGAAATCATCGCCAAAGGCCCGCAGGTGATGCTTGGCTACTGGCGGCGCCCTGACGAGACGGCCAATGTGCTTAAAGATGGCTGGCTCTATACCGGCGATATCGGCATCATGGATGATGATGGCTACACACGCATCGTCGACCGCAAGAAGGACATGATCATCGTCTCGGGCTTCAAGGTGTTCCCCAATGAGGTGGAAGACTGCCTGGCAAAGCTCGACAGCGTGCAGGAGGCCGCCGTCATCGGCGTGCCGGATGAGGGGACCGGAGAGGCGGTCAAGGCCTTTGTGGTCGCCAAATCCCCGCAGCTTACCAGCGAGGACGTCCGCGCGTTCTGCAAGCAGCACCTGACGGCCTACAAGGTGCCGAAGCTGGTGGAGTTCAGGGCCGAGCTGCCCAAATCCAATGTCGGCAAGATCCTGCGCAAGGAATTGCGCCAGCCAGCTGCCGGACGCTAGGCATGACCGCAGGGATGCGGTCGTCCGCGCCGTGCGCTTTCAGGCCCGAGGCCGAAGCGTGCGATGCCTGAGCTACCCGAGGTCGAGACGGTCATGCGCGGGCTCGCGAGCGCCCTCCAGGGGCAGAAGCTGGTGCGGGTCGAACAGCGTCGCGCCAATCTTCGCCGGCCCTTTCCGCCCGATTTCCGGCAGAGGCTGGAAGGGCGGCGCATCGAAGCGCTGTCACGCCGCGGCAAGTATATTCTCGCTGATCTCGATGACAGCCAGGTGCTGATCATTCATCTCGGCATGACGGGGCGATTCCAGGTCGAGAGCGGCGAGCAAACGAACGGCATGGCCGATTTCTATTATGACGGCCCACGCGACATCCGGCACGATCATGTCGTCTTCCATCTCTCCAGCGGGGTGGTGGTCACCTATAATGACGCTCGTCGCTTCGGCTTTATCGACGTGACGGGCAGGAGCGATCTTGACACTCACCCGGCGCTGGCGAAGCTTGGGGTTGAGCCGCTGGGCAATCGCCTTGATGCGCCGTTTCTGCTGGACGCCGCCGGGCGACGGGCAGCGCCGCTCAAAGCTCTCCTCATGGATCAGGGCGTGATCGCCGGGCTTGGCAATATCTACGCCAGCGAAGCCTTGTTCCGGGCCAGGCTCCATCCCGAACGGGCGGCCTCGAGCCTGAAGGCGCCGGAAGCCTTGCTCCTGGTGCGAGAGATCAAGGCCGTGCTGCACGAGGCGATCGCGGCCGGCGGGTCGACACTGCGCGATTTCACCCACGCCAACGGCGCGAGTGGCGATTTTCAGGAACGCTTTTTTGTTTATGATCGTGAAGGCCAACCTTGTGCCGTTTGCAGGACGCCGATCCTGCGGCTGGTTCAAGGCGGGCGCTCGACCTTCTTCTGTTCCCGCTGCCAGCCGCGCCGGCCGGCACGCCTGCGCTCTCACCTGATCCCGCGGAGTTCGCCATGACATATGAAACGCTGCTTGTTGCGACCCATGGGCGGGTCGGCCTCATCACCCTGAACCGGCCGAAAGCGCTCAATGCGCTGAGCCCGCAGCTCATTGGCGAGCTGGGGGCAGCGCTTGCCGCCTTCGAGGCTGATGAGGCTATCGGCGCCATGGTGATGACCGGATCGGACAAAGCCTTTGCGGCAGGGGCCGATATCAAGGCGATGGCGACAAAGAGTTTCCAGGAGGTGTTCCGCGAAGATCTCTTCGCCAATTGGGACGGGGTGGCGCGCGCCCGCAAGCCGGTGATTGCAGCGGTGGCGGGTTTTGCGCTGGGAGGCGGGTGCGAACTGGCGATGATGTGCGATTTCATCATCGCGGCCGACACGGCGCGCTTCGGCCAGCCGGAAATCAATATCGGCCTCATCCCGGGGGCAGGTGGCACGCAAAGGCTGGCGCGCTTCATCGGCAAGGCGAAAACCATGGATCTGTGCCTCACCGGGCGCTTGATGGACGCAACCGAGGCCGAGCGTTGCGGCCTTGTCTCGCGCGTCGTCCCGGCGAGCGAATTGATGACAACAGCCCTCGCCGCGGCTGAGACCATCGCCTCGAAATCGCTCATTTCGGCGATGCTGGCGAAAGAAGCCGTCAATCGCGCCTATGAAACACCCCTTGCCGAGGGCCTGCGTTTCGAACGCCGTGCCTGCCTGTCGCTTTTTGCAACCGACGACCAGAAGGAGGGAATGGCGGCCTTTATCGATAAAAGAGCGCCGAAATTTAAGCAAAACTGACAAGATTTGCCGTAGCAACGCAATGCAGATTGACGCCACGCGCGGCCAAGGCTATAGAGCCGCCCTTGCCATGCTGCAGCGCCGATCCGGCGATCGGCATGGTGTTTGACCACTCAGCATTTGACATGACAGCAGGCGGGCGCGGTGTCGTCCCGTTTCAGGAACGGACAGATGGCCAATACCAGCTCAGCCCAAAAAATGGTACGCAAGATTGCCAAGCGCACGGCAGTCAATCGTGATCGTCGCGGACGCATGCGTACCTTCGTGAAGAAGGTTGAAGAAGCGATCGCAGCAGGCAACAAGCCGGCGGCGGAAGCAGCTCTCCGGCTCGCAGAGCCTCAACTCCTGCGATCAGCGCAGAACGGGATCATTCACAAGAACACAGCCTCGCGCAAAGTGTCGCGCCTGACGCGGGCAGTTCGCGCGCTCTGAGATCTGCGCGAGCGATCGCACCCACATATCTGACCACGCTGTTTCGGCCGCTCCTGCCCTGTCATCTGACAGATGCTTGAGCGGCTGATTTTGTTTTCCCGGCAAAGGTTCATTGAATCAAAACAGAAAAAACGAAGGATCGAACGGATACCAGGGGAGATTCCACCGAATTTTTTTGTGACAATTTCCCGTCAAAAAAAAATTCGTTGATTCAACGTCTTACGACTAGGACGTTTGATGACACCGCAGATGCAGCAAGCGCACGCCATTCGGTAATGAGACTATTTCCAAATTTTGTCGGTTCAATTGTGCCGGTTGCCAAGCGGACAAATGTCCGAATCTGTTTGGCAAACAACGTTATTTTTCCCTGAAGGGCGAGAGCGGGGAAATCATGTGCGCGACGCACGCCAGCGCGGGACTCATTTTCCTACCAACTTCCTTGCGCGCTCCGGCTGGATATGTTTCTTTCAATTGGCTCGGGGGCGGGTTGAAACGGCAGTCTTTGTTTCAGCGTTTTTAGATGAAATCGGGGCGTAAGATGACAAATAGAATGCTCGTTGAATGCAGGTCATTTTTTTGTAACAATAATTTATTCAACCAGGAATTAAATGCTGGAAGAATACATTAATTTCTTTCGTTCCGCCTCTTAAATACATCCCGATGCAGAGATGTATTATTTATCTAGTCTAGATTACCATTTGGAAGAGAGTTACACTGAGATGAATAAGCAGGCGCTTCCCTGGTATGACCATGCCGCTCACCGCCAACCTGCCCGTCGATATCAGCTGGCATGTTCAGGTTCGACAAACACGGTCCAGTAGTCGCCACAGATCTGGCGATCGCACAGTCCACCGACTCATCGGGAAACAATTATGAAATCGGAACATGAAGTGCGCGCTCATCGTGCGCCGCAGAATGGTTTTGTCTCGCTTGCTGCCGCTGCTGCGCCCTTTGGCGGTGCGGCGCTGCATAATCCAGCGCCCTCTTGCGCGCGCTCAACGCCGGTGAAGCCCCTTCCGCCATCAGCGCCGGAGATGGCGCCTCACGATGTGTGGGAGCGCGTGCGGGTGCACTTGCGCAAGGCCATTGGTGACGACAAATTCATCAGCTGGTTCGGCGAAGCGAATTTCGAGGGCCTGGTCGACCAGTCCGTCGTGTTGTCGGTGTCGACCAAATTCCTGCGCTCGTGGATCCGCAACAACTACACCGATATTCTGCTGAGCCTTTTCTGCGCCGAGGGGCTCGATGCGCGAAAGCTCGACGTCGTGGAGCGTGGCTCTGTCGTCACCTCGCGCATCAGCGTCGCGGAGCCGGTTGTTCTCGGTGATGGCGCGCGGCGGGCTGACGAGTGCGCGATTGCCGCCCCTGCCCGCGCCGCTGCCGAGGGCAGCGACAGCCTGGGAGCCAACCCGGACAAGAAACTCACTTTTGGCAGTTTCATGGTCGGCCAATCGAATATCGTTGCCCACGCCGCCGCCTCGCGCATTGCCCAGTCGCTCGACCATGTTCAATTCAATCCGCTCTATATTTATGGCAGCGTTGGTCTGGGAAAAACGCATCTTCTGCACGCGCTCGCGCATGCCGCAAAAGAAAGCGGAAAGCGGGTGCTTTATCTTACCGCCGAGGGCTTCCGCTTCGGGTTTCTGAAGGCACTGACCAACCGTTCGGCGGCAGCGGCCTTCAAGGAGACGATGCGCGGGTTTGATCTGCTGCTGATCGATGATCTGCAGTTTCTGCAGGGAAAGCACACCGAGGCCGAATTCGGCCATACGCTCAACGCTTTGCTTGATGGCTCGCGGCAGGTAGTCGTCGCCTGCGACCGGCGGCCGGCGGACCTTGAGACCTTCGACGAGCGCCTGCGCTCGCGGCTGGGTGGCGGCCTGATGGTGCAGATCAGCCTGCCCGAGGAGAGCCTGCGCCGCAACATTCTGCTGGCCAAGGCTGACCTCGAACGCCAGCGCTATCCCGAGCTTCAGGTACCCGATGGCGTCATCAGCTTCATGGCCCGGTCGGTTGACAGCAATGGCCGCGACCTTGAAGGCGCGCTGCATCGCCTTGTCCATTACCATCAGCTCAGCCGCACGCCGATCACGGTTGATATGGCAGAAGACATCATGCGCGGCTTTGTCCGGGCGCGCGATCCCAAGCGCGTCAAGATCGAAGACATCATCCGCATGAGCGCCAAATTCTATGCCATTTCAAGAAATGACCTGCTGTCGAGCCGGCGCACGCGCAATGTGGTGCTGCCGCGCCAGATTGCCATGTATCTGGCAAAGACCATGACCCCGCGATCCCTGCCGGAAATTGGCGGGCGCTTCGGCAATCGTGATCACACGACGGTGCTGCATGCGGTGCGCAAGATCGAAAACATGCTGAAGGGCGATGTGCAACTCGCCAATGATCTCGATATGCTGCGCCAGATGATCCTGGAGGCGTGAAGCCCGGGCGCGCCTGATGCCGCGTGGCGCTGTGGGGTGGCTTGCGTTCACGCGACAATCGGGTCAAATACGGGGGCGGCGTTCCGGGTAATTTCCGTGATCGCCAACGTTATGATCGGATAGAATTCATGCGAGTCAGTCTCGAACGCGCAGCCTTGTTCAAAACCCTCTCCCACGTGCAGCGGGTCGTTGAACGGCGCAATACCATTCCCATTCTGTCCAACGTGCTGGTGCGCGCTGCCCAGGGACGCATCGAGTTCAAGGCGACGGATCTTGATATCGAACTGGTGGAATCCCTGCCAGCCGATGTGGCGAGCGCCGGGGCGACGACCGTTCCTGCCCATCTCTTCCACGATATCGTCCGCAAATTGCCCGATGGCGCGCAGGTCAGCCTTGACCTTGGCGCGGACCAGTCGGCGATGATCCTGCGGGCCTCACGCTCGCGCTTTCAACTGCAGGTGCTGCCGGAAAGCGATTTTCCCGACCTGTCGGCCAGTGATTTCTCGCATCGCTTCGCGCTGACCGCGAAGGATCTGAAAGCCCTGATCGACAAGACGGAATTTGCCATCTCGTCCGAAGAGACCCGCTACTATCTCAATGGTATCTATCTCCATCTGGTTGATATCCAGGGCGCCGCGATGTTGCGGGCGGTGGCAACCGATGGCCATCGCCTGGCGCAGATGCAGATGGCGGCACCGGCTGGCAGCGCCGGCATGCCGGGCGTCATCATCCCGCGCAAGACGGTCAATGAGGTCCTGCGCCTCATCGAGGATGCCAGCGCCGAGGTGGGGGTTGAGATTTCGCTCACCAAGATTCGCTTCATGATCGGTTCGGTTGTCTTGACCTCGAAGCTGATCGACGGGACGTTTCCTGACTATGCGCGGGTGATCCCGGTTGGCAATGACAAGAAACTGGTGATCGACCGCCGGCAATTTGCCGCTGCCGTTGACCGCGTCTCGACGATTGCCTCGGAACGTGGCCGGGCGGTCAAGCTGTCGCTGTCGAGCGGCAAGCTGATGCTTACCGTCACCAACCCTGATTCCGGCTCGGCCACCGAGGAGGTCGAGGTCGACTACAGCGCCGAACCGCTCGATATCGGCTTCAATGCCCGTTATCTGCTCGACATCGCGGAGCGCCTGCAGGACGAGAATGCGGTGTTCATGCTCGCTGATCCGGGTTCGCCGACGCTCATCCATGAGGCGACAGGAAGTGGTGCCCTCTACGTGCTGATGCCGATGCGGGTGTGACGGGACGAGCGCCACAAGGGCTGCGACGCCTCAGCCTTGTTGATTTCCGGTCCTATCCGCAGGTGAGCGTCGAGACGCAATCCCGCTGCTGTGCCCTCATTGGCGATAACGGAGCGGGGAAAACCAATCTTCTCGAAGCGATTTCGCTGTTCACACCGGGGCGCGGACTGCGCCGGATCGAGTTGGCGGCGATGGCGCGCCAGAACGGCGCCGGCGGCTTTGCGGTGGCGCTTGAACTGGCACGCGGCGAGGACGGGCTTGATGGCAGACAGCTTGGTGTCGGTTTGTTGCCAGCCGATGGCGAGGGGCGGCGGCAGCGGCAAAGCCGCATTGACGGCGCCGAGGCCGGCTCGGCGGCAGCCTTTGCCGATCATATCCGCATTGTCTGGCTCACGCCGGATATGGACGGGCTGTTTCGCGGGGCGGCCGGGGATCGGCGGCGGTTTCTTGACCGCCTCGTCCTGGGGGTGGATGCGGCCCATGCCGCCCGCACGAACGCGCTTGAGCGGGCGTTGCGCCAGCGCAACCGCATCCTTGAGGACCATGCGCAGGATCATGTGTGGCTCGAAGCGACAGAACGTGAAATCGCCGAATACGGCATCGCGGTCGCCAGCGCCCGCGCGCTGACCGTCGCCCGCCTGTCGGCCCTCATCACCGAGCGTCGAGATGAGGCCTCGCCCTTTCCAGCCGCCGGGCTGGCGCTTGCAGGGGATATCGACCGCCTTCTTGCCGAGCATGGTCCGCAAGATGGAGAAGTGCGCTACCGCCACCTGCTGCGCTCCACGCGAGCGCGCGACAGGGCGGCGGGGCGCACACTTCTGGGGCCCCAGGCGAGCGAATTGATGGTCCGCCATCTCGATCGCGACATTGCGGCAGCGCAGGGCTCAACGGGAGAACAGAAAGCCCTGCTGATCGCCCTCATCCTCGCCCAGGCGCGCCTCATTCGCCGCGTCAGCGGCATTGCTCCCCTCCTGCTGCTGGATGAGGTCGCCGCCCATCTCGACCCGCGCCGGCGCGCTGCCCTCTACCGCGAAATCGACGATATCGGCGGGCAGGTATGGATGACGGGAACCGAGGCCGGTCTGTTTGCCGATATGGCGGCGGGAAGCGAGCGTTTCCTGGTCGCCGGCGGGATGATCGAGCGCCTGTAAACCGCCAATGCCACCTGCCTTGGCAAGCCACTGAAATTATTACTGAAAGATTGGGCGATTTTGCATGAAATCACCGCATTTAGGGCCTATATTGCCCGTCACGAATCAGTCGCAAAAAGCCGAAAATTGATGACAGACCAAGCACACAACGATGCCTCAGCCGATTATGGCGCCGATTCCATCAAGGTTCTCAAAGGCCTGGATGCGGTGCGCAAGCGTCCGGGAATGTATATTGGCGATACGGATGACGGCTCGGGCCTGCATCACATGGTCTATGAGGTCGTCGATAACGCCATCGACGAAGCGCTCGCCGGCCATGCCAGCGAGGTCACGGTCGCGCTCAATTCCGACGGCTCCTGCACGGTGGCTGATAATGGCCGCGGCATCCCCACCGATATCCACACCGAGGAAGGCATCTCGGCTGCTGAAGTCATCATGACGCAGCTCCATGCCGGCGGAAAATTCGACCAGAACTCCTATAAAGTGTCGGGCGGGCTGCACGGGGTTGGTGTCTCGGTTGTCAACGCGCTCTCCTCAAGCCTGCAGCTGCGCGTGTGGCGCAATAATCAGGAACACGCCATGGCCTTCAGCCATGGGGTGGCGCTAGCGCCATTGGCGGTCATTGGCCCGGCCAATGGGCGGCGCGGCACCGAGGTCACCTTCCTGCCCTCGACCGAGACATTCACCATGGTCGAGTTCGACTATGCGACACTCGAGCATCGCCTGCGCGAGCTTGCCTTTCTCAATTCGGGCGTCGTCATCACGCTGACCGACAATCGCCATGCCGAAGCGAAATCAACGACGCTCGTCTATGAAGGCGGGGTTGAGGCGTTCGTCGCCTGGCTTGATCGCAACAAGACGCCGCTGCTGCCAAAGCCGATCACGCTCAAAGCCGAACGCGATGGCATCGTGGTCGAATGTGCGCTGTCGTGGAATGATGGCTATCATGAAAGCGTGCTATGCTTCACCAATAACATTCCGCAACGCGATGGCGGCACCCATCTGGCGGGCTTTCGTGGTGCGCTGACCCGGCAGGTGACGAGCTATGCGGAGGCCAGCGGCCTTGGCAAGAAGGAAAAGGTGACGCTCACCGGCGATGATTGCCGCGAGGGTCTCACCGCTGTTTTGTCGGTCAAGGTGCCTGATCCCAAATTCTCCTCGCAGACAAAGGACAAGCTCGTTTCGTCCGAAGTGCGCCCCGTCGTCGAAGGGGTGATGAATGAAGA
The DNA here is from genome assembly GCF_021731865.1 of Raskinella chloraquaticus (SeqCode). Lineage (NCBI taxonomy): Bacteria > Pseudomonadati > Pseudomonadota > Alphaproteobacteria > Hyphomicrobiales > Phreatobacteraceae > Raskinella (SeqCode) > Raskinella chloraquaticus (SeqCode). The sequence goes on along the minus strand of NZ_JAKFWN010000035.1, from coordinate 3,352 downwards.
GCTGAAAACATGGTTCGAGGAGCATCCGGGCGAAGCCCGCGGGCTGGTGGCCAAGGTGATCGAGGCGGCGGCCGCGCGTGAGGCAGCGCGCAAGGCGCGCGAGCTGACGCGGCGCAAGGGAGCGCTCGACATGGCTTCGCTCCCCGGCAAGCTTGCCGATTGCCAGGAGCGCGATCCGGCGAAATCCGAACTCTTTCTGGTCGAGGGCGATTCAGCCGGCGGCTCGGCCAAGCAGGGACGCTCGCGCGAATTCCAGGCGGTGCTGCCGCTGCGCGGCAAGATCCTCAATGTCGAGCGGGCGCGCTTTGACAAGATGCTGGGCTCGCAGGAGATCGGCACGCTCATCACCGCGCTTGGCACCGGTATCGGCCGTGATGATCTCAATCTCGACAAGCTGCGCTATCACAAGGTCATCATCATGACCGACGCCGATGTCGATGGTGCTCATATCCGCACCCTGCTGCTCACCTTTTTCTACCGCCAGATGCCTGAACTCATCGAGCGTGGTCATCTCTACATCGCCCAGCCGCCGCTCTACAAAGTGACGCGCGGCAAATCGGTTCAATATCTGAAGGATGAGCGGGCGCTTGAGGCCTATCTGGTGACGGCTGGCATCGAAGAGGCAAGCTTGACGCTGGCCTCAGGCGAAAAACGCACCGGCGCTGATCTCCTCAAGACGGTGAACGACGCGCGGACTGCCCGCTCGCTGCTGCTTGGCCTTCATCATCGCTATCATCGTGGCGCCGTCGAGCAGGCAGCCGTTGCCGGAGCGCTCAAGGCCGACATCCTGGGCGATCGCATCGCGGCTGACGCCAAGGCGAGCGAGCTTGCGGCGCGCCTTGACCGGCTTTCCGACAGCATGGAGCGGGGATGGGCGGGCGAGGCCTCCGCTCTGGGTTTCACCCTGACACGGACATTGCGCGGGGTGCGCGAGGCCATCAGCCTTGATGCGGCACTTCTGGGCTCGCTCGAAGCCCGCAAGCTGGACCAGCTGGCGCCCTCATTGCGCGAGGTTTATGAGAAACCAGCCATTTTGCGACGCAAGGAGGACGAGGCGGAGGTCTACGGGCCAACGCAGCTCTTCGACGCGGTGAGCGGGGTGGCGCGCAAATCAATCGCCCTGCAGCGCTACAAGGGCCTTGGCGAGATGAACGCCGAGCAGCTGTGGGAAACGACGCTCGACCGCAATGCGCGCCTTTTGCTGCAGGTCAAAATCCGCGAAACCGACGATGCCGACGATGTGTTCACCAAGCTGATGGGGGACGCGGTTGAACCACGGCGTGATTTCATCGTCGAGAACGCGCTCAACGCCAGCGTCGACGTCTAGATCCAGGGTCAGGACCCATTAATTCAGGCAATACGCGCCAGATCGAGCGTGTCGGCAGCTTCGAGCGCCCCTTCAAGGTAGCCGCCGAAATGCGGCGCCATTTCGCTTGAGGCAAAATGCAGCCGCCCCTGCCAGAGGTGGTCGAGCGCTGATGGGCGACCATAGGCGGGATGCTGCGTTGGCCCGGCATGGTCGGCCAATGTCGCCGTCAGCGGCTCATCGGCCCAATCCTGCATGATGAGCGCGCGCGGCTCGCCAAGCGCTGCGCCAAACAGGCGCACCAGCTGGCTGGCCGCCAGACGCAGCACCTCGTGGCGATGCGCCTGGCGGATGGCCGGTGGAACACCGACGAAGCCAAACAGCGCATAGGGGCCGCCTGATGCCGGCGAGGCATCGTGAATTTCCACCATCGGCCCGCGCTGGCTCATCGCATCACCCGAGAGCCCCGCGTCACGCCAATGCGGCGCGTCATAGATGGCGAGAATCTTCGCCTGCCCCGCCATCCAGGTCGGCACGTCGTTTGCTGCCTGACGGATGGCCGGCGCCAGAGGCGGGTCGAAGGAGATGTGATTGACGGCGAGACGCGGCGGCATCGCCAGCACGACCTGGTGGGCTTCGATCGTCAGGTGATCAGCGCCCTGCATGACCTTTGCCCTCACGGTTTTGCCGTGATCGTCAAGGCCGGCAAGGCGCGTCGATGTCAGTATCCGCTTTGCCGGCAATGTGCGCGCAAGCCCGGTGATCAGGCTGCTCATGCCGCCTGCGACCCGCAACGATCCCTGCATGGATGAAAAACCACGCCCGCGCTCGACCACGCCATCATGGTGTTCGTAGACAAGGTCGCCACGGCAATACTGCTCGAAGGCGGTCAGGCCTAGATCAGCAATCAGCGCTTCCATGCGCGGCTGGCCGGGCCAGAACCAGGCGGGACCCAGATCGAAGGCGGCACCGCCTTCTTCATGGACATGAATACGCCCGCCAAAACGCTCGCGCGCTTCGACAAGGAGGACGCGGCGATGCTCTCGGTGAAGCCGGTTGGCCAGCGCCATACCCGCCAGGCCGGCACCAATGATCAGGATGTCGGTCTGCATCGGACCTTGCAACCGATCAGTTCAGGCGCACCACGAACCGGCCACGGGTCTTGCCGGCGATGATGTCATGACCAGCCGCAATCGCCTGATCAAGCGGGATGGTGGTGGTCATGGCGGCAAGCTTGTCCATATCGAGATCACGCACCAGACGCTGCCATGCCGCTTCGCGGGCTGAAACCGGCGTCTGCACCGAATCGACACCGAGAAGCGCCACATTGCGCAGAATGAAGGGATGGACGCTTGAGGGCAGATCGCCACCAGCGGCAAGTCCGCAGGCGGCAACCGCCCCGCCATATTTGATCATCGACAGAAGATTGGCGAGCGTGGTTGACCCGACGCTGTCGATTGCCGAACCGAAACGCTCCTTGGCGAGCGCTCGCACCGGGCCCGCCAATTCCTTGCGGTCAATGATTTCGGAAGCCCCCAGCGCTTTGAGATAGGCGGCCTCTTCCGGGCGCCCGGTGGAGGCAATCACATGGAAGCCAAGCTTTGCCAGCAGGGCTACGGCGATCGAACCGACGCCACCGGCGGCACCCGTCACCAATGCCGGCCCATGGGCGGGCGTGATGGCGTGACGCTCCAGTGTCATGACGCACAGCATGGCGGTGAGGCCCGCCGTACCGATGGCCATCGCCTGTTCCTCGCTCAACCCCGCCGGCAGCCGCACCAGCCAGTCACCCCTGACGCGGGCACGCTCGGCATAGGCACCAAGATGGGTTTCGCCGACGCCAAAACCAGTGAGAACAACCTTGTCGCCGGCCTTCCATTTGGGGTTTGTCGAGTGCTCGACAGTGCCCGCGCTGTCAATGCCCGGGATCATCGGAAAACGGCGGACGACCGGCGCCTTGCCGGTGATCGCCAGACCATCCTTGTAATTGACGCTGGAGGCTGTCACCCGCACCGTGACGTCGCCCTCCATCAGATCCTTGTCATC
>NZ_JAKFWN010000038.1:42500-45889 GCF_021731865.1 Raskinella chloraquaticus (SeqCode) | reverse complement strand
ATGACCTTCAGGTTATGAGCCTGACGAGCTACCGGGCTGCTCCACCCCGCGTCAACCATTTCGTCGACTAAAAAATAAACGCCACTTCAACGTCGCCGTGGTCGGGCAAACCGATGCAGCCCTCATCGAACAGAGGGCAGCACGCGGTCCGCGCGCTACAGGCGCATCAAAATAGAAACATCGTCGAGGGAGTATTTCCGCGCGCTCTGCAGGCCTGGCAACGACCTACTCTCCCAGGTCTTGAGACATAGTACCATCGGCGCAGAGGAGTTTAACGGCCGAGTTCGGGATGGGATCGGGTTCAGTCTCCTCGCCAAAGCCACCAGGCCGGCAGAGAGCGCGAAATGAGGAAAACTGGTCGTATAATACCGCTTGTCCGCCGACCTCTGAGACAGAGGCCATAACGGGCATTGCTAATGAGAATGATCAAGCCAATCGAGCGATTAGTACCGGTCAGCGCACGCATCGCTGCGTTTACACATCCGGCCTATCAACGTGGTGGTCTACCACGGCTCTCGAGGGAGAACTCGTTTTGAGGTTAGTTTCCCGCTTAGATGCCTTCAGCGGTTATCTATTCGCCACGTAGCTACCCTGCACTGCGGCTGGCGCCACAACAGGTCCACCAGAGGTGGCTCCATCCCGGTCCTCTCGTACTAAGGACAGATCCTCTCAATTCTCCTACACCCACGGCAGATAGGGACCAAACTGTCTCACGACGTTTTGAACCCAGCTCACGTACCACTTTAATCGGCGAACAGCCGAACCCTTGGGACCTGCTCCAGCCCCAGGATGTGATGAGCCGACATCGAGGTGCCAAACGACTCCGTCGATATGGACTCTTGGGAGTCATCAGCCTGTTATCCCCGGCGTACCTTTTATCCGTTGAGCGATGGCCCGTCCACGTGGAACCACCGGATCACTATGGCCGACTTTCGTCTCTGCTCGACTTGTTTGTCTCGCAGTCAGGCAAGCTTATACCATTGCACTCGACAGCTGATTTCCGACCAGCCTGAGCTTACCTTCGCACGCCTCCGTTACTCTTTGGGAGGCGACCGCCCCAGTCAAACTACCCACCATGCACTGTCTCGCGCCCGGATAACGGGCGGCGGTTAGACATCAGTGACTACAAGGGTGGTATTTCAAGGGTGGCTCCACCCGAGCTGGCGCCCGAGCTTCAAAGCCTACCACCTATCCTACACATGTGGACACTAATGCCAGTGCAAAGCTATAGTAAAGGTGCACGGGGTCTTTCCGTCTAACCGCGGGAACCCCGCATCTTCACGGGGAATTCAATTTCACTGAGACCATGCTGGAGACAGCGGGGAGATCGTTACGCCATTCGTGCAGGTCGGAACTTACCCGACAAGGAATTTCGCTACCTTAGGACCGTTATAGTTACGGCCGCCGTTTACCGGGGCTTCGATTCAAAGCTTGCACCTCTCCTCTTAACCTTCCGGCACCGGGCAGGCGTCAGACCCTATACGTCATCTTGCGATTTCGCAGAGCCCTGTGTTTTTGCTAAACAGTCGCCACCCCCTGGTCTGTGCCCCTCTCAAACGGTTGCCCGCTCAAGAGGCCTCCTTATCCCGAAGTTACGGAGGTATTTTGCCGAGTTCCTTCAGCATGGTTCACTCAAGCGCCTTAGCATACTCTGCCAGTCCACCTGTGTCGGTTTCGGGTACGGTCTAATGCGGGGGCTATTTCCTGGAACTCCCGCGCTGCCCGATCAATCCAGTAAGATCAGACAACTTTTGGAATTCGTCACCACCCGCTGGCCCACGAATATTAACGTGGTTCCCATCGACTACGCCTTTCGGCCTCGCCTTAGGAGCCGGCTAACCCTGCGCAGATTAACTTTACGCAGGAACCCTTGGACTTTCGGCGACAGTGTCTTTCACACTGTTTGTCGTTACTCATGTCAGCATTCGCACTTCTCATACCTCCAGCAGCCCTCACGGGTCTGCCTTCATCAGCTTAGAGAACGCTCCGCTACCGCTCTTTCGAGCCCGAAGCTTCGGTATATGGCTTTAGCCCCGATACATTTTCGGCGCGAGGACCCTAGACCAGTGAGCTGTTACGCTTTCTTTAAAGGATGGCTGCTTCTAAGCCAACCTCCTGGTTGTTTTAGGATCCTCACATCCTTTCACACTTAGCCATAATTTGGGGACCTTAGCTGTCGGTCAGGGTTGTTTCCCTTTTCACAATGGACGTTAGCACCCACTGTGTGTCTGCCGCGCATTACTTCCAGGTATTCGGAGTTTGGTAGGGTTTGGTAGGTCTGTGGGACCCCCTAGCCCTTCCAGTGCTCTACCCCCTGGAGTATTCACGCGACGCTCTACCTAAATAGATTTCGCGGAGAACCAGCTATTTCCTAGTTTGATTGGCCTTTCACCCCTAACCACAAGTCATCCGAGACTTTTGCAACAGGCACCGGTTCGGTCCTCCAGTGAGTGTTACCTCACCTTCAACCTGCTCATGGCTAGATCACTAGGTTTCGGGTCTAATGCAACGAACTGAACGCCCTGTTCAGACTCGCTTTCGCTGCGCCTACGCCTATCGGCTTAAGCTTGCACGTTACACTAACTCGCTGACCCATTATACAAAAGGTACGCCGTCACCCTTGCGGGCTCCGACTGTTTGTAAGCGTCCGGTTTCAGGTACTATTTCACTCCCCTCGTCGGGGTGCTTTTCACCTTTCCCTCACGGTACTTGTTCGCTATCGGTCACTGAGGAGTACTTAGGCTTGGAGGGTGGTCCCCCCACGTTCAGACAGGGTTTCACGTGCCCCGCCCTACTCGAGACTTCGACCATTTCTACCCGTACGGGGCTGTCACCCACTATGGCCCGACTTTCCAGACGGTTCCGGTTCTTGTTGTCGAAGTGCTGGCCTGTTCCGCTTTCGCTCGCCACTACTAACGGAGTCTCTGTTGATGTCCTTTCCTCCGGGTACTTAGATGTTTCAGTTCCCCGGGTTCGCTTTAAACCCCTATGTATTCAGGATTTAATACCTCCATTGACACCCAGAAGCCGCAAACCGCGCCTTGCAGCACGGCTTGTGAATTCTGGATGTCGGAAGTGGGTTCCCCCATTCGGAAATCCGCGGATCAAAGCTTGTTCGCAGCTCCCCACGGCTTAACGCAGCGTACCACGTCCTTCATCGCCTCTCAGTGCCAAGGCATCCACCGAACGCCCTTAAGACGCTTGATCATCCTCATTATCGATGCCCGCTTTTGCAAAAGCAGGCCGACAATGCGGTATATATATAAGACCAGTTTTCCTCGGAATCTGTCCAGCGCCGTGCGGTTAAGCCAGCGGCCTGCGCATAGCCCTTGCGGGCTATCCGGACAAACTCCCTCTTTACGATGTAAATCAACACGGCGTCCCGCTTA
>NZ_JAKFWN010000038.1:0-40000 GCF_021731865.1 Raskinella chloraquaticus (SeqCode) | reverse complement strand
AAATCAGAAGGCGATCTACATGATGTCGTTCAGAGCGCCGAGGATCGATACGGCGGCAAGATCGGAATTGTTTTCAAGCTGCCTCTCGCAGCCATGAGGCACAAGCCCTGGATCAGGAGATCTGGATAATGTCGGTTTCTGCCAATTCCTGACGAAAGAGCCCGCGAGTGAGAACGCTGAAACAGGAATTATCGTGCGACCGTTATACATCGCGGGTGCTTGATCTGGGCCAGGAGCCGGCGTTGTCGATCACCGGCGTGGATCACGCGCCGCGCGACACGCTGCAGATTTCACTGCGCTGGCTGGCTGGAATTATCATCACCGCCCTCGCCGGAACAACCCTGATGGGTGGTGCGCTGCTGGCCGCCGTCGAGGGAACCACGCGGTTTGCCAGCGATCCGAGCCTGGCTGATCTGCGCGAACTGGTTGCCCGCAGCACCGGCACACCGGCCAGCCGAAAAGGCGACCGTCTGCCCCCCCGCGTCGAAGTCGCCCAGACGCGCAAGCTAGTGCAGATCGCCACCGCCACCCTGCAGGGCAATCGGGAAATCATCAGAACAAAGCCCTTTGCCCGCGTAACCTCGCCTCTTACCTTGCAGAAATCAGCAATCAGCAATTCCATCCCCGCCTTTAATCCAACGCGCATCTTCGCCGAGGCCGGTCAGCCGATACGCTTCGTTCCCGCGCCTGAGAATGACGGCGATGCGGAAATGGTCGTGACCGCGCGCCCGCTGATCGAAGCGATCGGCGCCTTTGCCGAGGAAGACCAGTTCTCCGAGCAGCAGGTCGGCGCGTTGGTGCTGCGCACCTTGATCGCGGGCGCCAGCACCGCCACGCGTCTGGCGGCCGACGCGACAGCGGCGGAGAATTTGTTGTCAGCCGGGCCGCTATTGTCGTTGCGCTCCACCAGTGACCGCACCGAAGGACAGGATGAGCGCACCCGCATCGTTGAGCAGAACATTACAGCCGTCGAGAAACGTCAGGGCAACGCCACAAATGCGGCAGGCACAGCCGCAGGTTCCACGGCAAGCGACGAGATCGTCTACACCGTGAAAAGAGGCGACAGCCTCGCCTCCATCCTCGTCGACTACGGCGCAACCTTGCAGGAAAGCCGGCAGATCATTGAGCAGATCGCCAAGAATTTCCGCGTCAGTGATCTCAAGGAAGGTTTTCGCCTCCACATGGTCACCGCGCCCGCCGATGTGACAAGTCAGCGTAAATCGATCGCACGGCTGGCGATCGTGCAGGAGCGCCGTGTCATGGCCGCTGCCGCGCTGACTGATCTAGGCCAGTATGCCGCCATCTCCCTGTCCATCGACGCCCTCGAAGACCAGGCAGGGGCGGCGAAGGAGGAGGAAGAGGAGGACGTCGAAACCGAAATTGTCACATCGACGCCGACATTGTTTGAATCGATTTACCAGACCGCCCTCAACAACCAGGTTCCACGTCAGCTCATTGATGAACTGATCAAGGTTTACGCCTATGACGTTGATTTCCAGCGCCGCGCCCGCCCCGGCGATTCTCTTGACGTGTTCTACGCCGCTGATGAGGAAACAGGCGGCACTCCTGGGCTGGACGAGATTCTGTACACCGCCCTGACGATCAACGGCGAGACGAGGCGCTATTTCAAATTCCGCCCGAGCGATGAATCGGTGATCGATTTTTACGATGAGCGCGGGCGTAGTTCGAAGAAATTCCTGCTGCGCACGCTCGTCAACGGCGCTGCGCTCCGTTCAGGATATGGCTTCCGGCGTCACCCCGTGCTTGGCTATTCACGCCTGCATACCGGCGTTGACTGGGCGGCACGCTATGGCTCGCCCGTAGCCTCGGCAGGGGCTGGCACCGTCCTCAAGGCGGAATGGACCGCCGGATACGGACGCCGTGTCGAGGTGCAGCACAGCAATGGCTACGTCACATCCTATTCCCATCTCTCCGCTTTCGCGCGCAATGTTCAGAAGGGATCGCGGGTGACGCAGGGCCAGATCATCGGCTTCCTCGGCTCCTCTGGCCTCTCCACAGGCCCGCATCTTCACTACGAAGTCATCGTCAACGGCTCCTTCGTCGACCCGCTGCGCATCCGCGTTCCACGCGGCCGTGTGCTTGAGGGGCGCACGCTCGCGGAATTCGACCGCGAGCGTGACAAGGTTGAGCAGATGATGCGCAAGGCGCAAGGATCGCAGCTGGCGCGTATTGTGAACTGATCAGCCCGCCCTCAATTGAGCGCCGCGTGCGAGGGGCGGGGCTGGCGTGTCAGCACCGTCTCACCGATCATCAACCCGAGCGGCCCGGCTGTAATCGCCAGATTCTGCCCGTCGCTCACCCGGCCCGACAACAACATCTCGGCAAGCGGGTCCTGAACATTCTTTTGGATCACCCGCTTCAGCGGGCGCGCTCCATAGGCCGGATCAAAGCCTTTTTCCGCCAGCCATGAGCGCGCCTTGTCATCAAGCTCGATGGTGATCTTGCGCTCCTCCAGAAGCCGGCGCAGACGCCCCAGCTGAATATCCACAATGGCGCCCATCTGCTGGCGATGCAGACGATGGAAGAGAATGATCTCATCGATGCGGTTGAGGAATTCAGGGCGGAAATGCGCCCTCACGACCGCCATCACCGGCTCGCGAAGCGCCGCGCTGTCATCTCCCTCGCTCTGCTGGCTGAGAATGTCCGACCCGAGATTGGATGTCATGATGATCAGCGTATTGCGGAAATCGACCGTGCGTCCCTGCCCGTCGGTCAGACGCCCGTCATCAAGCACCTGCAAAAGGACGTTGAAAACATCAGGATGTGCCTTCTCGATTTCATCAAACAGGATCACCTGATAGGGCCGCCGCCTGACCGCTTCGGTGAGCACGCCACCCTCCTCGTAGCCGACATAGCCCGGAGGCGCGCCGATGAGGCGGGCGACCGAATGCTTTTCCATGAATTCCGACATATCGACGCGTTGCAGCGCTGCCTCATCATCAAACAGGAACTCGGCAAGCGCCTTCGTGAGTTCGGTTTTGCCCACCCCCGTCGGCCCGAGGAACATGAAAGAGCCGATCGGCCGATGCGGATCCTGCAGGCCGGCGCGCGCCCGGCGTACCGCCGTTGATACCGCCATAACCGCATCATGCTGACCAATCACCCTGTGGGCGATCGCCGTCTCCATCTGCAGCAGCTTGTCTTTTTCACCCTGCAGCATGCGATCAACCGGGATACCGGTCCACCGCGACACGATCTGGGCAATGTGATCCGTCGTCACCGCTTCCGCGCCAAGCGCACCCTGATTTGCCCGCTCCTCAAACACCCGTAACTGCCGTTCAAGCTCAGGGATGACGCCATAGGCCAGCTCGCCAGCGCGCTGATAAGCGCCATTGCGCTGGACAATGGCCAGTTCGCTGCGCGCCTCATCCAGTTTCGCCTTCAGCGCCTGAGCCGATGACAATTTTTCTTTCTCAGCCTTCCATTGCTGGGTGAGGCGATCCGCGTCCTCCTCGATATCGGCAAGCTCCGTTTCGAGGCGCTTCAGGCGATCGGCCGAGGCCTTGTCCGTTTCCTTTTTCAACGCTTCGCGCTCGATCTTGAGCTGGATGACGCGACGGTCGAGTTCGTCCAGCTCTTCGGGTTTGGAATCAACCTGCATGCGCAGGCGCGCCGCCGATTCATCGATGAGATCGATGGCCTTGTCCGGCAGAAACCGGTCGGTGATGTAACGGTTTGACAGGGTCGCTGCCGCGACAATGGCCGCATCCGTGATGCGCACCCCGTGATGGGTTTCGTATTTCTCCTTGAGCCCACGCAGGATCGATACCGTATCTTCAACCGTCGGCTCGGCCACAAATACCGGCTGAAAACGACGGGCGAGAGCGGCATCTTTCTCCACATGCTTGCGATATTCATCAAGCGTGGTGGCGCCGACGCAATGGAGTTCACCCCGCGCCAGCGCCGGCTTCAGCAGGTTCGAGGCATCCATCGCCCCATCCGCCTTGCCGGCCCCGACCAGCGTATGCATCTCGTCGATGAAGAGTACAATCTGGCCGGCCGCCGCTGTCACTTCCTGCAGCACCGCCTTGAGGCGCTCCTCGAATTCACCGCGATATTTGGCACCCGCGATCAGCGCGCCCATATCGAGCGACAAGAGCTGTTTGTCTTTCAGAGATTCCGGCACATCGCCATTGACGATCCTGAGCGCCAGCCCCTCGACAATGGCTGTCTTGCCAACGCCTGGTTCGCCGATGAGCACAGGATTATTCTTGGTCCGCCGCGACAGAACCTGAATCGTCCGGCGGATTTCCTCATCACGGCCGATGACAGGATCAAGCTTGCCCTCCCGCGCCGCTTCGGTGAGGTCCCGGGCATATTTTTTCAATGCGTCATACTGATTTTCGGCTGACGCCGAGGCGGCCTTGCGCCCCTTGCGCAAATCGTCGATTGCCGCATTGATCCGCTGCGGCGTTACACCGGCTTTTGCTAATACTTTGCCGGCTTCGGTATCCTTCTCGATCGCCAGCGCGAGCAGGAGACGCTCCACCGTCACAAAACTGTCGCCCGCCTTTTCCGCCGCCTTTTCTGCCGTCGCAAACAGTCGCGCCAGCGCTGGCGACAGATAGATCTGGCCACTGCCACCTTCCACCTTGGGCACCCTGGACAACAATGTCTCGACCGTGCGGCGCATCTCGCCCGCCTGCCCGCCGGAGCGCTCGATCAACCCCGACGCCAGCCCCTGCTCGTCATCGATAAGAATCTTCAGGAGATGCTCGGGCAACACCTGTTGATGGTTTTCCCGCAACGCCAGAGATTGCGCCGCCTGAACAAAGCCGCGGGCTCTTTCCGTGTATTTCTCGAAATTCATGGCCTATCCCTCACTCGCGCCGCGGTCCGTGGCCCGGAAATGCGCGCGACGTCGTCACTGGCAGTCCCGAAGTAACTGCCCCGATCGCGATATGGGTAAGGGAGAGGCAAATGTGAAGAGGAAGAGTGCTCGCCATTAACCGCTTGCTCAGGCAGATAGAGGAAGCTGGCAGCATGGTTCACGTTTCACCAGCCCTGCCCGTCGACCGCGACGTTGCTGACGCCCTGCATCAATGGCTGCGCTGTCTGATGGGAGAACGGCGGCTGGCGGCAGCAACCCATCAGGCCTACGCCAGCGATCTGCGCATGTTCCTTACCTTTCTGGCGCGCCATTGCGGCGGACCTGTCACACTTGCCATGCTGGCCGGGCTGTCGGCTGGTGATCTGCGCGGCTTTCTGGCCGAGCGCCGTCGCTCCGGCGTCGTTGCACGCTCTATTGCCCGTCAGCTCGCGGCCATTCGCTCATTTCAGCGCCATCTCGCCTATGCCGGCAGGGCGGACCTCTCCGCAATCTCCCTCATTCGCTCGCCACGCCTGGGAAAAAATCTGCCACGACCGATCGCCGTGCCAAGCGCGCGCGCGCTTGTTGCCGGCGACAGTCTTGACGACAATGCATCCCCCTGGATCAGGGCACGTGACGTGGCGGTCCTCACGCTGCTCTATGGCGGTGGTTTGCGCATCTCCGAAGCTCTCGCCATCACCGGCCGCGACGATGGGGCGCGCGCCACAACGCTGCGTATTCACGGCAAGGGTGGCAAGGCGCGGATGATCCCGCTGCTGCCTGTCATCAATCAGGCAGTTGCTGCTTATCTGGCGCTCTGCCCTTTCGTGCTCGCACCCGACGACGTCATTTTTCGCGGAGCCCGTGGTGGGCCGCTCAAGGCGCGCCTTGTTCAATATGCGGTTGAGCGGGCACGCTTCTCCCTTGGCCTTGACGCCTCCGCCACCCCCCATGCGCTGCGCCATTCCTTTGCCAGCCATCTCCTGGCGCGGGGCGGAGATTTGCGGGCGATCCAGGAATTGCTGGGCCACGCCTCGCTGTCGACAACCCAGATATACACCGATGTCGACAGCGCCCATCTGCTGGCGAGTTATGAGAGCGCCCATCCGCGCGCGCGCCGGGCCTGACAGCCATCTTGCAATCGCCATCCTGTCGGCTAGAAGGCTATCGACCGCAGGAGAGCATCATGGCCGAAACCGCATAAAAGATGACCGAACTTCTCGAACACCATGGGGGGGCACGAGGGCGGCAACAAGCGTATCGCCCTGATGATCGCCATTTTCGCCCTTCTGTTAGCCTTTGCCGAGATGGGCGTGAAGAACTCACAGACATCGGGACTGGCAGCCAATGTCGAAGCCTCGAATCTGTGGGCCTTCTACCAGGCCAAGACCGTTCGCCGCACAACTCTGATAACCGCCACTGAAGACATGGAAACACGGCTCGTCGGTATCGTCGACCCGGAGGTGCGCCCGGCAATGGAAAAACGCATCGCTGACTGGAAGGCGACTGCCGCGCGCTACGAAAGCGAGCCGTCAACCGGCGAAGGGCGCAAGGAACTCAGCGCCCGCGCCAAGGTTCAGGAAGAAAAGCGCGAGCTTTATAATCACAAGCATGAATGGTTCGAATTCGGGTCTGCTGCCTTGCAGATCGCCATCGTTCTGGCCTCAGCCGCGATCATTACCGGGGTCGGTATGGTCGTGCTTGCCTCAGGCGCATTCGGCGTTATCGGCATGGTGATGGTCGCCATTGCCATGTTTGCACCGCATTTTTTGCTCGCAGGTCACTGAGCCGAGGCCTGACCCTAGATGTGAATGGCGCGCTTGCCGACAGCAAGTGCCGCCTCCTTCACCGCTTCCGACATGGTGGGATGGGCATGACAGGTCCGTGCGAGATCTTCCGCCGAACCACGGAACTCCATCAGCACCGCTGCTTCATGGATCATGTCGCCAGCACCGGCGCCGAAGATATGAACGCCCAGCACCTCGTCAGTTGACTGATCGGCGAGAACCTTGACGAAGCCCTCGGTGGTGCGGTTTGCACGCGCCCTGCCATTGGCGGTGAACGGAAATTTGCCGATATTATAGGCGATCCCCGCTGCCTTCAGCTCTTCCTCGGTCCTGCCGACGCTGGCGACTTCAGGAAACGTGTAGACGACATTGGGGATGACATCGTAATTCACGTGCCCCGCTTTGCCGGCTAAATTTTCGGCGCAGGCCACGCCTTCATCCTCCGCCTTATGCGCCAGCATAGGCCCGGCAATGACGTCACCAATTGCATAGATGCCGGCAACATTGGTGGCATAATGCGCATCAACGACAATGCGCTTGCGCTGGTCGAGCGCGATACCCAGCGCATCAAGCCCAAGCCCCTCGGTATAGGGAATGCGCCCGGTGGCAATCAGCACCACATCCGCGTTCAGCGTTTGCGCTTCTCCACCTGCCACCGGCTCAACCGTGACCCTGGCACCCGATTTCGTTTTGGCAATACCTGTGACCTTGGACGAGAGGTGGAAGACAATCCCCTGCTTTTCCATCAGCCGCTGGAATTGCTTGGCAACATCAAGATCAAGGCCAGCCAGCGTCCGGTCAAGAAATTCAATAACCGTCACCTCGGCGCCAAGACGGCGCCACACCGATCCAAGCTCCATGCCGATCACGCCGGCGCCAACGACGATCATCTTGGCCGGCACCTTGGCGATGTCGAGAGCCCCTGTGGACGAGACAATGATCTTCTCGTCGACCTCGATCACGTCCCCCTTGCCATCACGCAAGGGCGCCACCACCGAACCGCTGGCAATGACGATTGATGTGGTCTGAAGCTCGCTCACCTTGCCGTCAGCCGCCGTCACTTCGACGCGCCCCGGAGCCAGAATGCGGCCGGTTCCGATATGCGCATCGACCTTGTTCTTCTTCAGGAGGAAGGCGACGCCGTTGACATTGGCTGCCACCGTGTCTGCCTTATGCTTCATCATCATCACCAGATCGAGTTTCGGCTTGCCGACGAGGATACCGAAATCGGCGAAACCATGACCTGCCTCATCGAACAACTCGGACGCGTGCAACAGTGCCTTCGAGGGAATACAGCCGACATTGAGGCAGGTACCGCCGAAGGTCGACCATTTCTCGACGATGGCGGTTTTAAGCCCGAGCTGGGCTGCCCGGATGGCACACACATAACCGCCAGGACCGGAACCGATGACAACAACATCATAAGGCATGGGCGAATAAAACCTCGTCGCTAGTGCATTTTCGGGCGAAGTGGAGCCGTTTCGCGGGAAGAAAATGCCAAAAACAAGAAGAGCGAACAAATCCGGCGAATATCAATTCGCCGGATTTGCTCTGAAAATCACACCAGGCGCGAAAGCATCAGACACAGGCCGATGACGGAAGCCGTCCATATCAGCGTGCGCGCGATCGGGATGCCAGCCGCATAAACCGGCACATAGGCAACACGCGCCCACAGCCAGATCTGCGCACCCAGAAGCAGGGTTGCATCCCCCTGCTTTCCAGCAGCGTTGGCGACGACCACGAGGGCAACAAAAACCGGGAAGGTTTCAAGGACATTGCGCAGCGCTCTCGTCAGACGACCGCCAAGCACGCTTGCCGGCGTCATGTGGTCATCACGCGAATGAAACGCCCCCATCAGGCCGACGTCGCGGACCAGCACCAGCGTCTGGGCGACAATTTGTACCACAATAAGCAAACAACCCCAGATCACGACTGTCATCAGGCTCATCGTTACATTCCTTCACTCATGTACGGCCCATGATCGGACCCGTCCGCGTTGATTTTTGCCTCAAAGATCCATCACCAGGCGCGCCGGATCTTCAAGGCCTTCCTTGATGCGCACCAGAAACGTCACCGCTTCCTTGCCATCAATGATGCGGTGATCGTAGCTGACCGCCAGATACATCATCGGCCGGATCTCGATCTTGCCGGCAACCACGACGGGCCGCTCCTGAATCTTGTGCATGCCCAGAATGGCTGATTGCGGAGCATTGAGGATCGGCGTCGACATCAGTGAGCCATAAACCCCGCCATTGGAAATGGTGAAGGTGCCACCCTGCATTTCCTCAAGCTTCAATTGTCCGTCGCGGGCGCGCCTGCCGAAATCCGAGATCGTCTTCTCGACCCCGGCAATCGACAGATGATCGGCATCGCGCACCACCGGCACGACAAGGCCCTTCTCGGTGCCGACGGCCACGCCGATATGATAGTAATTCTTGTAGACAATATCGCTGCCATCGATTTCGGCATTGACCGACGGGATTTCCTTCAATGCCTGCACGCAGGCCTTGACGAAGAAGCCCATGAAGCCAAGCTTCACGCCGTGCTTCTTTTCAAACAGATCCTTGTACTGGTTGCGCAGCCCCATGACCGCGCTCATATCGACCTCGTTGAAGGTCGTGAGCATGGCAGCCGCGTTCTGCGCCTCCTTGAGGCGACGCGCGATCGTCTGGCGCAGCTTGGTCATCTTGACGCGCTCTTCGCGCGAGGCGTCATCGACCGGCGATGGCGCGCGGACCTGAACGGCGACTGATGGCGCAGCCGCTGGCGCGGCAGCCGAGGCAATTGCCGCCATCATGTCACCTTTGGTGGCGCGCCCGTCCTTGCCTGATCCGGGCGAAGGCGGTGCAACGCCGCTTTCAGCAGCTAACCGCGCCACAGCCGGTCCATCGGCGCCGTGGGCAGGCGCCCTGGCGGGCGCAGGCGGCGCTGCGACCGGCACAGGCGCCGGCGCACCCGCTTTCGCTGAGCCCGTTCCTGCAGAAATCGATCCAAGGAGCGCACCAACCGCGATCGTCTCGCCTTCCTTGACCGATACCTCCGACAGCGTGCCGGACGCCGGAGCGGGAACCTCGACGGTCACCTTGTCGGTTTCAAGTTCAACCAGCGGCTCATCGGCCTTGACCGCATCACCGGGCTTCTTGAACCAGCGGCCAATGGTTGCTTCAGTGACGCTTTCGCCCAAAGTGGGAACACGAATTTCGGTCGACATCGGATTACCTGCTAAAATCGGTGGGATGAGGGCTGATCATGATCACGCCTTGAGGGCGTCATCAAGGAAGGCGGCGAGCTGCGCCTGATGTTTCGACAGCGTGCCGGTGGCCGTGGCAGCCGCCGCCGCCCGCCCGACATAACGCGGCCGGCGACAGGCGGCCTCGATCTGTTTCAACACCCATTCGACATAAACCTCGATATGTGACCAGGCTCCCATGTTCTTGGGCTCTTCCTGGCACCAGACCACGTCTGCCTTCTTGAAGCGCGAGAGTTCGGTCACGAGCGAGCGCGTCGGGAACGGGTAAAGCTGCTCGACACGCAGAAGATAGATGTCATCGATGCCGCGCTTTTCACGTTCTTCATAAAGATCGTAATAGACCTTCCCCGAGCACAGCACGACGCGGCGGATCTTGCTGTCGGCCTTCAGCTTGATCTTCTGGCCGGGCAGCGTCTGCGCGTCATCCCACAGCAGACGGTGGAAGGACGTGCCTTCAGCCAGATCATCGAGCCTCGAGGTGGCGCTTTTGGCACGCAGCAGCGATTTGGGCGTCATCAGGATCAGAGGCTTGCGGAAGCTGCGCTTCATCTGCCGGCGCAGGATGTGGAAATAGTTAGCCGGCGTCGTGCAGTTCGCCACCTGCATGTTGTCTTCCGCCGTCATCTGCAGGAAACGTTCGAGGCGGGCGGAGGAATGCTCCGGCCCCTGCCCCTCATAACCATGTGGCAACAGGCAGACGAGGCCGCAGGCGCGCAACCATTTGCGCTCGCCCGACGAGATGAACTGGTCAAACACCACCTGCGCGCCATTGGCGAAATCGCCGAACTGGGCTTCCCACAACACCAGCGCGTTCGGCTCGGCAATCGAATAGCCGTAGTCAAAACCAAGAACCGCTACTTCCGACAGCAGTGAATTAATGACCTCGAAGCGCGCCTGGGTTTCCGACAGATTTTTAAGCGGCGTGTAGCGCTTTTCACTGTCCTGGTCGATGAGGACACTGTGGCGCTGCGAAAAGGTACCGCGCTCGCAATCCTGGCCCGAGAGGCGCACCACATGACCCTCGTCGAGAAGGGTTGCGAAAGCGAGCGCTTCGGCGGTTGCCCAGTTCAATCCTTCGCCGCTCTCGATGGATTGACGGCGCTCCTCCATGAATTTCTCGATATTGCGATGCGCCTTGAAATCGCCGGGCAGCCGGGTGATTTTTGCTCCCAGCGCCTTCAGCCTGTCGGTTGTGACACTGGTATCGCCACGACGCGCTTCGTTCTCGTCATCGGCCGGACCAAGCCCCGCCCAACGGCCATCATACCATTCGGCACGATTGGGCTTGTAGCTCTGCCCTGCTTCAAACTCGCTTTCGAGCTTGTCGCGGAACGCCTGGACCCACGCCTCGACTTCACCCTCGGCAATCAGCCCTTCGCGCTTCAGCTTCTCGGCATAGATCGTCATCGTGCTGGGATGCTGGCGGATGTTCTTGTACATCAGCGGCTGGGTGAACGCCGGCTCGTCGACCTCATTGTGGCCGAACCGACGATAGCACCACATATCGATGACGACCGGCTTCTGGAATTTATGGCGGAACTCGGTCGCAACCTTGGCAGCAAAAACGACGGCTTCCGGATCATCGCCATTGACGTGGAAGATCGGCGCCTCGATCAACTTGGCGACATCAGACGGATAGGGCGAGGAGCGCGAATAGCGCGGATAAGTGGTAAAACCGATCTGGTTGTTGACGATGAAATGGATCGAGCCGCCGGTGCGATAACCCTTGAGCCCTGACAGCGCGAAACATTCAGCGACCACGCCCTGCCCGGCAAAGGCCGCATCGCCATGGATGAGGAGCGGCATGACGACACGCCGGTCATCGGGCGGGCAATTATAATGATCCTGCTTGGCGCGCACCTTGCCCAGTACAACCGGGTCAACAATTTCCAGATGCGAGGGGTTCGGCGTCAGCGACAGATGCACCTTGTTGTTGTCGAATTCGCGGTCCGAGGAGGCGCCGAGATGATATTTGACGTCGCCCGAACCCGCCACATCATCAGGCAGGAAGGAGCCACCCTTGAATTCGTTGAAAATCGCCCGGTGCGGCTTGCCCATCACCTGCGCCAGCACGTTGAGGCGCCCGCGATGCGCCATGCCGATCACGATATCCTTGACGCCGAGATTGCCGCCGCGCTTGATAATCTGCTCCAGCGCCGGGATCATCGATTCCCCGCCATCAAGGCCAAAACGCTTGGTGGTTCGTGACTTGATATCAAGGAATTTCTCGAAGCCTTCGGCCTCGACCAGCTTGTTGAGAATGGCGCGCTTGCCCTCGGGCGTGAAATCGATCGATTTGTCCGGTCCCTCGATGCGCTCCTGCAACCACGACTTCTCTTCCTGGTTCGACATATGGAGGAATTCGATACCAAGCGTGGAGCAATAGGTGCGTCGCAGGATCTCCACCATCTGGCGCACGCTTGCCGTCTCAAGGCCAAGCACATGATCGATGAAGATCGGGCGGTCGAGATCGCCTTCCGCAAACCCGTAGCTTGCCGGATCAAGCTCCGGCTCGGGCTTTGGCGGGTCGAGCTTCAGCGGATCAAGATCGGCATGGAAATGGCCACGCGCCCGGAAGGCGCGGATCATCATCAGCGCCCGCACCGAATCGCGTGTCGCGCTGTGCAGCTGCTCCTGCGACAGGGCGACCCCGCCGGCTGCCGCTTTCTTCTGCAATTTTTCGCTGAGCGCCTTGTCGGCCTGCGGCCACATGCCATCCAGCGCCGCGACCAGATCGCCATTCGCCTGCACCGGCCAGTTGGGTCGCTTCCACGAAGCGCCCGCTGCCGCGCTTTTGACCTCGCCCTTGGTCTCACCGAGCGCTGAAAAGAAATCCTGCCAGCTCGCATCAACTGAATGCGGGTCCAGCTCATAGCGGGCCTGCAGCTGCTCGATATAGCCAGCACTGGCGCCATCGAGGAAAGAAGTGGTCTGTTTGTCTTGTCTTGTCATGATTTCCGCAAGCGGCCTTTCGCGCACCGCCAGTCCCATCAAGGCTCGACGCATCGAGCGATTTCGCCATTAGTTCTAACGCATTTCACTCCAGCATATCATACGTCACATGCCCGATAGCGAGCGAATTTACGCAGCCACCCTGAAGCACGGCCTCACGCCCGCGACACCGCATAAAGAACCGAACTGGGAGAAATACCAGAGCGGTGAAATACGTCAGCTCCGAAATATGTTTGGTCGAAAGCGTCAACCCGCAAGCCGGCGGCACGCAGACGCTCGAGGAAATCATGGCGCCCGTACTGGCGCAAGTGATCGTCCTGGCCAAACGCCTTCCACCGCGCCGGGCCCTCAATGATCGAGGGATCCTCATGGGTGTCCTCGACACCGCGAATCAACGGCACCATGACGATACCAAAACCATCAGGCGACAGAATACGCGCCAACTCGCTCATCGCCTTGCGGTCATCGATCACGTGTTCAAGCACATGCGAACAGATAAAGGCATCGACGCTGCCATCCGCATAGGCCGGCATGTCGCTGATATCGACACGTTCATCGACATCGGCGCGAAAAAGATCAGCCGTGCGATAAACCAGGCCCTGCATCCGGCGCAAGCGCCGTTCAAGCGGGCGCGAGGGCGCAAAATCGACAAGGCGCAACGGCTTGCCCGGCGGCCACGCGGCCATCTTCTTCTGGATATAGATCAGATAGAGTCGCTCACGGTCGGAGGCATCGCAACTGGGGCAGCTATAGCTCTCGGCGTTGAAGGTTTCGAGGCGATCAAATGGATAGTCCGCCCCGTATTCCCTCATCTTGCGCTGATAGGATTTCCACACCGGGCGAAAGCGACGCAAACCGGTCCGGCACAGCGGGCATTCAACCGTATCGCCACGAAATTGCGACAGATGCACGCGCCGGGACAGAGCCTTGCGGGCTTCCTTGATCTCAACGGCGATATATTTCACGCCGTCAATAAGTGAGCGCGCCTGCACCAAATCTTCCCTGTATGGCCGCGAACGCTTAAGCGTTCGCTCAACCCTTGAGCACGTCCGTCAATGTCGTTCCCAGCCGCGCCGGCGATGGCGAGACGCGGATGCCAGCCGCCCGCATCGCTTCCATCTTGCCTTCAGCCGTTCCAGCGGAGCCTTGCGTGATGGCACCCGCATGACCCATGCGCCGGCCGGGAGGAGCCGTCACGCCGGCAATGAAGCCAACCATCGGCTTCTTGCGGCCGCGCCTGGCTTCATCGGCAAGAAATTGCGACGCCTTTTCCTCGGCGTCTCCGCCGATTTCACCGATCATGATGATGGATTTCGTCTTCTCGTCAGCCAGGAACATTTCGAGCATGTCGATGAATTCGGTCCCCTTGACCGGATCGCCGCCGATGCCAACCGCCGTCGTCTGGCCAAGCCCCTCATTCGATGTCTGGAACACCGCCTCATAGGTCAGCGTGCCTGAGCGCGAGACGATACCAACCGACCCAGGCTTGAAGATCGAGCCCGGCATGATGCCGATCTTGCATTCGCCCGCCGTCATCACGCCTGGACAATTGGGGCCGATCAGCCTCGTCTTCGAGCCAACCAGCGCCCGCTTCACACGCACCATGTCGATGACCGGAATGCCCTCGGTGATGCAGATGACGAGCGGCATCTCCGCATCGATCGCCTCGCAGATGGCATCCGCCGCGAATGGCGGCGGGACATAGACGACAGAAGCGTCCGCGCCCGTTTTTGTCCGCGCCTCAAGAACGCTGTTGAAGACCGGCAGATTGGTCTCGGCATGCATCTGCCCGCCCTTGCCAGGCGTAACCCCGCCCACCATCTTGGTGCCATAGGCAATGGCCTGCTGGGTATGGAAGGTGCCTTGCGAGCCGGTGAGGCCCTGGCAGATGACCTTGGTGTTCCTGTCGATCAGAATGGCCATCTCAGTGTCCCTTTACCGCGGCTGCGATCTTCTTGGCGGCGTCGTCGAGATCATCCGCGGCAATGACGTTGAGGCCTGAATCACGGATGATCTGCTTGCCAAGCTCGACATTCGTGCCCTCGAGGCGAACGACGAGCGGCACTTTGAGGCCGATTTCCTGAACAGCCGCAATGACACCGGCAGCGATGATGTCACACTTCATGATGCCGCCGAAAATATTGACCAGGATACCCTTCACATTGGGGTCCGTGGTGATGATCTTGAAGGCGGCCGTTACTTTTTCCTTCGTGGCTCCACCACCGACATCCAGAAAGTTTGCCGGCTGTTCGCCGTAGAGCTTGATGATATCCATCGTCGCCATGGCAAGCCCGGCACCGTTGACCAGACAGCCAATCGTGCCATCAAGCGCGATGTAGTTGAGGTCATATTTGGAGGCTTCGATCTCCTTGTCGTCCTCTTCCGTGATATCACGCAGCGCCAGCAGATCGGGATGACGGTAAAGCGCGTTATCATCGAGCGACACTTTGGCATCAAGGCAGACCAGCCGGCCATCCTTGGTGACGATAAGCGGGTTGATCTCGAGCAGGCTCATGTCGCTGGCGAGAAAGGCCCGATAGAGATTTTCCAGAAGCTTCGGCGCCTGCTTGGCAAGATCACCGCTGAGCTTCAGCGCGCTCACCAGCGCCCGACCATGATGGCCCATGACGCCGGTTGCCGGATCGATGGTGAAATTGGCGATCCGCTCCGGCGTATCATGCGCCACTTTCTCGATATCCATGCCGCCTTCGGTCGAGGCCACCACCGCCACCCGCGACGTGACCCGATCAACCAGGAAGGAGAGGTAGAATTCCTTGGCGATATCCGCGCCCTCTTCGATGAAGAGACGGCGCACAACGCGCCCCGCCGGTCCGGTCTGCACTGTCACCAGCGTATGGCCAAGCATGTCTTCAGCATGTGCCCTGACTTCCTCAGGGCTCTTGGCAAGGCGGACGCCACCTTTGGCATCAGCCGGCAATTCCTTGAACTTGCCTTTTCCCCGCCCACCCGCATGAATTTGCGTTTTGACGACATAAACAGGTCCAGGCAATTCCTTGGCGGCCAGAAGCGCCTCATCGGCCGTGAACGCCACGACACCCTTGGACAGGGGCACGCCGAAGCGGCGCAGGATGTCCTTGGCCTGATGCTCATGAAGATTCATAGAGTGTTTCCTCGTCTGGAAATCGCTTTGGCGGAAGGAAGGGAGAAGAGGAGTGCCTTGCGATCAGGACATCCCGCTGTCAGCCTCACAATTGCATCTATTAGCTCTTGAGGGCCGGATTGACGGTCTTGCAGGCATCGATGAGGCTGGTGACGGACGCAACCGATTTGGCGAACATCTCCTGCTCATCCTTCTTCAGGCGGATCTTGATGACGCGCTCAACCCCCTTGGCACCGATCACCACCGGCACGCCCACGAACATGTCGCGCACGCCGAACTGGCCCTTGAGATAGGCCGCGCATGGCAGAACCCGCTTCTTGTCCTTGAGATAGCTCTCCGCCATCGCAATCGCTGATGCTGCGGGCGCGTAGAACGCCGAGCCCGTCTTGAGGAGATTAACGATCTCGCCACCGCCCTTGCGTGTGCGCTCGACGATCGCATCAAGGCGCTCCTGCGTTATCCAGCGCAACTTGATGAGATCAGGCAGCGGGATACCGGCAACCGTTGAGTAGCGCACCAGCGGGACCATGTCATCGCCGTGACCACCGAGCACGAAGGCGGTGACATCCTCGACCGATACCTGGAATTCCTCGGCAAGGAAGTAGCGGAACCGCGCCGAATCAAGCACGCCCGCCATGCCAACGATCTTGTTGGGCTTCAGCCCCGAAAACTTCTGCAGTGCCCACACCATCGCATCCAGCGGGTTGGTGATGCAGATAACAAAGGCCTTCGGCGCGTAGGTCTTGATGCCGTTGCCCACCGCTTCCATCACCTTGAGATTGATGCTGACAAGATCATCGCGGCTCATGCCCGGCTTGCGCGGCACACCGGCGGTGACGATGATCACATCGGCCCCGGCGATATCCTTGTAATCCTGTGTACCGGAATAGCGCGCATCGAAGCCATCAACAGGCGATGATTCGGCCAGGTCGAGGCCTTTTCCCTGCGGAATACCCTCGGCGATGTCGAACATCACCACATCGCCAAGCTCCTTGAGACCGATGAGGTGGGCGAGCGTACCGCCAATCTGGCCCGAGCCGATAAGTGCAATTTTCTTACGCGCCATCGCAATGCTCCTCATATCTCCGGCGCGCTTTGGCGTAAAAGGCTGCGCCCTTTGCATTCTCT
This sequence comes from Raskinella chloraquaticus (SeqCode), assembly GCF_021731865.1. Lineage (NCBI taxonomy): Bacteria > Pseudomonadati > Pseudomonadota > Alphaproteobacteria > Hyphomicrobiales > Phreatobacteraceae > Raskinella (SeqCode) > Raskinella chloraquaticus (SeqCode). Next base: position 22,931 of record NZ_JAKFWN010000038.1, on the reverse strand, counting down.
GTGTCGCTTAACCCTTAGCTGGCACGCGCGCAAGTCAGTTATATTCCCCGGCAAGCCGCAAATACACCTGCATCTATCACGTTTTTCTCAGCCTTCCCGAGCGCTCGGCCAGATCACTCATGATCTCGATCTGGATTTGCTGGATCTCGGCAAGCCGCTCCCACTGCCGGTTCATCAGATGGTCAATCTTTTCATGAAGATGACGGATTTCGAGCTCCGATTTGAGATTGACCCGATAATCGTTTTCCGAGCGCAACCGGTCCTTGGCTTCCTGGCGCTTCTGGCTCATCATGATGATCGGCGCCTGGATAGCGGCAAGGCAGGACAAAACAAGATTGAGAAGAATAAACGGATAGGGGTCGAAGGAATTCGCCGTACCTATGATGATATTGATGATCATCCATACGATCAAAAAGGAAAAGAACGAGAGAATAAACGTCCAGCTGCCGCCAAAACTGGCGACATAATCGGCAAGCACCTCGCCGATGGTGCGATGTTCGGTAAATTCCTCGTCGGTGTTCTCCGCCAGCGTTTCATGGGTCTGGAGGCTCTTGATGACGTCCTGCTCCAGCGTCGATAATTCACCGCGCTCCCGCGTCAGCAATTCCGTGATGTAGCGATTGCGATATCCCGCCAGCGCCTGCCGGCTGATGACCGCATCGCCCGCAGCCTCGGGAAAATCGTCGCGGATCAACTCGGCAAGCGACGGGCGCAGCGCATCAAGCCGCACCGTCTTGCGCCGCTTCGTTTCATAGCCTGTGACAAGGCAGCGCGGCCGTTCGAGCTTCGCTTTCGCGACGCCCGGCATCGTGTCAGTCTCGGGTTTATCATCGGGCTCATCAGCTTGAATTGTCATGAAAACCAACCTCTGTCGCAGGGGCGCTGACGCTCTGGTCGCCGCACATCAGGAAAAGCCGTGCGCGTGACGTCATGACGCCTGTCGCCCGGCGAGACAAACAAATTATCGGCGCCCTGGTTTTTCTACCCATGTCGGGGTGTCAGGGCTCGTCTCAGGTCTCGATCGGCACAAACGCGCCGCCGCGCGTCTCGTGCGGCCGCGACAGGTAAGACGTCGAGCGCATCTCGATCAGGCGCGAGGCGGTACGGCGGAACTCAAAAGCCTCATTACCGACTTCGCCGTAAAACAGTTGAAACGGTTCGGCTTCGGCTGAGGCGATGAGCTTGGTACCATGATCATATATGGCATCAATCAGCGTGATGAATCGCTTCGCCGGATTACGATGCTCGAAATTCATACGCGGAATGCCGTCGATCACCAGGGTATGAAAGGTGCGCGCCACCGCAAGATAATCGGATGGGCCAAGCGGCTTTTCGCAGATATCGCTGAAGGTGAAGCGCGCCGAGCCGAGCGCTGTCCGCGGCGCGCTCAATTCACGCCCGGAAACGGCGAGACGCCTGGGCAATTCAATGCCGCTTGACAGGCGCGCCCACACTTCATCCATCTCGCGCGCTGTTCGCGCATCAAGTGGCACATAATAGGACGGCCGCTCCTGCAGTTTCTCCAGCCTGAAATCGGTGCGCGCGGCAAGTTCGATGACATTCATCCGCTGGTTCAAGAGCGCGATGAACGGCATGACATTCTGGCGCTGCAACCCGTCCTTGTAGAGCTCGCTCGGCGGCACGTTCGAGGTTGCGACCACCACGACGCCGTGACCAAACAGTCGCTCGAACAGCCGGCCAAGCACCATGGCATCGGCGATATCGGTCACCGAAAACTCGTCAAAACACAGCACACGAGCCTCATCGGCAAGCGCGCGCGCGACCGGCGATATCGGGTCCTCCGCCTGGCTGTCGCCTCGTTTGACCGCTTGCCGGACCGAGTGGATGCGCTCATGAACATCTGCCATGAAGGCGTGAAAATGAACCCGCCTTTTGCGCGGAACCGCGAGCGCTGAATAGAACAGGTCCATCAGCATCGTCTTGCCGCGACCGACATCGCCGTAAATGTAAAGACCACGGGGCGGTGGCGCGCTGGACGATTTGTTAAACAGCCACCCCAGCGCTCCGCTTTTCGACGCAACCATGACATCGGGGAGGATGGAGGCCAGATGGTCAAGCCGGTCAACCGCCAGCAATTGAGCCCCATCCCGCTCGATGCTGCCCGCATCAACCAGTGCGTCATATCGCTCGCGCACGCTCATGAGCTGAGCAACGCCCCGTCTGTCATGATGAAAATGGCAAGCCCCCGCGTCATAGCGCCAGAGCGTTACAGAACCGGACCCTCAGCGACAAGGCAGGAATTACCCGCTCCCAGAGCAGGCTGCTAAAAAGTGGAAACCGGTTTTTCGATAACAGCATGCGACAACAATCCGATTGAGCGCAGAGTGCCTGTCCGAGTAAAGACCCTTTGCTCTAGCGTGACAGCACGAAGGTTGCGCCAACCAGCCCGAGCCCTTCATAACGGTTAGCCCCGACCGGTCGGAAGAGAACGATGGGTGAGGCACGCTGATCCAGCAACACAATGTCCTCGCCCCGCGACTGCCAGGCGGCTGTCCGCGACAATTCAACCGAGGCGCATCCTTGCGTCGTTGCATCCAGGACTCCGGCGACGCCCGACGAGGAGAGAATGAGGCGGCAGGGCGTCGGCACGCCTGGCTCGCCAACGCGCCAATCGCCTGAGAGAAACCGTGGTGTTTGCGGTGTAAAGGCCGGTCCCGCTGCTGGCGCTGTTGCAATCGCCGCTCCCGCCAGCGACCCGGGCGCGCGCGGCGGCGGCAATGTCGCAAGCGGACGGCCGGGAGAAGCGGGAGGCAGAAGGGCGACGCCCGTCTGGTCAGCGGGCGGGGCGGGCAGCACAGCAATCGGCGGGATGCTCGGGCGGTTCGATGATGACGTTAAGATGTCAGACCTTGGCGGCGATGTGCTCACGGCCTGCCCGGCCGCGCCCGGCGCGACGGCGGGGAGAGGCGCGAGCTTCGTTTGCTCAACCTGAGCGACGGGCGTATTTTGCGATATATCTGCACCCTGAAAGGCGCTGCAGCCGGTCACGACCAATCCCGCCAGCACAAGAGCAGCCATCGATCCTTTATGCCTCATGCCCGACCTCGATCGTCCGTGACGGATGAACACCCGCGTCATCATAAAGTGTGGCGTCGGATAAGCGATATCATGACGTTTAAATTGCGCCAGAATACCGTGGACCGTTATGTACTCGTCCCGGTATATTAAACGATAGGTAACCCATGCGCATAGCAAGATCAGCCTGGATTGCTGGCGGCGCGGCCCTTGCCGCGCTTGTCGGGTTGGCATGGTACGCGCAGCCCTTCGCCGCCAGCAAATCATCCCCCCCCTATCGCTTCGCCAGACTGGAGCGTGGCGACATCATCGCTGCGGTCGCCGCCACTGGAACCATCAACCCCATTTCGACCGTGATCGTCGGCTCGCAACTCTCCGGACAGGTGATCGAGATTCTGTCCGACTACAATGACATCGTCAAAGCCAACCAGATGATGGCGCGCCTCAATACCGATCAGCTGCGCGCCAAGGCGGACGCTGCGCGCGCCGATCTTGCCCAGGCACGCGCGCTTGCCATGGTCCAGGAGGCCAACCTCGAAAAGAACAAGGCGGATCAGGAAAAGGCCCGCGCCGCCATGGCCGATATGAGCGCTCAGATGCGCCGCGCCGACGCGCTCGTTGAGGATGCCCGCCAGACACTCGCCCGTCAGGAACAATTGGTCACCCGTGGTTCGGCAACCGAGGTGACATTGCAGGCTGCCCGGACTGCCAGCCTCACCCAGCAGGCAGCCCGCGAATCAACCGCAGCCCAGATCACTTCCGCTGCCGCCAGCCTCTCCTCGCTCATCGCCGACGCGCAGGTCACCACTGCGCAACTGGCGTCTGCCAGAGCCAGTATCGCGCAGCGCGAAGCCGTCATCCGCCAGATCGAGGTCGATATCCGCAATTCCGAGATCAGGTCGCCGGTCGATGGTGTGGTAGTCCAGCGCAATATCGAGCTTGGCCAGACAGTTGCGGCCTCGCTTCAGGCGCCAACCCTGTTTCTTGTTGCCGAAAACCTCGACAACATGGTCATCTACGCCAATGTCGATGAAACCGATGTTGGCCGCGTCCAGCCAGGTCAGCCGGCCCCCTTTACCGTCAACGCCTTTCCCGGGCGCACGTTCGAAGGCAAGGTCCAGCAGGTGCGTCTTGGCTCGCAGACCATCCAGAATGTGGTGATCTACACAGCCGTCATTGCGGTGGAAAATCCCGGGCGGGTCCTGCTTCCCGGCATGACAGCCAATTTGCGCGTCCTCACCGAGCGCAAGGGCGACGTGCTGCGTGTGTCCAACGCCGCGCTGCGCTTTCGCCCGCCAGGAGAATTAGGCGCTGAGCGCCCGCCCCAGGCTGGTGGCGCACCGGGCGCCTCGCCTTTTGGCGGATTGCCGGCTGCGGGCGGGCAGGCCTCAGGCGGCGCCAACCAGAACGCCGGGCGCCAGTTCGCGCAGTTTGCTCAACGCATCAAGACCGAGGTCGTGCTTGATCCGGCTCAGAGCGCGGCTGTCGACGCCATTTTTGCAGCCGCCCGCGAAAAGGCACGGACGATCGCCACGAGCGAGGCTGGCCCTGCCCAGCGGCGCGAGAGTTTTGCCCGCTTTCGCAACGAAACGGCCGAACAGGTGAAAGCCTTGCTGACGCCGGAGCAACAACCAAAATTCGAAGCCATCCGCGCCGATTTCGCGCCCACCGCCGGGCGCGGCCAGTTCGGACGCCTTCATCGCCTCGGCGCCGGTGGCGAGCTGCAGGCGATCACGGTACGCCTTGGAGCGAGCGATGGGACGTTTACCGAAATCACCGACGCAGGCAGCCTCAAACCCGGCGACGATGTGGTGATCGGCGGTGGCCCCCGGCCTGCCGCTGCCCCGCCCGCCGCCGCCGGACCACGACCCGGTATCTAGTCATGGCACTCGTCGAGATCGTTGATCTGCGCAAAACCTACCATCTCGGCGGCCAGGACATTCATGCTCTTGATGGCGTGAGCCTGAAGGTCGAGGCTGGCGAGTTCATTGCCGTCATGGGACCGTCAGGATCGGGAAAATCAACCTTCATGAACCTTGTCGGCTGCCTCGATCGTCCGACCGCAGGCGCCTACAGGCTGGATGGTGAAGCCATCTCCGCGCTGTCGGCCGACGGGCTTGCCACTGTACGCAATCGCCGCATCGGCTTCGTCTTCCAGCAATTCCATCTCATCCAGGAGATCAATGCTGTCGCCAATGTCGAACTGCCGATGATCTATGCCGGCCAACCCCGCTCGCTGCGCCGCGAGATGGCGATCGCGGCGCTCGCCCGTGTCGGCCTTGGTGATCGCCTCTACCACAAACCGACCGAACTGTCGGGTGGCCAGCAGCAGCGCGTGGCGATTGCCCGTGCCCTCGTCAACAAGCCCGCCATCCTGCTTGCCGACGAGCCGACAGGCGCACTCGACAGCCGCACCTCGCTCGACATCATGGCGCTTTTCCAGACATTGCATCGCGAGGGCGTCACCGTCATCGTCGTTACCCACGAGCCGGAGGTCGCCGCTTTTGCCTCCCGCGTCATCCACTTTCGTGACGGGCGTATCCTGAAGGACAGCAGCCACCAGCCGCGCGATGCCGCCGCTGCTCTGGCACAACTGGAAGGAGAAGCAGCATGAGCTTTTATGAAGCGCTCCTCTCCGCCTTGCAGGCGCTGAACGCCCATAAGCAGCGCGCCGCGCTCACCATGCTTGGCATCATCATCGGTGTGGCAGCCGTGATCGCGATGGTGGCGATTGGCGGTGGTGCGCGCCAGCAGGTGGCAGCACAGATACGCTCGCTTGGCGCCAATCTTCTTATCGTCCTTCCCGGTAACATCACGCTCACCGGCGTGCGGCTCGGCAGCGGTGCGTCGAACACCCTGACCGATCTTGATGCTGAGGCCATCACGCGGGAAATCAGTAGCGTCCAGACAAGCGCGCCAACGCTGCGCCCCAGCGTCCAGATCGTCGCCGGCAGCCAGAATTGGGCAACCTTCGCCTTTGGTATCGACCAGGGATATTTCGAAGCCCGCGAATGGGAAGTAGAAATCGGTCGTTCCTTCACCGCTGAAGAAATCCAGCGCGGCGGTCAGGTGGTGATCCTTGGGTTGACGGTGGTGCAGAATCTGTTCCCCGGTGGCGAGGACCCGGTCGGCCAGACCATCCGCCTGCGCAACGTGCCGATGACCGTGATCGGCATCATGGCGCGCAAGGGTCAGTCGGCACTTGGCACCGATCAGGACGATGCCGTTTTCGTGCCCCTCTCCACCACACGCTCACGCCTCACCGGCACCAACCGCGCCAATTCGCGCCAGGTCGGCTCGATCATGGTCAAGGTGCAGGAAGGCGAGGACCTCAATGCGGCGCTCGAAGAGGTACGCCAGCTTCTGCGCCAGCGCCATCGCCTGCAGCCGGATCAGGACGACGACTTCACCATCCGCAACCTCTCGGAAATCGCTGCCACCCGCGAGGCCTCCGCCAACACACTTGCCTGGCTGCTGGCAGCAGTCGCCGCCGTTTCTCTCATCGTTGGCGGTATCGGCATCATGAATATCATGCTGGTGTCAGTCACCGAGCGCACGCGCGAGATCGGGCTGCGCATGGCCGTCGGTGCCCGCCCGGGCGACATCATGCGCCAGTTCCTGATTGAGGCAACCGTGCTCGCGGCAATTGGCGGCATCATCGGCGTTATCCTCGGCATTGGTGCCGCTGAAGCGGTATCGACAAAAGCCGGCTGGCCCTTGCTGATCGATCCTCTGATTGTCATCGGCGCCGTCATCTTCTCAGGTTTCGTTGGCATTTTCTTTGGCTGGTACCCCGCCTGGAACGCCTCGCGGCTCAATCCTGTCGAGGCTCTGCGCTCCGCCTGATAGCGATTTTGCCGACGCCGTAAAAACATGATTTAAGCTCGCTTGTCATGACGGTTTCCCCCAAATCACCAGATACCGCGCACCGGCTCTCGCTTCTTGTCTGTGATGGCTGGGCGGATTACGCGCTGATGGATATAGGCGAGGGGCGGCGCCTTGAGCGCTTCGGTCGACTTCTTGTTGATCGCCCTGAAGAGCAGGCAATGGGCAAACGGCAAAACCCCGCCCTGTGGGCGAACGCCGATGCTGTCTTCCAGGCCCAGGCAGGCGGCATCGAAGGCCGCTGGACGATGGCCGGGGGCGGCCCCGCCCCTGAACGCTTTCCCCTGAGCTGGGACGGCCTGTCCTTCCACGGTCGCTTCACCGCCTTCCGCCATATGGGTTTCTTTCCCGAACAGGCATTGCACTGGCACCATATCGTCAATTCTGTCAGCGCCCTGCAATCAAAAGGCATCGACCAGCCGAAGCTCCTCAACCTGTTTGGCTATACCGGACTTGCAAGCCTCGTTGCCGCGCGCGCCGGCGCCCATGTCACCCATGTCGATGCCTCGAAGCGCGCCATCGCGCACGCCCGCGACAACCAGACGATGGCAGGCCTCGACGACAAGCCCATCCGCTGGCTGATCGACGATGCGGTCGCCTTCGTTGCCCGCGAACGCCGGCGCGGCAACAGCTATCACGGCATCATTCTCGATCCGCCGAAATTCGGCCGCGGCCCGAAGGGCGAGGAATGGGAACTCTTCGATCATCTGCCAGCCCACCTTGCCGATTGTGTCGAACTGCTGGCGAAAGACGGCGCCTTCATGGTGCTGAGCGCCTATGCGATCCGAGCGTCGGCACTGGCACTGGATGATCTCATGCACGCAAGCTTTGAAGGCCGGGGCGGGGCCATCACATCAGGCGAACTGGCCATCCGCACCGAGAGCGGCGATCGCCTTCTCTCCACCTCCCTTTTCAGCCATTGGAGTGTCTGATGACGCCCGGCGATATCGACGACGCGCTGACCCGCCATCCGCCGGGCGAGCGACGTCATATTGTTTCGCCGGCTAATAATGCGATCAAGGCGATCCGCGCGCTTGACCTCAAAAAGAACCGCGCCGCCACCCACCTCTTTGTGGTCGAGGGGGCGCGCGCCGCACTGGAAGCCTTGTCGCAAGCGACAGCCCCGCTCGCCATCGCCTATCTGGATGAAGCCGCACATGAGTCGCATGTGATGAAGCTAGCCGCCGCCACTGAGGATAGCGGCGGGTTGATACTGGAAGTCAACCGCGAGGTTCTGGGCAAGCTGTCGCGCCGCGACAATCCGCAAACGGTGGTGAGTGTCTACCGCCAGACCTGGCATTCTCTTCTCGATTTCGGCAGCGGCGATACCGATCGGCTTCTGGCGCTGGAAACGGTCCGCGATCCCGGCAATCTCGGCACCATCCTGCGCACGGCTGACGGATTTGATGTTCGCGATATTTTACTGATCGGTGAAGCCACCGACCCTTATGCCGGCGAGGCGGTGCGCGCCTCGATGGGATCAATCTTCGCCGTCAACCTCTACCGCACCTCGCTCGCCGATTTTCTCGACTGGCGCCGCCAATTCGGCGGTCTTGTCGTCGGTACCCATTTGTCAGGATCCGAGGATATCCGCACGCTTGCCTGGCGGGCGCCGAGCCTCATCGTCATGGGCAATGAGCAAAAGGGGCTGAGCGCCGAGATGAGTGCGGCCTGCGACCGTCTCGTCCGCATCCCGATGAGCGGGCGCGCCGACAGCTTTAATCTCGCTGTCGCCACCGCCATTACTCTTTATGAAAGCAGGCGCTGAGGCGTTTATCCCTCAAACAATGTTTCCCACTGGTCGATGTCATCGCGCGCGATCTCATCAGGATCGCGGCGAAGAGCTCTGCCGATCACCCGCCGGGCCAGCATATGGTCGCGCGGACGATTGATGGTATCGACGGCAATAAGTGTCAAGCCGGCAAAATAAAAAGCGCTGAACATGTGACTTGCCGGATTACCGCGCAGGATGATGCGGTCATGACCCTGCGACAGGCCGGCGATCTGTAACTTGAGATCGAACTGATCCGACCAGAACCACGGCAGCGGATCATAGCCCGGCGTACCGCCGGCAAGCGTCGCAGCGGCTGCTTTGGCCTGATCAATCGCATTCTGCACGCTTTCAAGACGCACGTGGCGCTGATAGCGCGTGGAGAAAAACCGCGTGCAGTCGCCAGCAGCGACGATGTGCTCCTGCGACGTCCGGCAGGCGCTGTCGACCACAATCCCGTCATCGACCGAGAGCCCGGCTGCTGCCGCCAATTCGGTTCGCGGTGTCGAGCCGACAGCAATCAGAACGGCGTCGGCGGCAAAACGGCGCCCGCCGCCCGCCACCGCAACCAGCCCTTGGGGGGTTGTCTCGATGCCCTCGAGTGTTACGCCAAGTTCAATCTTGACACCGCGCTGGCGATGAACACTCTCGAAGTAACGTGACACTTCGACACCAACCGAGCGCGCCAGGACGCGGGGAGCCGCCTCGATCACCGTTACATCAGCGCCGAGAGCGCTGGCAATGGCTGCGACTTCGAGGCCGATATAGCCGGCGCCGATGATCACGAGCCTGTGCCCGGCAGCGATATGCGGCCTGAGCAGCATCACATCATCGATGCCACGCAGCGTAAAAACGCCGGACTTCGGCACATCCCTCATCGACAGGCTGCGGGCTGATGTGCCGGTTGCCAGCACCAGCCGATCATAGGCGATCGTTCCGCCATCATGATGCGCGCGCCCCGTCTTGATATCGATATTGCGGATAGCAAGATCGCCCCGCCAATTGATCGCTTGCGCGGCGAAGAACGCCGGCGGCTTCAGCACCAGCCGTTCAGGCGCCATCTCGCCCGATAACACCTTCTTGGACAGTGGTGGGCGCTGATAGGGCGCATGCGGCTCATCGCCGGCAAGGGTGATCGCGCCCGTAAACCCGTGTTCGCGCAAGGATTGCGCAACCGTCAGCCCAGCCTGTCCAGCGCCGATAATCAGACAGTGTTCCGCCATCAGACCATCCGCCCTTCTCGTAACCCATCCCTTGACATACTGTTCCTTTTGGCAACGGCCAAGGTGGCAGAGCACGCGGAGAGTGTAATGGTGAAAGAAAGACCTGTTGTGCTGATCACCGGCGCCAGCCGCGGCATCGGCGCGGCGAGCGCCAGACTTGCTGCCCGGCGCGGCTATGATGTCGCCATTCACTATCAGCGCGACCTGGCGGCTGCCGAGGCCGTCGCCGCCTCCTGCCGGCAGTCGGGGGCGACTGCTGCCATCATTCAAGGCGATATTGCCAAGCCCGCCGAGATCGAAGCAGTCTTTGCCGGCTGCGATAGGGCATTCGGCAGGCTCGATGTCTTTTTGAATAATGCCGGCATCACTGGGCGCGCCGGGCGATTGGTCGACGCAGCGGCTGAGGACATCAAGGCGGTGATCGATCTCAATGTCACAGGCGCCATTCTGGCTGCACGCCTGGCCGTCAAACGTCTTTCAAACAGAAGCGGTGGTCATGGCGGCGTTATCATCAACATGTCATCGATCGCCAGCCGCATCGGCAGCCCCCATGATTTCGTCTGGTACGCAGCCTCAAAGGCCGCCATCGACGCATTGACGTTGGGCCTGGCCAAGGAGGTGGCGGCCGAGGGCATCCGCGTCAACGCGGTGGCCCCTGGCCTCATTGCCACCGATATCCACGCCAGCGCCGGCATGCCCGATCGCCTGCACAAGCTTGGCCCCACCGTTCCCATCGGGCGAGAAGGGACGGCTGAGGAAGTAGCCTCGACCATCCTGTTCCTGATGTCCGCCGAGGCATCCTACATTACCGGTGCCGTGCTTGAAGTGAGCGGCGGGCGCTGATCGGCCTTATTCGGCCGTCCAGCCACCATCAACCGCAATATTGGTCCCGGTAATGTTCTTGGCGGCATCCGTACAGAGGAAAACGGCAATCCCGGCAACTTCCTCGACAGTGACGAACTGCTTGGTCGGCTGCGCATGCAGCAGCACATCATTGATCACCTGTTCGCGCGTCAGATGGCGCGCTGCCATCGTTTCCGGGATCTGATGCTCGACCAGAGGCGTCCAGACATAGCCCGGTGAGATGCAGTTGGCGGTAATGCCATTGGTCGCCACTTCAAGGGCTATCGTCTTGGTGAAGCCGTAGAGCCCGTGCTTGGCCGAGACATACGCCGATTTGAAAGGCGAGGCGACACTGGCGTGGGCGGAGGCGGTGTTGATGATGCGCCCCCAGCCCTTCGTCTTCATCTGCGGCACCACGAGACGCGTGCAATGAAAGGCCGCCGTCAGGTTGATGGCGATGATGGCATCCCATTTTTCCGGCGGAAATTCCTCAACCGGCGCCACAAACTGGATGCCGGCATTGTTGACCAGCACATCAACCCCGCCCAGGCTCTTGTTAGCGAGATCGACCATACCGGCAATCTCCGCCGGTTTCGACATGTCAGCGGGCGAGAAGACGCATGTGACGTTGAACTCAGCCGCAATGTCCGCGGCAACCTTGTGGTTGGCCGGTGTGTCGCCGAAACCGTCGATGAGGAGATTCATTCCCTCCTTCGCGAAACCCCTCGCAATGGCCAGACCAATTCCGCTGGTGGCCCCGGTGACGATGGCTGATTTGCCCTTGAGCATGCCGCTCTCCTTTTGCTGTTGCCGAATGCTGCGCTGTGTCTACGCGAAATAGTCTCAGGTTCAATGCGTTCCATCGCTGATGGGCGATTACCTACAATCGCAGGCTCGCGCTTGTGTTTGATTGTGATAAATGATAAATATTGAAAATCATCATTTTTCAAAGTTTACCCATGTCCACCAGACCCCGCCTTTCACCCGAAGAAACACGTGAGCGCATTCTCGATGTCGCCGAGGAGCATTTCCGTCGCATCGGCTATGCCAAGACGGCTGTCGCTGATCTTGCCGCCGCCCTCGATATGTCTCCAGCCAACATCTATCGCTTCTTCGCCTCAAAGAGCGCCATTAATGAGGCAATCTGCCGGCGCCTTCTCGATGAATCCGAAGAAATTGCCCGCAAGATCGCCTACGGGCCGCAAGCTGCGGCCGAGAAACTGGCCGCCCTGGCACTCGACATGCATCGCTTCACCAAGAGCCGCTGCACCGATGAGCGCCGCCTGCATGACATGGTCGAGGTGGCGATGCAGGAGAACTGGTCGGCCATCGAAGCGCACATGGCCGAGATCATCGCTCTTTTTGCCCACGTCATCGCCGAGGGCATGGCGCGAGGTGAATTCCGCCAGGGCAATGCGCTGGAGGCAGCGACCGTGATCAAACAGGCACTCACCGTCGTCCTCCACCCCGCCCTTATCGCCCAATGCAGCCATCTTGACCTTGAAAGCGAAACCAGACGCCTGTCGCAATTTCTCATCAGAGCTTTGCAATGAACGAGGTACCCATGTCCCGCCCGCCATTCCCCACAGCCGCTCGCTTCGCTCTTCTTGCACCCTTCATCCTGCTTGGTCTGGCCGCTTGCGGCGAGGGCAGAAGCGCTGACCCGAAGAGCGAGGCCAAGGCCTTGCCGCGCGCCGTCCTCGCGGAGCCGGTCACGTTTGCAACGCACGCCACGATGCGTAATTTTGTTGGCACCGTTCGCCCGCGCATCGAGAGCAATCTCGGATTCCGGGTTGCCGGCAAGATTGCTGAACGCAAAATTGCCCTTGGCGAGCGGGTGAAGGTGGGCGATGTGCTCGCAACTCTCGATCCGGTCGACCTTCATCTCCAGCGCGAACAGGCGGAAGCAGAATTGACCGCCGCCACCGTCTCGCTTGATCAAAACGAGCGGCAGAGACAGCGCAATATCGAACTGAAAAGGAATGGTTGGGTCACCGACGCAACCCTCCAGGCCCAGCAATCAGCGACCGCCGAGGCGAAGAGCCGGCTGGATCGTGCGCGTCGCTCGCTTGAACTGGCCGCCAACCAGCTTTCTTACGCTCGCCTCATCGCCGACAATGACGGCGTTGTCACCGCTGTCCTGGCTGAGCCTGGTCAGGTCGTTGCCGCCGGCACTCCGGTGCTGCGCGTCGCCCAGAACCATGAACTCGAAATTGCCGTCGACATCCCCGAATCGCTGACCGCCCGCGTTCGCGAGGGAACGGCAAGTGTCACCCTGTGGTCAAATCCAGGCCGTTCTTATGACGCGCGCCTGCGCGAATTCGCCGCCGCCGCTGATGCCTCATCACGCACCTTTGCCGCCCGCTTCACCATTCTTGATGCCGATCCGGCGATGAATTTCGGCATGACGGCCACCCTTTCCGTGCGAGAGGGTGCTGCTGCGCCCGTGGCAAGGCTGCCGATTGCCGCCATGCTGGATGAGGGCAAGGGACCGACGGTCTTCGTGATTGAACCGGCAACCAGCAAGCTGACGAGCCGCGCCATCGAGATTGCCGGCTATGATGGCGCTGACATGCTGGTGAGCAAGGGGCTCGCGGCCGGGGACATCGTCGTCACCCACGGCGTTCACAAGCTTCTCGCGGGCGAGATCGTGCGCGTCGTCGCCGATCGCGGCTGATATCGTTTCTCAGGGAGAGCCGCCATGTCGGCGCACGACGCACACGACCCGAAACTCAACCAGGGCAATTGGTCGCACTGGGCTGTGACCCACCCGGCCCTCGTCCTGTTCCTGATCCTGGCGGTCTTCGTCGGCGGCGTTTTTTCCTATCTGCGGCTGGGGCGCGCCGAGGATCCCTCCTTCACCATCAAGGTCGTCGTGATCACCGCGATCTGGCCCGGCGCCAGCGCCCGCGAGATGCAGGACCAGATTGCCGAGCGCATTGAGAAGCGGCTGCAGGAACTCGCCTATTTCGACAAGATCGAGACCTACACCAAGCCCGGCTTCACGGCCATGCAGATGGTCTTCAAGGATTCAACGCCTGCCCGCGAGGTCCCCAACCTTTTCTACCAGACACGAAAGAAACTCGACGATCTGCGCCGCGAGCTGCCGGCTGGCGTCATCGGACCCAATGTCAACGATGAATATGGCGATGTAGACTCAATCCTCTACACGCTGGTGAGCGACAGTGGTGATTATGCGGCCATGAAGCGCGAGGCGGAACTGTTGCGCCAGCGCCTGCTGCGCGTTCCCAACGTGACCAAGGTCAATCTCTACGGCAACCAGGACGAGCGCATTTTCGTCGAATTCAGCCATGCCAAACTGGCAACCCTCGGCATTCCGACGACCGCCATTTTTGACAGCCTGGCGCGCCAGAACATCGTGGCCCCGGCCGGTAGCATTGATACCGGCGCACAACGCGTTCCACTGCGCGTCACCGGCGCGCTCAACGGCATCGCCGCTGTCGCCGAGACACCCGTCGAGGTTGGCGGACACACCTTCCGTCTGGGGGACATCGCCACCATCACCCATGGCTATGTCGACCCTCCGACCTTCCTCCTGCGGCAGGAATCGCATGCCGCGATCGCCGTTGGCGTCGTCATGCAGAAGGGTGCCAATATCGTGACGCTCGGTCGCGATATCGAAACGGCGAAGGAGAGTTATCTGCGCGACCTGCCAGCAGGCTTTGAATTCAAGCAGATTGCCGATCAGCCGCAGGTTGTCGAACACGCCGTGAGTGAATTTGCGGAATCCTTCCTCGAAGCCCTCGCCATCGTCCTCTTCGTCAGCCTGATCTCGCTGGGCTGGCGCACCGGCATCGTCGTTGCCCTGTCAGTGCCGCTCGTCCTCGCCATGGTGTTCATGGCCATGTACGCACTGTCCATCGATCTCCATCGCATTTCGCTGGGCGCGCTCATCATCGCCCTTGGTCTTCTTGTCGATGACGCCATTATCGCCGTCGAGATGATGGTGGTGAAGATGGAACAGGGATGGGACCGCCTCGCGGCAGCCTCCTTTGCCTGGACGTCCACCGCTTTTCCGATGCTGACGGGGACGCTCGTCACCGCCATCGGCTTTCTGCCGGTTGGCCTTGCCCAGTCGGGCGTCGGCGAATATGCCGGCGGCATTTTCTGGGTGGTCGGCATCGCTCTCATCGCTTCGTGGTTCGTGGCGGTAATTTTCACCCCTTATCTCGGTGTTTTGCTGCTGCCCGATTTTGCCAAGAGCGGCAAAGTTCATGCCGACCCGCACGCCCTTTATGAGACCCCTCTCTATCGCCGCTTCCGTACCCTCGTGCGCTTTGCTGTCACGCATCGCTGGCTGGTGATCCTGGCCACTCTGGTCACTCTGGTGATCTCGGTTCTGGCCTTTGGCCGCATCCAGCAGCAATTCTTTCCCGTGTCCGAGCGCCCGGAACTTTTCTTCCAGCTCCGCCTGCCGCAGGGAACCGCCATCAGCGCCACCAACCAGGCGGCGCTCGAAGCTGAAAAAATGCTCCAGGGCGACAAGGATATCGCCACCTATACGACCTATGTCGGCCAGGGCTCGCCGCGCTTCTGGCTTGGGCTTAATCCGCAATTGCCGGATGAATCCTTTGCCGAGATTGTCATTGTCGCGAGGGACCTCAAGGCGCGCGAGCGTATCAAATCGCGGCTGGAGCGCGATATCGCCAACGGGGCGCTGTCGGCTGCTCGCGTGCGGGTCGATCGTTTCAATTTCGGCCCGCCCGTTGGGTTTCCCGTTCAATTCCGTATCGTTGGAGCCGACGCCACGAAACTGCGCGATATTGCCTATCAGGTCCGCGATGTCATGCGCGCCAATCGCGACATCATCGACGCCCATCTCAACTGGAACGAGCGCCAGCCCTCGGTCCGTCTGGTCGTTGACCAGGAGCGTGCCCGCGCCTTCGGTCTCAATGTCCAGGACGTGGCGCAGACGCTGCAAACCCTGCTCACGGGGGTGACGGTCACAACCGTGCGCGACCGCACCGTGCAGGTCGACGTGGTGGCACGCGCTGTACCCTCGGAGCGCCTCGACCTTGGACGGATTTCAGACCTGACGATCACCAGCCGTAACGGCATCGCCATTCCGCTGGCGCAAATTGCCCGCGTTGAATACGGGCAGGAGGAACCGATCATCTGGCGTCGCAGCCGCGAACTGGTGATGACGGTGCGCGGCGATGTTCGTGACGGCGTGCAGCCGCCGGCGGCGAGCGCCGAGGTCAAGGCAAAGCTTGGCGACATCATCAAATCTCTGCCCGACGGATACCGCATCGACGAGGGCGGCGCGGTCGAGGAATCGGCCAAGGGAAACGCTTCCATCTTTGCCCTGTTCCCCATCATGATCGGCGCCATGCTGACCATACTCATGCTGCAGTTGCAGTCCTTTTCCCGCCTGGTGCTGGTATTTTCCACCGCGCCGCTCGGCATTATCGGCGCTTCTCTTGCGCTCAACGTCGCCAACGCTCCCTTCGGCTTCGTGGCGCTTCTTGGCCTCATCGCCCTTGCCGGCATTATCATGCGCAACACCGTCATTCTCGTCGACCAGATCGAGGATGACGTCGCCAATGGCCTGAGCCGACACGATGCCATCATCGAGGCAACCGTGCGCCGCTCGCGTCCCGTGGTGCTCACCGCCTTTGCCGCCATCCTCGCCATGGTGCCGCTGACGACCAGCCTCTTCTGGGGGCCGATGGCCCTCACCATGATGGGCGGTCTTTTCGCCGCGACGTTGCTGACCCTGATTTTCCTGCCCGCTCTGTACGCGGCAGCCTTCCGGGTCAGGCCGGACGATGCTGCAAAACCGGCAGAGGCAGCGCCGGAAGAGCCCCAGTTCACTTTGCTGCCGGAGGCGGCAGAGTGAGACGATCAGACGCTGGTCGCGGCGCCGCGGACAGCTTATACTGCGCCATGGCCGACACTCACCTGCACCACGCAACCGGCAACTGCGTCAAATCGACAATCGCGCTTGCCGAAGATGCCTGCGCGCAGGCCGGCGTGCGGCTGACGAAGATACGCCGCCGGGTCCTTGAGATCATCGCCGCTGCCGGCACGCCGATCGGCGCCTACGCCATCATTGATTCAATGGCGCGCTCAACCGGTACACGCCCGGCACCGATGACGGTCTACCGCGCACTCGACTTTCTGATCGAGCGGGCCTTGGTCCATCGCCTTGCCTCGCGCAACGCCTATCTTGCCTGCGACCACAGCCATGGCCACGACGATACGGTGGTCTTTCTGTTATGCGAAGCCTGTACCTATGTCGGTGAGATCGCCGATACACAGCTTGCCAGCATCATCGACGCACAAGGCAGGGCCAAGGGCTTCTCCGCCCAGCGGCGCCTGATCGAGGTTTCAGGGCTTTGCGCCGCCTGTGTGGTTGCTTCAAACGCCACCCAAGGCTAAATCAGGCACGGATTTCAGCTCGCCACAACAGGCCGCAGGCCTGTGGAAGAGGTCAAGATAATGAATTATATCGGCAATCCTGGACAAAGGCGCAATTCGGTTGGCGTCAATGTCGGCTCCGTTCAGATCGGCGGCGGCGCCCCCGTCGTCGTTCAGTCCATGACCAATACGGATACCGCCGACATCGACGGAACGGTACGGCAGGTGGCAGCTCTTGCCCGCGCCGGTTCCGAACTCGTTCGCATTACCGTTGATCGCGACGAGGCGGCAGCAGCCGTCCCCCATATCCGCGAAAAGCTCGACCGCATGGGCGTGAGCGTGCCGCTCGTTGGCGATTTCCATTATATCGGCCACAAGCTCCTCGCTGATCATCCCGCCTGCGCCGAGGCGCTTGCCAAATACCGCATCAATCCCGGCAATGTCGGCTTCAAGGAGAAGAAGGACAAGCAGTTCTCCTCCATCATAGAGATGGCGATGAAGTATGACCGCCCGGTGCGCATCGGCGTCAACTGGGGGTCGCTTGATCAGGAATTGCTGACCCATCTGATGGACGAGAATGCCCTCAGCGCGATACCGATCACCGCGCGCGAGGTCACGCGCGAGGCGGTGATCCAGTCCGGTTTGCTGTCAGCAGCCCGCGCCGAAGAATTGGGTCTGGCCCGCGATAAAATCCTCATCTCGGCCAAGGTCAGCGCCGTTCAGGACCTGGTCGCGATCTATGCCTCGCTTGCAGCGCGCTGCGACTACACGCTGCATCTGGGCCTCACCGAGGCTGGCATGGGCTCCAAGGGCATCGTCGCCTCGGCAGCCGCACTGGCGATCCTGCTCCAGCAGGGCATCGGCGACACCATTCGTGTCTCGCTGACGCCTGAGCCCAATGGCGACCGTTCGCTCGAAGTGAAAGTGGCGCAGGAAATCCTGCAGACCATGGGCCTGCGCACCTTCGTTCCGCTGGTGGCCGCCTGCCCCGGCTGCGGGCGCACCACCTCGACCGTCTTCCAGGAACTGGCAGGCGATATCCAGAGCTGGATTTACGCTTCGATGCCGGAATGGAAGACCAAATATCCTGGCGTCGAAGCGCTGAACGTCGCGGTCATGGGGTGCATCGTCAACGGCCCGGGCGAATCAAAGCATGCCGATATCGGCATTTCGCTCCCCGGTACCGGCGAAACACCGACCGCGCCCGTTTTCGTTGACGGCAAGAAGGTGGCCACCTTGCGCGGGCCGACGCTCGCTGCCGATTTCAAGAAGATGGTGGATGACTATATCATTCGCCGTTACGGCACCAAACAGGCAGCCGAGTAGTCGGCAGCACGGGCACCATGGCGCTGAAGCGCGAGGCCATTGACGAGGCGCTTCTCGGCGGCGAGCTGGGCAAGGCGCAGGCCTTCGCCATGCGTCTGCTGGAACGCTTCGGCGAAGCGCTTGGCGCCACCCGCTTCATCAACATTGCAGCAGCGCACATCGACGGCTGCCTCTATCATGGCAAGGTCAGCCTCGACTTCGTCGACCGGCTGAATTCGCTTGGCGGCAAGGTGCGCGTACCGACAACCCTCAACGTCGGCTCGATCGATCTCATCCATCCCGAGCTTTTTCGTGGTGATGACAATGCCCGCCACGATGGCAGGCGCTTGATGGAAGCCCATCTCGAGCTTGGCTGCATGCCAAGCTTCACCTGCGCCCCTTACCTGTTGCAGCAGCGCCCGCAACAAGGGCAGGACATCGCCTGGGGTGAATCAAACGCCATCGTTTTCGCTAATTCCGTCCTTGGCGCGCGCACGCACCGCTATGGCGATTTCGTCGATCTGTGCGCCGCGCTGACCGGCCGCGTCCCCTATCAGGGGCTGCATGTGCCGCAGAACCGGCGGGCGCGGCTGGTGTTCAACATCGCCCCGGTGCCGGACCTGTCGAATGACGCGCTGGCCATTGCGGTTGGCCATATCATCGGCGCGCGCGCCGGCGACCAGATTCCCGCCATCACCGGCCTGCCGGCGTCGATCAGCGAGGATGATTTCAAGGGGCTGGGGGCGGTTGCCGCCTCGAGCGGCGCGGTTGCGCTGTTTCACGCCGTTGGCCTGACGCCTGAAGCGCCAACACTCGAAGCAGCTCTTGGCGATGCCACGCCTGAAGCGGTGGTCGAGGTGTCAGCCGCCGATATCCGCGCCACCCTTCGCGCCCTGTCGACGGCGGACGATGGCGCCACGCTCACCGCCGTGAGCCTTGGCACGCCGCATTTTTCACTCAGCGAGTTTGACCGCCTGCTCGCCCTCCTCCCCGGCTTCAAGGCAAATTCCGGCGTCGACATCTATGTCAACACCGGGCGTGATACCCACGCTGCCCTGGCCGCGCGCGGCGACGCTGCACGCCTGGAAGCTGCCGGCATCACCCTCGTCGTCGATACCTGCACCTATGTGACAACGGTGATGAAACGGCTCGACGGCGTAATCATGACCAATTCCGGCAAATGGGCGCATTACGCACCCGGCAATCTCGGTGTCGATGTGGCCTTCGGCAGCCTCGCTGATTGCCTGAATTCGGCTGCGGCGGGCCGCGTCGTGAGACGTTTCACATGACGTCGATCGCCGCGCGGACGCTCTTCCCCGGCAGCGCCTCAGGTGAGGTCATCTGCCTGGCGCAGCCGCTGAGTTTCTGGGGTGGTTTTGATCCACATACGGGATTGGTGATGGATCGCTGGCACCCGGACCATGGTCGCATCCTTGCCGGCAAGATCCTCGTGATGAGCGCTGGTCGCGGCTCATCCTCATCGTCGACCGTTCTGGCCGAAGCATTACGGCTGGGGACGGCACCGGCCGCCTTCATTCTCACCGCCGCCGATTCGATCCTCCTGACGGGAGCGCTCATCGCATCCGCCCTTTACGCCAAAGCCTGCCCCATGGCGGTGGTCAGCAGCGAGGGCTGGTCTATGTGCACACGCCATGGCACGTTGCGGGTTCAGGCTGACGATACCGGAACAGTGATTAGCGCCCCGGCCTAGCACCTGACGCTTCACAAGCCCGTCACACTCGATATATTAGACACGGTGATGTGAAGCGTTAACCACGCGATTCTCGAATTGGGGAGCGAGGTTTTGACAGTAGCAGCCCGCCTCGAGGCTTGCCCGGCTCTGGTCCTGAATGCGGACTACCGCCCGCTGTCCTATTACCCGTTGTCGCTGTGGTCGTGGCAGGACACGATCAAGGCGGTCTTTCTGGAGCGCGTCAACATCGTCTCCTTTTACGACCGCTCGGTGCACAGCCCCGGCTCCGAGATGCGGCTTCCATCGGTCGTGTCGCTCAAATCCTATATCAAGCCGTCGCGCTTTCCGGTCTTCACCCGCTTCAACGTCTTTCTGCGCGACCGCTTCGTCTGCCAGTATTGTGGCGCCGGCGAAGAACTCACCTTCGATCACGTCGTCCCCCGCTCGCGCGGCGGCATGACGACGTGGGAAAACGTGCTGACCGCCTGCTCGCCCTGCAATCTTGGAAAATCAAACCGCCTGCCAAACGAGGCGGGCATGCATCCCTATCACCTGCCGTTTCGCCCGACCGTCCATCAGCTGCACAATAATGGCCGGCTGTTCCCGCCCAATTATCTGCATGATAGCTGGCTTGATTATCTCTACTGGGATACCGAGCTCGAACCCTGACCTGCCAGCGCGCGGACAACGAGTGCGCACAGCCCCGCCGATATCAGCGCATTATATCCCGCAAGCGAAACGCCGAGGAAGCGGAAGGCTGCTTCATTGCAGGCCACGACCCGTGTGCGGGCGATCTGCGCCAGCAGATCGCTGGCATTGCCGGTAATCGGCCGTCCGCCGCTGCAATCCGTCGGCCCCTGCCAAAATCCCCATTCGACACCGGCGTGGAATGCGCCAAAAACCGCCGACCCCGCCAGCAGCAGGACCAGAGCGCCCAAGCCAAATGTTATGACGGCCGCCTGAGCGCCGCGCCCTGCCATGATCGCCACGGCGAGAGCGAGCGGCACACCGGCATAATAGGGCCAGCGCTGCTGCAGACAGAGCGGACATGGTGCCAGATCGCCCCAGATCTGAAATCCCCACGCGCCGGCGAGCGTTATCGCCATCACACAGGCCACAATGAGAGCAACAGACGCCGGCCGCCTGGGCATCATTGAGGATCAGATGTAGCGGATGGCGGCAAAGCCGCCGATCAGGAAAAACAGCAGGATGAAGGTTGCGAGCTTCAACCGCGTCTCGATGAAATTGCGGATCTGGTCGCCATAAACCCGCAAAGCCGCCGCCATCAGGAAGAAAAAGGTGAAGCGGGCGAAGAAGGAGCCGAAAAGGAACAGCACGAAGTTGAAATCGATGAGACCCGACATGATGGTGACAAGCTTGAAGGGGATGGGCGTCAGCCCCTTGGTCATCAAAATCCAGATCCAGTAATCATTGGCGCGCGCGCGCAAATTCTCCGCCTGCTGCTCAAGGCCGTAGGTGTGGATGATCCATTGACCGACCGAATCGTACAGCAGATGGCCGATACCGTAGCCGACAATGCCACCCAGCGCCGATGAAATCGCACAGACAGCCGCGAAGTACCAGGCGCGCTTGGGCTGCGCCACACACATCGGCACCAGCAGCGGGATCGGTGGAATGGGAAAAATCGAACTTTCCGCAAAAGCGACAATTGCCAGCACCCACACGGCTTTCGGATGCGTCGAGAAGGAGACAATCCAGTCATAGGTTTTCTTGAGCATGATCTCGACAGGTCATTTCGATGTTGTGAGGATGGTCGTGGCACTCTCTTAAAGGAAAGTGATTGATCGGTCATTAGCACTATTGCTGTTGACGCGGCATGGAGTGCAAAGACGGTTGACCGCTCCAACTTCCTGCCTATGATCCGCCCGGCGTTGCCCCTGTGGCGGAACTGGTAGACGCGCTCGACTCAAAATCGAGTTCCGCAAGGAGTGCTGGTTCGATTCCGGCCAGGGGCACCATATTGCAAGTAAGGTATGCAATATCGGTTTAATTCAGGCCAGACAACGACCCGGCTCTGACTATAAATCCCACCTGTCGATTGCACCAATTTGCCCGCTCAGTGGAGAATCAATTGGCGATCAATAACGTGCGTGATTCTATCAAAAGCATCTTTTTGGGCGTTTTCAGTATTGGTGAATCGGACTCCACCTGAAATAAGCATTTTAGGGATTTTCCCTCTCAAAGCCGGCCTTGAAAAATCCAATCCTGCAAAGCTTCAGTAACCTGTGAAATCCACGTCGGTTCTCTCCGCTCTGGCGCGCTGCCATTTTGCCGGGCTGACATGCGCCGCCCGCCCATCGTCAACAAGGAACTGGCGGCGCGTGCCGATTTCAGGCTTTATCGCAGATCGCTGAGCCTGCAACATGACGATCATACCGGCCGGGTCGTTCCACACAGTCACGACGGCGAATTGGCCGCATTGCGGAGAGGATGCCAAACATGTCTCATTTTGCCAATTTCATTGCTGGCGAACCGGTTGGCGCCAACCACACCACCGCCAACGTCAACCCGTCCGATACGAACGACGTCATCGGCGATTTTTCCAGTGGCACGAAGGCGGATGTCGCCGAGGCCATTGCGGCCGCAAAACAAGCCTTCCCCGCATGGTCGCGCACCACGCCGCAGGAGCGCCATGATATTCTCAAGCGTGCGGCCGACGAGGTGTTGGCGCGCAAGGAAGAGCTTGGGCGCATTCTCAGCCGCGAAGAAGGCAAGACCTTGGCCGAGGGCGTGGGCGAGGCTGGCCGTGCCGGTCAGGTCTTGTCGTTCTTTG
>NZ_JAKFWN010000014.1:0-46244 GCF_021731865.1 Raskinella chloraquaticus (SeqCode) | reverse complement strand
TTTTCCTTGATATCAGCCGTGTGGCCGCCCGAGATTTCCAGGAGTTCCTGCGGCGTCAGACGAAACACCGCATTGGGCGTTCCAGCCGCAGCCCAGATGAACGGCAAGACCATCAGATCCTCATCGATGAAAATGGAGTTGCCGGCGGCGTGACCAATCGGTGGAACGCCGCCGATTGCAAATCCTGTCACGTCCCGCACGAAGTCAGGCGGCGCTCGCTCGATGGTTGACCCGATCAGCCGGCGCACCTTGGCTTCATCGACCCGATTGGCGCCAGAGGCAATGATGATGACAGCCACCCCCGTCGCCTGATCGCGAAACACCAGCGATTTGGCGATTTCAGCAAGCCTGCAGCCGATCGCCGCTGCCGCCTCTTCGGCGGTGCGCGTGCTTTTATCGAATTCCATGACTTCGAAATCATGCCCCAGCATGGCCTGGACCTTGAGCGCGCTCGGGTGGCTGGCGGCTTTCATCATCGGCTCCTCTTCCGCAATCGCGATCTTGGCAAGTCGCGAGCCTGCCGCCAAGTAGGGCATTTGCAAATGATATGCTTGCCGGCTTAAAAAAGATCACACCGCTCCCGCAACAAGACAGACCTTGATGGTCGCATTGATCGCCGATGACATGCTTGTGTGTTGCGCTGTGATTGAAACCGGCGTGCAAATCATTCAAACCGCTACGTACCCTCATTCAGGAGTTAGCATGAGCCTCATTCCCCGTCAGCCTGTTCCCGCCCTCGCGCTGTCGACACTCGACCACGGCGCGTTCAACCTTCAATCCGCAACGCCACAGCGCATGACGCTGGTGTGTTTCTATCGCGGTCTGCATTGCCCGATTTGCGCCAATTATCTGAAGGAACTCGAGCGCCTCACTCCTGATTTTGCTGAACGCGGCGTGGAGACCATTGCCATCAGTTCAGACAGCCAGGAGCGCACGCGCGCCATGGCTGACAAGATCGCCGCCAAGGCGCTACGCTTTGCCTATGGATTGAGCCTGCCGACAGCCCGTGAATGGGGGCTTTATATTTCCACCTCGCGCGGCAAGACCTCGATTGGCATTGAAGAGCCGGCACTTTTCTCCGAGCCTGGTGTGTTTCTGGTCAAGGCTGATGGGACGCTTTATTATCTGTCGCTCCAGACGATGCCCTTCGCGCGACCGAATTTTCAGGAAATGCTGGGCGCAGTCGATTTTGTTATCAAGGCCGATTACCCGGCGCGCGGCGAGTATACCGGCGCGGTATAACAAGCCACAGCAAGGCGGGGTCTCATGCACACCATGATCACAAACGCACTGAGATCCTGCCTGATCGCCGGGTTCTGTCTGTCACACGCAATTGACGGGCGGGCGCAAGGTACGCCGCCCGGAACGCCACGGGCCAATCAGGCAATTTTATCCGATGCCGCCCGGCTGCTGCCGGCGAAAGCTGTCCGTGGCATGGTGTCATCGCAGGAAGCGCAGGCGACCCGCATCGGTGTCGACATTCTCAGGCGCGGCGGCAATGCAGTTGATGCCGCAGTTGCCGTCGGTTTCGCCCTTGCCGTCACCCTGCCGCGCGCCGGTAATATCGGCGGTGGCGGATTCATGCTCGTCCACCGTGCCGCGAGCGCCGACACGATTGCCATCGATTACCGCGAAACAGCACCGGCGGCTGCAACCGCCACCCTCTTTCTGGACGACAAGGGAGAAGCGGTCCCACAGAAATCACGCGATTCAGGGTTGGCAATCGGCACTCCAGGCACGGTCGGTGGCCTGGCGCTGGCGCACCGGAAATATGGCTCGGGCAGGTTTTCGCTCGCCGACCTCATCGCTCCGGCGATCAGCCTCGCCCGCGACGGCATCATCATCGACAATGATCTGGCCGATTCGCTGGGCGGTGGTGCTGCCCGCCTCGCTCGTCATGCCAGCAGCCGGGCGATTTTCTTTTCCGGTGACAAGCCTCTGGCCACCGGCAACCGCCTCGTCCAGAGCGATCTTGCCGCCACCCTGTCAGCAATCGCCGCCAGCGGTCCTGATGCATTTTATCGCGGCGCCATTGCCGAAAAGATCGTTGCCGCCACGCGCGCGCTGGGCGGCATCATGACCAGTCAGGACTTGGCTGACTACCGTGTCATCGAGCGCCAGCCGGTGAAGGGTCAGTATCGCGGCTACGACATCTTTTCCATGCCGCCACCCTCATCCGGCGGCGTCCACCTTATCCAGATTTTGAACATCCTTGAAGGCTATGATCTGGCCGCTCTCGGCGCTGGCAGCGCGACGGGCCTTCACCTGCTGGTCGAGGCGATGAAACCGGCCTACGCCGATCGCGCCCAGTTTCTCGGTGATCCCGACCGTGTCAAAATTCCGCTGCGCGGCCTCATCGACAAAGCCTATGCGGCGAGCCTGCGGGCGAAGATCAACGTCGAACAGGCGCGCAAGGCCGACGACATCGCCGCCGGCAATCCGCTCGCCCATGAGAGCGATCAGACGACACATTTTTCCATCGTCGACGCCGAGGGCAATGCGGTTGCCAACACCTATACGCTGAATTTTTCTTATGGCGTCGGCATGGTCGCTGAGGGGACCGGCGTTCTGCTCAACAATGAAATGGACGATTTTTCCGCCAAACCCGGCGCCCAGAATGCCTATGGTCTCGTCGGCTCAAACGCTAATTCCGTCTCTCCCGGCGCACGTCCACTGTCCTCGATGACGCCAACCCTCGTCTTTCGCAACAACAAGCTGTTTCTGGTCACCGGCAGCCCCGGGGGCAGCCGCATCATTACAACCACATTGCAGGTCATTTCCAACGTCATCGATCATGGCATGAATATCGCCGAAGCAGTCGCGGCTCCTCGCGTTCATCATCAATGGCGCCCGGATTTTCTCCTGACCGAAACCGGTCAATCGCCCGATACGCTGCGCCTGCTGGAAGCGCGCGGCCACAAGGTCGTCATCGGCTCGACATCCGGTTCCGCCAATTCGATCATGCTGACGAAGGACGGGCTGACGGGCGCCAGCGATCCGCGCCAGCGCGGCACGCTTGCCGAAGGGTATTGACGCGGGCAGGCGTGCCGATCAACCCGCTGCCTTCAACCTGGCAATTTCCGCCTCAAGCGCCGCAATCTTCTCGTCACGCTCCTGAAGCGCCCGCGCCACATCCTCAGCCTCAAATCGCTGCGGGATGTGCTGCGGGCAATTGGCATCCCAGGCTGTTAGCGTGAACAACACAACCTGCTCCGGCTTTGCCTTGTAGCCGTCCGGCATCAGCCGCGCGATCAGCTCATCATCCCCCTCGATGATCCGCGCCGTGCCCCAGATCTTGATGCGACGCCGGTTCATGTAGTCGATGAGGAAGAGATAGGCTTTCGGATTGTCGCCAAGATTGCCTTGCGAGATATATTGCCGGTTGCCGCGGTAATCAGCAAAGCCCAGCGTCCTGTCATCGATCACCCGCAGGAATCCCGGTGGCCCGCCGCGATGCTGGATATAGGGTTGCCCGTCACGATTGGCGGTGGCCATAAACAGGCTGCGTTGCGCCGCGATGAAAACGGCAAGATCGGGCGTGATCGTGGTGGCGAACCCACCACGCGCTTCGATTTGCGCATAGGAGGCGCGCGATCCTTTACGCGTCTGGATCGCCTTGACTGCTTCGCTGAACGCGACATCACTCGATGGGATTGTCATGACACCTACAGACCCAATTCGCTCAATGAGGGATGCTTATCCGGGCGGCGCCCTTGCGGCCAGTGGAATTTGCGCTCGGCGTCCGTGATCGGCAGATCATTGATGCTGGCATGACGCGCGCTCATCAAGCCCTGCGCGTCGAACTCCCAGTTCTCATTGCCATAGCTGCGAAACCAGTGCCCGCCATCATCATGCCATTCATAGGCAAACCGCACGGCGATGCGGTGTCCTGAAAACGCCCAGACTTCCTTGATCAGGCGATAATCGAGCTCACGGATCCATTTGCGGGTGAGGAAAGCGACAATCGCCTCGCGCCCCTGGAAAATCTCGGCACGATTGCGCCAGCGGCTGTCGGGCGTGTAGGCCATCGCCACTTTCTGCGGATCGCGCCCGTTCCAGCCATCTTCGGCCATACGGGCTTTTTGCGCCGCGCTCTCATGGGTGAAAGGAGGAAAAGGCGGTCTTGACATGGGTCACCTGTTGTGTGGACGGGATCTACGTTACGCACGATCGCAGGGCGCATCAGGCGGCATGCCCCGATTGCCGGGCACGAAAGCGCGCCACCTTGTCGCGATTGCCGCAGATGGTCATCGTACACCAGCGCCGGGTTTTGTTCTTGCTGGTATCGTAGAAAACCATGGTGCAGGCGGGGTTCGAGCAGCGCCGCAGACGCTCCGGCTCGGCTTCGCAGATGAAGCGCGCGAAATCAGCCGCAATCACGCCGCACGGCCCCGCTTCGCCCGCGTCAAACCGCTCGACAAACCGGAAGCCGTTCGCACTCTTTTCAAGCAGTAACCGTACGCTGACCTGCGCCAGCTTCTGGTTGATGGCATTGATCAGGGCAGCCGGCGGCGGCGCGCCGATGCGAAACAGGTCAACGGCAGAGCGAAGCTGCTCGCGCAGCCCGCGCACCTCGGTGCCGTCAGTGCTGCCGCTGGCCGTTATGTCAGACGCCATGCCAGCTGCCGCCAGCCAGGCGGAAAACCGCTCCGGGCTGGCAATCAGGTCACGGAAATCCTCGCCGCTGAACATCGTCGTGTTCAGCAGATCAATCCACAACCGCCCGCCGAAAAACGGCAGCCCGTCGATGAATTCCGTTTCCTTCGCAGGGATCGAACCCATTCGGCTCCTCATGACGACGCTCAGCCTGTAACTGACAAAATACTCATTGACAGGTGTTTGGTCAATTGATACCGTTAAAAATATCAAACAACGGTTACAAATACAGGAGCGAGCGCATATGCCCTTATTCTTAAGCAACAAATTAGGCCGTGCGCTTGCGCACGCCGGCCTCGGCGCCAGCATGATGCTGATGGCTTTGAGCCTTTTACCGCGATCATCCCATGCCGGATCTCCGCCAACGCGTCAGCACACCGTCAAAATTGGCAACCTCGACATTTTCTATCGCGAGGCGGGGCCAAAGGACGGCCCGGTCGTGCTTCTTCTCCACGGGTTTCCGTCATCCTCACACATGTTCCGCAGCCTCATTCCCCGTCTCGCGGACAAGTACCGGGTCATCGCACCCGACTATCCTGGCTTTGGCGAAAGCGCAGTGCCGCCTCTGACATCATTCCCCTACACCTTTGAGGCGCTGACCGACATTGTTGACGAATTCACCAAAGCAGTCGGTGCGTCGCGCTATTTCTTGTACATGCAGGATTATGGCGGGCCAGTAGGCCTTCGATTAGCCGTCAAACATCCCGGGCGCGTACGCGGTCTCATCATCCAGAACGCGGTAGCCAATGTAGAAGGCTGGAACCCGGATGTGGTGAAGAGCATCGCGCCGTTCTGGCAGAACCGTAATGCTGAAAGCGAGGTGCCGGTCCGCGCATTGCTGAGCGCTGAGACCACCAAATTCCAGTACACGCACGGCGCCACGCTGAGCGAGCGCCTGCAGCCGGAAGCCTGGGTCTATGATCAGGCGAAGCTCGACCGCCCGCGAGTTGCCGACATCCAGACCGAAATCCTGTTCAACTATAAGGACAATGTCGCCAACTACCCGACATGGCAGGCATATCTGCAGGCAAAGCAGCCACCGCTGCTGATCGTCTGGGGCCGGAATGATCCCTTCTTCACGCTCAAAGGTGTCGAGTATTTCAAGGCGCAGGTACCCGCTGCCGAGGTCCATCTCTATGACGCCGGGCACTTCGCGCTTGAGACCCATGCAGGTGAAATCGCAGCGAGGATGATGGGCTTTCTGGCCCGCCACAGCAAAAGCAAATGACGCCAATGGCGGCGGCAACACGCGCCGCCTGAAAAAAGCCAGCAACCAGCGATGCCGCAGTATGACTATCCGGCATCGCCCCAAAGCCGGCCTTTGCCGTTGCAATCATCGTGATTCCCTCCCTAAGCTCCTCCTGTCCTGGATCACAGACGTCAGGGTGCCTGCTTTGGCGACCGCCACATACGATCTCCTTGTCATCGGCGGCGGCGTCAACGGCGCAGCGATTGCCCGCGATGCGGCGGGGCGCGGGCTGAAGGTCCTGCTTGCCGAAAAGGACGATCTGGCCGCCCACACCTCGTCGGCATCGACCAAGCTCATCCATGGCGGGCTGCGCTACCTCGAATTCTTCGAGTTTCGCCTGGTTCGCGAAGCGTTGCAGGAGCGCGAAATCATTCTCGCCATGGCGCCCCACATCACCTGGCCACTGCGCTTTGTCCTGCCCCACGAACCCTCCCATCGCCCGGCATGGATGGTACGCATCGGGCTTTTTCTCTATGATCATCTCGCGCACCGCCGGACACTGAAAGGCACCGAAACCATCCATCTGCGCCGGCATTTGATCGGCCGCGACCTGCGCGATGACCTGAGCACGGCCTTTGTCTATTCCGACGGCTGGGTGGACGATAGCCGCCTGGTCGTGCTGACCGCACTTGACGCGGCAGAGCGCGGCGCCGCTATCCGCACACACACCGCCGTCACCGCCGCCGCCCGCCATGCCGATCACTGGTCAGTCACGCTTGCGCCACGAAACGGACCCGTCGAGAGTGTCACCGCCCGCCTGCTCGTCAATGCGGCCGGCCCCTGGGCTGGCGATATCCTCCACCGGCAGCTTGCCATCCCCGGCAGCCGCACCGTGCGTCTCGTCAAGGGCAGTCACATTGTCGTGCCCAGGCTTTATGAGGGCGATCACGCCTTCATATTCCAGAACAACGACAACCGCATCGTCTTTGCCATTCCCTATGAAGGCGCCTTCACGCTCATCGGCACGACTGACATCGCCTTCAGCGGCGATCCATCGACACCGCACGCCGATGACAGTGAAATCGCCTATCTGTGCACGGCGGTGAACGCCTATTTCAAGCGGCGGATTTCACCAGCCGACGTGGTGTGGACGTTCAGCGGCGTGCGGCCGCTGTTTGATGACGGAGCGCTGGCTGCAAGCAAGGTCAGCCGCGATTACGTGCTTGATCTTGATGCGCCACCGGGCGCGGCGCCGGTGCTGACCGTCTTCGGCGGCAAGATCACCACCCATCGCGAGCTGGCGCTGCGCGCCATGGCGGCCCTGCGGCCCTGCCTGCCGCATGGGGGCACGGACTGGACAGCGACCGCACCACTTCCTGGTGGCGACATCCCTGACGCTGGCATTCCAGCCTTTATCGCCGTGGTGCGCGAGCGTTGGCCGTTTCTGAGCGAAGCGACCGCCCGACGCATGGTGCGCGCCTATGGCACGCGCCTTGAGCGCATACTGGGCGAGGCGCGATCCGCCGCCGATCTGGGGAACGATTTCGGCTGCGGCTTCAGCACAGCGGAGCTTGCCTATCTGGTGAGGCAAGAATGGGCGAGCACTGCCGAGGACGTGCTGTGGCGGCGCTCCAAGCTGGGGCTGCATTTGCCAAAGAGTGCACAGGAAGCGGTAAAAACCGCGATCGAGCAGCTTGTTCCGGGGAACCAACCCTTTTCCCGATCATGAGCCGGTCCATAATGGCTGACACCCGCTCACCCGCCCTTGACCGCACCTGCCGTCAGCCCGGCAATGATCTGGCGCTGGGCAAAAACAGTCAGCAGCAGGGGCGGCAGCGTCACCATCAAGGCGGCGGCTGCCAGCGGTCCCCAGGCGATCTGGTCGAAGGACAGCAGATTATAGACGGCAACCGGCAGTGTGCGCGTCTCGCGCCCCGCCAGCACCACGCCGAAGACGAAATTATTCCACGAAAAGATCACTGACAGGATAAAGGCGACCGTAATGCCGGGCCGGGCAATCGGCAGCGCCACATAATAGAAGACCTGCCAGCGGCTGGCGCCATCAATCAGGGCGGCATCCTCCAGTTCCAGCGGCGTTGTTTCGAAATAGCCGATCATGATCCAGATAACGATGGGAACGGTCAGCACCAGGTGGATGATGATCTGCGGCCACAACGTGCCAAGCAGGCCGAGCCACTGGAAAAGCAGAAACAGCGGAATGAGGAACGACAGGCCCGGCGTCATGCGGGCAATCAGCACGATGACGGCGGCTTTGGTCGCCCGCATGCGGGTAATGCCATAGGCGGCAGGGACGCCAACCACCAGCGCCACCAGTGTCGCTGCTCCGGTAACGATGAGACTGTTGCGCAAATAGATAATGAAATTCTTGCTGCCGATGGCTTCGTGATAATTCGACCACGCCCATTGGGTCGGAATGAAAACCGGAGGGCTTGCCGCATTCTCGATTTCGAATTTGAGCGATAGCGAAATCGTCCACAAAAAGAACAGGATGGCCGGCGAAACGGCAACCGCTATCGCCAGCCCGAGGAGCAATTTCTGCAAGGGGCTTCGTTTCATCGTTCAGCCACCCCGCCCTCGGCCCATTGCGTGCGCGCTCGCAGATAAAGGGTCGCCAGCGATAACAGGATGATCAGCACGAAGAACACCACCGTTATCGCCGAACCATAGCCGATGTCGAAATAGGCAAAGGCCGTCTGGTAGAGGTAAAGATTGATGGTTTCGGACGCCGTGCCGGGCCCGCCCTGCGTCATGGCGAAGATGATGTCGAAGCTTTTCAGGGCATCGATGAGGCGGATGATGACCGCAATCATCAGGAAGGGCGCAATCATCGGCAAGGTGATATAGCGAAATTTCTGGAAGGCGGACGCGCCATCAATATCCGCGCTCTCGTAAGGCTCGCTGGGAATGGCAGCAAGCCCGCCCAGCACGATCAGCATCACCAGCGGCGTCCATTGCCAGGTCTCGACCACCACCAGCGAGGGGATTACGGTGGAAGCTTCGAATATCCACAATTGCGGTTTGATGCCGATGAGCTGCAGCAGATAGTTCAGCACGCCCAGTTGCGGGTTGAACATCATCGTCCACACCACCGCGATCGCCACCGGGGTCGCCATCATCGGCGCCACGAAGACGCCGCGCAGAAAGCCACGGAGGGGGAATTCCTGATGGAAGACGAGGGCGGCAAGCGTACCAAGGATGATCGGCAAGACAACCGCGAGTGCCGAATAAACGAGTGTGCGCACGAAGGCTTCGGTAAAGCGCGGATCGCCCGGCAGGCGCAGATAATTTTCGAGGCCGACGAAGGAATAGCTGCCACCGAGTTTCCACTCATGGAGGCTCATCCACAAGGTGAACACCCATGGCACCAGGATGACGGCAACCACGACGATCATTCCCGGGATGACGAACAGCCAGTAATGAGGGCGCAGCGCCGGTTGGACCGGCAAAGGCTCCGCGCCCTCGCCCGCTGTCTTGGCGCCCAACCCCGTTTCGAGCGTGACGTCAGCCATAGGCATCAACCTCCAGCCCACCGCAGTGTCACCAGCACGCTGGCTGCTGACACTGCCGATGTCCCGCTTCAACTCTTCTCGGATTTTTCCAGGATGGGCCGGTATTGGTCGGCGGCCTTCTTCAGTTCCGTTGCCGGATCAGCGCCGGACAGTGTCGCGGTCAGCGCCGTGCCGATGATGTCGCGAAACTCCGTCACCGGCACCACGACCGGGAGGCCGAGCTTGGAGACCTTCGCTGATTCAATGACGCAGGTGAGCCATTCAGCCGGCATGGTAACGCCCGCCTGCGTGTCCTTGTTGCCGATGACGGAGTTGCGAAACGGCACGCCTCCCCCGCTCTGCAACAGCCGCCCGCCCATCAGCCTTGATACCGCCCATTGGCAATAAAGCCAGGCCTGTTCCTTCTTGGCTGAGGCGGCGGGAATGCCGATGCCATCGCCATAGGTCGGGGAGGCATGAGCCACCGGCCCCTTGGGGATCACGCCATAGCCGATCTTGCCAACGATGCGCGAGCGCGTCGGGTCCTCGCCCGGCGGCGCCCAGCCAATGCCATCAAGCCACATGGCGCTCTTGCCCTGCAGGAAGGAAGCCTGACTTTCCATCCAGTTGAAGCCGGCAACCCCGGCCGGCGCGCATTTGGTGAGAAGATGCTTGTAGATCTTGGCAGCCTCCACCGCCTCCGGCCCATCAATGATCAGATTGCCTTTCTCATCCAGCGCGTCCTTGCCAAAGCCAAGAAGGAAACTCATGTAAAGCGGCAGATTGGCATTGCGCAGTCCACGCCCGACGAAGCCGGAAATGCCGTTGGCCGGATCATGGAGCGCTTCGGCTGCCTTGATCAGCTCGTCGAAATTCGTCGGATAGGCAATGCCCTTCTTCTGGAACAATTCCTTGTTCCAGTAGACCATGAAATAATCAACCGACCAGGGCAGGGCGTTGAACCCGCCTTCGACAGTGGCGTAGGTGCGCCCGGCGGATGAATAATCATCCCCCTTGTGATCGGCTTCCGTCAGCGCTGCATTTGTCATGAAGGGGGTGACGGAGGACAACCATTTCGCCCGCTCGAACAGACGTTTCTGCACATGGAAGCTGATATGCACCACATCGAAGGACGGCCTGCCCGATGACAGCTCGATGACGATCTTCTGGCGCTGCTGCTGTTCGGGGATGACTTCCGAATTGACCTCGATCCCGGTGAGCGCGGTGAACTCCTTTTCGTACTTTTGCAACAGATCGCCGCGCGGCCCCTTGATGAGATTGGTCTCTATCTTGCTGCCTGCATATTTCTTGTAATCAACATCAGCCCACGCGGCAGGTATTGCCAGCATGGTGGCACCGGCACCTGCCCCTGCAAGAACATGTCGACGCGTCAAACTACCCTTCGTCATGATCGCTTCTCCCCGTCATCGCCTGTGGTCAGGCTTGTGATTGGCCGTCGTTTTAGTCAGAGAATTGTCTGCCAAGAACGGGCGAAAGACAACGGGCTTGACCATAGGTCGCATGATCAGTGCCGTTTCATGCACCCACGCGCTCGCCACTGCTTGGATCCACTGACCAGGCCCGGACATATTGGCACGAATACGACAGGCCCGGTCCGTCCGGCGCAGCCAGCTCCACTCGCTTGCGCGGCTGGATAATATGTGGCATTATTTTGCATCTATCAAAATTAAATGCATTATAATACGCAGCAAATAAAAAAAGGTCTTTCCGCCAAGCCAAATGCCTGCCCGCATCGCGCGCTTCTGACGGGCGCGCGCGTGTGAGTGACCGCAAAGGGTGATGATCAGGCTTGGTGGAAACAAATCTGCAGACATGAGCGGGGAGCCTTGATGTCGACAAGCGAGAATGCCGCAACCTATTTTGTCGATCGCCATATCGGCGAGGGGCGCGGCGGCAACATCGCCTATCGCGAAACCTTCGGCGCTAGGCGCCAGCTGAGCTATGGCAGCCTCGCCGACGAGAGTGGCCGCGCAGCATCGGCCCTCCTGCGGGCGGGTTTGCGGCGCGAGGAGCGGGTTGCCATGCTCGTGCTCGACACGCTCGAGTTTCCTGTCCTTTTCTGGGGCTGTCTCAAGGCTGGTCTTATCCCGGTGCCCGTCAACACCTTGCTGGCAACACCGGTCTATGACGCCATTTTGCGCGATAGTCGTGCGGCAGGCCTCATCGTATCGACAGAATTGCTGCCGGTGGTTGCCCCCGCCCTTGCCGGCAATCCCTGGCTGCGCCAGATCATCGTCATCGGCAGCGGCGAGGCGCCAGGCACCCGGAGCTATGACAATTTCATGGCCGGGACATCCCCCATGCCAGCCGTTGCGGCGCAGGCTGATGAAACCGCCTTCTGGCTTTATTCCTCCGGCTCCACCGGCAAGCCCAAAGGCGTGCGCCACGTCCATCGCGCGCTGAAGGCGACCGCCGACACCTATGGTCGCAATGTTCTTGGCATCCGTGAGGATGATGTCGTCTATTCCGCTGCCAAGCTGTTCTTCGCCTATGGGCTTGGCAACGCCATGACGTTCCCCTTGTCGGTCGGCGCCACCGCCCTGCTGTACAATGGACGCCCGACGCCCGACGCGGTGATGACAATTCTCGCCGACGACAAGCCGACGATTTTCTGCGGTGTCCCGACGCTTTATGCCGCCACTCTTGCCCAGCTTGAAAAGAATGCCGCGCCGCCCCCTTGTCCTTTCCGCCTGTGCATCTCGGCCGGTGAAGCCCTGCCGGCTCAGATCGGTCAGAAATGGCGTGAGCAATGGGGCGTCGATATTCTTGATGGCGTTGGTTCCACCGAGATGCTCCATATCTTTCTGTCAAACCGCTCCGGCGACGTCGTCGATGGCACATCAGGTATTGCGGTACCCGGCTATGAGGTCCGCCTCGTCGATGACAGCGGCACCGAGATCGGTCCTGGCAGCATCGGCGAATTGCTGGTCAGGGGCGCATCCGCCTCCGAGGGCTATTGGAACCAGCTCGACAAGAGCCGCACCACGTTCGAGGGTGAATGGACCCGCACCGGCGACAAATACGAAATGACGGCCGCAGGGCGCTTCATCTACTGTGGCCGCACCGACGACATGTTCAAGGTTTCCGGCATATGGGTGTCGCCCTTCGAGGTCGAACAGGCGCTCATTGCCCATCCCGCCGTGCTTGAGGCTGCCGTCATTGCCGCGCAGGACGAGGACGGGCTGGACAAACCCAAAGCCTTCATCGTCCTCAAGGGTCACGAAAACATCAGTGCGATTGAAGCGGAGCTGAAGAATTTCGTGCAGGAAAAGATCGGCAAGTGGAAATATCCGCGCTGGATCGACATCGTCCCCGATCTCCCCAAGACCGCCACCGGCAAGATACAACGCTTCAGATTGCGGGAGGGAAACCGATGACCCTTGCCTGGACTGCCATGTCCGCTCAGATGATCATCGCCGGCAGGCAACTCGAATATATTTGCCACGGTCCCGACCCCGCCACTGCGCCCACCATCATCCTTCTGCATGAAGGGCTGGGCTGCATCGCCATGTGGCGCGATTTTCCAGCCCAACTGGCCGCCGCCACCGGCTTTGGGGTGTTCGCCTATTCGCGTGCCGGCTATGGCCAGTCAGACCCCGTCACACTGCCGCGGCCGCTCGACTACATGACACGCGAGGCAAGCGACGTCCTGCCGGCGATCCTTGATGGTATCGGCTTTCGTCGCGGCATCCTTCTTGGTCATAGTGACGGCGCCAGCATCGCTGCCATCTACGCCGGCAGCCATGAGGATCATCGCGTGCGCGGGCTGGTTCTGATGGCGCCCCATTTTTTCACCGAAGCAAGTGGCCTGGCGGCTATCGCCGAGGCACGGTCAGCCTATCAGTCAGGAGACCTCAAAGCGCGCCTCTCCAGATACCACCGCCATCCCGACAATGCCTTTTATGGCTGGAACGACGCCTGGCTGGATCCGGCGTTTCGCCAGTGGAATATCGCCGACGTCGTCGACTATCTGCGCATCCCGGTTCTGGCGATTCAAGGTCGCGACGACCAATACGGAACATATGAGCAGATCCGCGAAGTCGAGAGCCGCAGCTATGCGCCCGTCGACGTCGAAATCCTTGAAGCCTGCGCCCATGCGCCGCATATCGATCAACCGGCGCGCACCCTGGCGCTGATCAGCGAATTCACCAGCAGGCTGGAGCGCATCGAAGCCGCCGAGGTGATCACCGCATGAGCGATGCCGGCATCGCCCTGCCAGGCCATGCCTATGTACCGGGCGTCTCGCCACGCCACGACGATGACGCCTTTGCGGCTCTGCGCCATACGGCCCACAGCAACATGTCGGTTCAGGAATTGGCATCAAGCGAGGCCTTCCGCGCCGGATTGCACTTCTTCCACATGGGCTATTACTGGGAGGCGCATGAAGTTCTTGAGCCGGTGTGGCTTGCGACACCCGCAGCAAGCGCCGAGCGCCATGTCGTTCAGGCGCTCATCCAGCTCGCTAATGCCAGACTGAAAGTGGAGATGGGACGCAGGCGCGCCGTCATCCGGCTGTGCGACATGGTCAGCGCTCATCTTGCCGAAGCCGGCCGAACCGGCCGTGCGCAGATCATGGGCGTCAGCCTCGTGGAACTCAAACGGATATGCGACGATATCAGATTTGAAATTAATGTATTATAATGCATAAACTGTCACATATTTTGGAAAAAATTGTATAGTAATCGCTTTACAACACATTCAATCGCAATATAGTGCAATTTCTTGAGGAGCCCTTGTGAGCAAGATCATCGACTTCCAGACCGATCCGACGACATATCATCACTGGCGCGTCACCTATGACGGCGCGGTGGCAACTCTGTTCATGGATGTCGATGAAAGTGCCGGGCTTTTCGCCGGTTATGAGCTGAAGCTCAATTCCTACGATCTTGGGGTTGACATCGAGCTGGCTGACATCGTTCAGCGCATGCGCTTCGAGCATCCTGAGGTGAAGGCCGTCATCCTGCGCTCGGGCAAGGAGCGCGTCTTCTGCGCCGGCGCCAATATACGCATGCTGGGCGGGGCGAGCCACGCGCACAAAGTCAACTTCTGCAAATTCACCAATGAGACCCGCAACACCTTTGAGGCTGCGGGCGCTGAATCGGGCCAGCATTATATCTGTGCCGTCAAGGGAGCGTGTGCCGGCGGCGGTTATGAGCTGGCGCTGGCCTGCGATTACATCATCCTGACCGATGATGGCTCGACCTCTATCTCGCTGCCGGAAGTGCCCTTACTGGCCGTGCTGCCGGGAACCGGCGGTCTCACCCGCGTCACCGACAAGCGCAAGGTGCGTCGGGATCTCGCGGACGTCTTTTGCGCCACCGAAGAGGGTGTGAAGGGAAAGCGAGCCAAGGAATGGCGGCTGGTCGATGAGGTGGTCGCCAATTCCAAATTCGAAGAAGCCATCGCCGCCCGCGCCCGGGATTTTGCTGATCGCTCGACGCGCGCCACCGCCGCAACCGGCATTATCCTGAAGCCATTGACGCGGACCATCGCCGCCGACGGTTCGCTATCCTATTCGACCATCGACGTCGCCATTGATCGCAAGGCGCGCCGTGCCACACTCACCATCAACGGCCCGGATGATGATGCGCCTGCGACCATGGACGAGTTCGAGCGGCAAGGCTCGCAGGCCTATCTTCTCCGCCTTGCCCGCGAGCTTGATGACGCCATCCTTCATCTACGCCTCAATGAGCTGGAAATCGGCCTCCTCGTCTTCCGCACGCAAGGCGATCCGCAACGTGTTCTGGCGCATGAGGCGCTGCTTCTCGACAATGCGCGTCACTGGCTTGCCAATGAAGTTCTCCTCTACTGGAAGCGTGTGCTGAAGCGGATCGATCTGACCTCACGCTCGCTGGTGGCGCTGATCGAGCATGGGTCGTGCTTCGCCGGCATTCTGGCAGAGGTGCTGTTTGCGGTTGATCGCAGCTACATGATGGAGGGCGATTTTGAGGGAGATAACCGCCCGCGCGCCAGCTTGACGCTGAGCCCGGCCAATTTCGGCCCTTTTCCCATGAGCAACGCCCTCACGCGCCTGCAGACCCGCTTTCTCGGAGAGCCGGTCAAAGTCGAGGGCGCGCATGCTCATCTGCGCAAGCCGCTTGAAGCCAGTGAGGCAAATGAGCTTGGTCTCATTACCTTTACCTTCGACGAGGTCGACTGGGACGATGAAGTGCGCATCTTCCTTGAGGAACGCGCCAGCTTCTCGCCTGACGCCATGACCGGCATGGAAGCCAATCTGCGCTTTCCCGGTCCGGAGACCATGGAAACCCGCATCTTCGGCCGCCTCACCGCCTGGCAGAACTGGATCTTCCAGCGCCCCAATGCGGTTGGCGCCGAGGGCGCCCTGCAGCGCTACGGAACCGGCCAGCGCGGCAACTTCAATCTGCAGCGCATCTAGTCGCTGATTGCCGTCCGGACAGGAGACGTCCCCATGCTTGATCTGATCAATGTGAGCTATGACACACAAATTCCAAACAATGTTGGCCTGTCCACCGACAAGCGCGTGCTGAAAGCGCTGGAGAAATGGCATCCGGGCTACATCAGCTGGTGGAATGATCTCATCCCCCGCGACTTCCAGGAAAGCCTCGTTTATCTGCGCACCGCCGTCAGCGTCGACCCCAAGGGCTGGACCAAGTTCGACTACGTCAAGATGCCGGAATATCGCTGGGGCATTCTGCTGGCGCCACAGATTGCCGATCGCAAGATCCCCTGCGGCGAACATGCAGGCGATGCCGCCTGGCAGGACGTTCCGGGTGAATATCGCGCCATGTTGCGGCGCCTCATCGTCATCCAGGGCGATACGGAGCCTGCCTCCGTCGAACAGCAGCGTTTTCTTGGGCGCACCGCCCCCTCGCTCTATGACATGCGCAATCTCTTCCAGGTCAATGTCGAGGAAGGCCGTCATCTCTGGGCGATGGTCTATCTTCTGCATAAATATTTCGGCGCGGACGGGCGCGACGAGGCGGACGATCTGCTGCGCCGCTCATCCGGCTCGCAGGAAGCACCACGCATGCTGGGTGCCTTCAACGAGGAGACGCCGGACTGGCTGTCCTTCTTCATGTTCACCTACTTCACCGACCGCGACGGCAAGATGCAGCTTGAAAGCCTGGCACAATCGGGTTTTGACCCGTTGAGCCGCACCTGCCGCTTCATGCTGACGGAAGAAGCCCATCACATGTTTGTTGGCGAAACCGGTGTGGGACGCACCATCGAGCAAACCTGCCTGATGATGAAGAAGGCCGGCATCGACGATCCCTTCGACATCAACCGTATCCGCGCGCTTGGCGTCATCGACCTGCCGACCATCCAGAAGAAGCTCAACCTCCATTACACGCTGTCGCTTGACCTCTTCGGCCAGGAAGTATCGACCAACGCCGCCAACGCTTTCAATGCCGGCATCAAGGGTCGCTACTTGGAAAGCAAAATCGCCGATGACCATCGCCTCAACGGCGACACCTACAAGGTATGGAATTTTGTTGACGGCAAAATGGTGCAGCAGGACGTGCCGGCGCTGACCGCCATCAACATGCGCCTGCGCGATGATTACACCCGCGACGCGGCCGGCGGTATCGGCCGCTGGAACAAGATCATCGAGAAGATGGGGATCAATTTCGCGATGAAATTGCCGCATGAGGCCTTCAATCGCAAAATTGGCGTCTTTGCCGGAAAGTTCTTTGATCCTGCCGGCATGGTCGTCACGCAGCCGGCATTCGAAGCCGGTATCCGGGAATGGCTGCCGACCAAGGCTGACGGCGATTTCATTCAGTCGCTGATGAAGCCCTGCTATGAGGCAGGAAAATTCGCGGGCTGGATTGCGCCGCCAAAGGTTGGCATCGACAACCAGGCCGGCGACTTTGAATATGTGAAGCTGCATATGGCGTAGACACATCACCGGCAGCCGGCGACCCGCTATCAGGACGATGGCTACGCCATGCCGTTTGAGGACAAGATCCGACGATGAACCAGCCACTCAAACAGCATCTGATCGATCCTGAGATCTGCATCCGCTGCTACACCTGCGAGGCGGCCTGTCCGGTCTCCGCCATCACCCATGATGACAATAACGTCGTGGTCGATGCCGAAAAATGCAATTTCTGCATGGATTGCATTTCGCCCTGCCCAACCGGCTCCATCGACAATTGGCGGGTTGTCATGGCCCCTTATTCGCTGGACGAGCAATTCTCCTGGGACGAATTGCCGGCACAATCGGCTCTCTCCAGCGAAGCTGGCGCCACTGACACCAGCATCGAAGCGCTCGATGAAAACGTCGCAGCCCTCCTTGCCGAGGCCCATAAGGGTGCCGGCGGCAAGGCACGGGCGCCAGCCTCAGCCTCGAAGCCCACCATCAATCTCTACAATCTGGCCAAGCCGGCGATGGCCACCGTGCAAGGCAATTACCGCCTGACGGGCGAGACAAGCGACACGGATGTCCGCCATATCATCCTGGATTTCGCCAACCTTCCCTTCCCCGTGCTCGAAGGCCAAACGATCGGTATCATCCCGCCCGGCCGCGACGCCGAGGGCAAGCCCCATCTGCCGCGCCTCTACTCGCTCTCAAGCCCGCGCGATGGCGAGCGGGCAAATTTCAACAATCTGTCGCTGACAGTGAAGCGCGAGCCCGACGGGCTGTGTTCGACCTATATCTGCAATCTGCGCAAAGGCGACAAGGTCGCGGTCACCGGCCCGTTCGGTTCGACCTTCCTCCTGCCCTGCGATCCGCAGGCAAAGCTGTTGATGATCTGCACGGGAACCGGTGCTGCCCCCTTCCGCGGCTTTACCATGCGCCGCCAGCGCGAAAATCCGCATCTGAAGGGGCATCTGTCGCTTTATTTCGGCGCCCGTTCACCTCACGATCTGCCCTATTTCGGGCCACTCGCCAAAGTGCCGGATATCTTCCTTGGCAAATATTTCGCCTTCAGCAGGCAGGCAGACCTGCCCAAGCAATATGTCCAGGACCAGTTGCGGGTGACGAAGGATCACGTCGCCACCCTGCTGCGCGATGGCGATACCTACATTTACATCTGCGGTCTGCGCGCCATGGAAAATGGCGTCGAGGAAGCGCTGGCCGACATCGCGCGCGGCATCGGCCTCGACTGGATAAAGCTGCGCGATACCATGCGCGAGGCCGGGCGCTATCATGTGGAAACGTACTGAGGGTGGATGATCGCCCGGCCGCCATGCCTGACATCGGCAGCCGTGTCCTTCCGCTTGTTCCCCATTGAGAGAATTCGATTGCCGCGCCCGGCGGTTCTGTCACATTATATGCAACATAACGCATGAGCCGGAGCGGGATGGCGGAGATCACCAATTTCAAGGGCGAGCTGGCCCGCGTCGAGCCGACGACGCCATCTGGCGACACCGCAAGCCTGCTGATGCAGCGCGTCGGCGAACGCGTGCGCAAGGCGCGTGAACTGAAAGGTATCCCCCGCCGCGTTCTGTCTGAAATCTCCGATGTCTCACCACGCTATCTGGCCCAGCTTGAAGCCGGCGATGGCAACATCTCGATCAGCCTTCTGCAACGCGTTGCCATCGCCCTTGACCATCGCATTGAATGGCTGGTCGGCGAGGAGGACCCGTGGACATCGCAAACACTCAAAGTCGCTGATCTTTATCGTCTGGCTGGCGCTGACATTCGCCAGCAGGTCATGCACCTGCTGCAGCCTGAACCAGATGATGCTTTGCGTGCCCGCAGGGTGTGCCTGATTGGCCTGCGCGGCGCAGGCAAATCAACGCTCGGCGCCCTCACCGCCAAAGCGTTTAATGCACCTTTCCTCGAACTCAACCGCGAGATCGGGGATCATGCCGGAATGTCCGTCAATGAGGTGTTGGCGCTTTACGGGCAGGAAGGATACCGCAAGCTCGAGGCCTCGGCCCTCAGCCGCATTATCTCCACCCATGAGACGCTGATCCTCGCGGTGGCCGGCGGCATTGTCGCCGAGCCCGACACGTACAAGATGTTGCTGGCGCATTTCCACACCATCTGGATACGCGCCGCTCCCCATGAACATATGGGCCGCGTGCTTGCCCAGGGTGATACACGGCCCATGGCCGGCAATCCGGAAGCCATGGAACAATTGAAATCAATCCTGGCAAGCCGGGAGGCGCTCTACAGCCTCGCTGACGCACAGCTCGATACATCAGGAAAAACGCTGGAACATTCCCTCGAAGAGCTGGTGCATCTCATCCATTCCCGAGGTTATCTTCTATCCTGACCAACACAGAGGTGAGAGACGAATAGCAAATTGACAGATTTTATGCATTATCATACATCTAATCACGAGCAATAAGAGCATAACTCGCTAGTATATGCATTAAATTGCATATATTGATCGAGCCTCTCAAAACAAGGGAACGCCAGGATGACTAAGACCACACGCTATACGGCCACGACGCCTTTATCGATGATCGCACTTGATCGCCGCCGCTTTCTCTATGGCAGTGCAGGCGCGCTCGCTGCCGGGCCGTTCGCCGGGCTTGCCACGCCGGCGATTGCCCAGGGCGCGGCTCTCAAAATCGGGTTCATGCTTCCCTATTCGGGAACTTTCGCCAAGCTGGGTCAGTATATCGACGCCGGATTCCGTCTTTATGTCGAGAAGAACGGCGGCATGCTGGGTGGCCGCAAGATCGAATTCGTGCAGGTTGATGATGAATCAAAGCCCGAAGCGGGCACTGACAACATGAACCGCCTCGTTGGCCGCGACAAAGTCGATGTTGTGGTCGGCACCGTTCACTCTGGCGTTGCGATGGCCATGGTCAAAGTTGCCCGCGACACCAACACCATGCTCGTCATCCCCAATGCCGGCGTCAACGAGGCCACGGGGCCTGCCTGTGCGCCGCATATCTTCCGCACCTCCTTCTCGAACTGGCAGGTGACGTATCCGATGGGCAAGGTGATGTATGACGCCGGCTTGCGCAATGTTGCCACCATCACCTGGCGCTATGCGGCGGGCCAGCAGATGGTCGACGCCTTCAAGGAAGGCTTCACCAAGGAGGGCGGCAAGATCGCCGAGGATCTGGCTTTGCCCTTCCCGGAGGTTGAGTTCCAGGCGCTGATCACCCGCATCGCCACCCTGAAGCCGGACGCCGTGTTCGCCTTCTTTGCCGGCGGCGGGGCGGTCAAGTTCGTTCGTGACTATGCGGCTG
Organism: Raskinella chloraquaticus (SeqCode); assembly: GCF_021731865.1. Classification (NCBI taxonomy): domain Bacteria; kingdom Pseudomonadati; phylum Pseudomonadota; class Alphaproteobacteria; order Hyphomicrobiales; family Phreatobacteraceae; genus Raskinella (SeqCode); species Raskinella chloraquaticus (SeqCode). The sequence continues at coordinate 25,727 of NZ_JAKFWN010000014.1, read as the reverse complement.
CCGGCCTCAACAAATCCATCCCGCTTTATGGTGCGGGCTTCCTCACCGACGGAACCCTGCCCGCTCAGGGAGAAGCCGCCAACGGTATCAGGACAACCCTTCATTACGCCGATAATCTCGACCTGCCCGCCAACAAGGCATTCCTTGAGGCCTTCAAGGCCAAGACCGGCAATGATGGCGACATCTATTCCGTGCAAGGATATGACGCCGGCGCGCTCCTTGATATCGGCCTCAAGGCGGTCAAGGGCGACTGGGCGGCGCGCGAGCCGCTGATTGCTGCCATGAAAGCAGCAAAGATCGACAGTCCGCGCGGCACCCTCACCTTCAACAAGGCCAACAACCCTATCCAGGACATCTACATGCGCGAGGTGCGTAACGGACGTAACGAACTTGTCTCGGTTGCCGGCAAGAGTGTTGACGATCCCGCCCGCGGTTGCCGCGCCTGAACGGCTTGAACGCTGAACAGGGAAGGTCTGAGCGCCCCTGCTTGCGGCAACCCGAAAGCCCGCCGCCTCCGCGGCGGGCGCTTCCACCACAAGGGATCAGGTGATGGATATCGCCACATTCTCTGTTCAGCTTCTGAACGCGGTTCAGCACGGGCTGGTCCTGTTCCTTGTGGCAAGCGGCCTGACGCTTGTCTTCGGCATCCTCGGCGTCATCAACCTCGCCCATGGTGCCTTCTACATGCTGGGCGCCTATCTCGCTTACTGGATCGCCGGTTACACCGGCAGTTTCGCCCTTGCCCTGGTTGGCGGCGTGGCCATCGCCTTCCTGCTGGGCCTGGTTCTTGAGGAAGCCTTCGTCAAACGTCTCATCGGCCGCGACCATCTGGCCCAGGTCCTGTTGAGCTATGGATTGATCCTTGTCATCGATGAGGTGCGCCAGATCCTGTTTGGCAAAGACGTGCATTCAGTTGCCCCGCCAGCCTGGCTGCAAGGCTCCATAGAACTCACCGATGTGCTCTCCTATCCGATCTACCGGCTGGCTCTGTGTATCGCCTGCCTTGTCCTGGCCGGCATCATTTTCTTTATCATCCAGAAAACCAGACTAGGCATGATCCTGCGCGCCGGCGCCGAGAACCGCGACATGACACGAGCGCTCGGCATCTCGTTTGATCGCGTCAACCGCTATGTGTTTGCCGGCGGCATCGCGCTCGCGGCCCTTGGCGGCATACTGGTTGCGCCGATATCGACCGTTTTCCCCGGCATGGGCGACAGCATGCTGATCCTGTCCTTCGTTGTCGTCGTTCTGGGCGGCATCGGCTCGGTCGCCGGCGCAGCCTTTGGCGCCTTGCTGATCGGCCTCACCGACACGTTCGGCAAGGTTTTCTTCCCCCAGGTGTCCTCCATCCTCGTCTACCTGTTGATGGTCATCATTTTGTTGTGGCGCCCCAACGGCCTGCTGGGTCGCGCTTCGTGATGAAGGCATCGCCCGCCCTCGCTCGCGCATTGCTGGCCGCTCTATTGATCGCAGCGCTGCTGCTGCCGATGATCGCGCCAACGTATTATCTGCAGTTTTTTGCCAAGGCGATGTTGCTTGCCATCGTTGCTGCCTCGCTCAACCTGGTCGTCGGCTTTGGCGGCATGGTGAGCCTGTGCCACGGCGCCTTCTTCGGTCTTGCGGGCTATGTGCTTGCTCTGGCCTCTCCATCATCATCCGGCGCGTCCCTGTGGACATCGCTGCCGCTGGCTTTGCTGGTTGTCGCCGTCGCTGCGGCACTCGTCGGCGCGCTGGCGCTGCGCACACGCGGCATCTATTTCATCATGGCAACGCTCGCTTTCGGCGAAATGTTCTTCTACTTCTTCCACGATACGCGGGTGGCGAATGGCTCCGACGGCATCTACATCTATTTTGAGCCCGAGATCGTTATCGCCGGATGGCGCCTGGTCGATCTGGGAAACAAGACAAGCTTTTACTACGTAGCCCTCGCCAGCCTGCTGCTCGCGATTATCGTCATTTCCACTCTTGTGCGCTCGCCCTTTGGCGCCGCCCTCATGGCAGCCCGTGACAATGAGCAGCGCGCCCGCTCGCTTGGCTTTCCCGTTTTCCGCATCCGCCTCACCGCCTTTGTCCTTGCCGCCGTTCTGGCCGGCATTGCGGGATATTTCTCCGCCAGCCAGTTTGGCTTTGTTGCGCCCCAGACGCTGGGTTGGCATGTGTCGGCAACCCTCCTCATCATGGTGGTTCTTGGTGGCATGAAAAGCGTGCTCGGTCCGGTTTTTGGAGCTTTCGCCCTGCTCGGCCTTGAGGAAATCCTGAAGTCGAATATCGAACACTGGAAGCTCATCGAAGGCGTCATCGTCATTGCCCTCGTCTTTATGCTCCCCGGTGGCCTGCAGCACCTGGCGCAACTGGTGTTCGCCGATCGGCGAGCGCCTGCGGGGCAGCCTGGCTCCGGCGCGTCATCGGCTGGACGACAACACCATGGCTGACATCGTTCTGAGCGCCAGACATCTGACGAAGCGCTTCGGCGGCCTGATCGCCGTAAGCGATGTCTCAATAGATGTTCATCGTGATGAAATTCATGCCGTCATCGGCCCGAACGGGGCAGGAAAATCGACCCTCGTCAATTTGCTCTCCGGCGAGATCACCCCTGGCGACGGCAGTGTTCATCTGGCAGGCGAGGACATGACCGCCCGCTCGCCCGACCAACGCGCCCGGGCCGGCCTGGGGCGTTCCTACCAGAAGACGACCATCTTTCCTGATGTCAGCGTCTTCGCGAATGCGCGCCTCGCCGCACAGGCCCGATCACCTAAGGCGTTGCGCTTCTTTGGTGATGCCAGCCGCGACCCGGTGATCAACGCTCACGCTACTGCCGCGCTCAGTGAAGCTGGTATTGCCGCCCACGCTGACACACCCGCCCGCCATCTCAGCCATGGTGGCCAGCGCCAGCTTGAGATTGCCATGGTGCTTGCCACCGCGCCCAGCATCCTCCTGCTCGACGAGCCCTTGGCGGGGATGGGGCCGGCCGAAGCGCAGGACATGATCGCCCTTGTTTCACGCCTCAGGAACGGGCGCGGCATTCTCCTTGTCGAGCACGACATGGATGCCGTCTTCGCCCTCGCTGACCGCCTGACCGTCATGGCCGATGGTCATGTCATTGCAACCGGCACGCCGGCGCAAGTCCGCGCTGATCCCGCCGTCAGGGTGGCTTATCTCGGCGAGGATTGCTTGTGACGACCGTGCTCGAGATCAACGATCTGCAAAGCTTTTATGGCGTGAGCCAGGTTTTGTACGGATTATCTCTCACCGTCGGCGCCGGCGAGCAGATAGCCCTCCTCGGGCGCAACGGCATGGGCAAGACAACGCTGCTCAAATCGATCATCGGCCTTGTCTCTGATCGGCGCGGCGCCGTCAATGTGATGGGGCAGGATGCGGTCCACCTGCCGCCAGAAGCCATCGCCCGTCTGGGCATCGCCTATGTTCCGGAGGGGCGCGGCATTTTCGGGTCTTTGTCGGTGCTTGAAAATCTCAAGATGTCCGCAAGGCCCGACCGCGCCGGGCGCAATCACTGGTCGATCGACCGGATATTTGCCATCTTTCCCCGCCTCGCCGAGCGCCAGCGCCATGGCGGTCAACAGCTTTCAGGAGGCGAGCAGCAGATGCTGTCGATCGGCCGGGCGCTGATGACCAATCCCGCCCTCATTCTGCTCGACGAGGCGACCGAAGGGCTGGCCCCGCTGGTTGTCCGCGACATCTGGAACAGCCTCGCCATGATGCGTGCCGAGGGTATCGCCACCATCATCGTCGACAAGGATCATCGCAGCCTGTCGCGTGTTGCCGACCGCATGATTATGCTTGCCAAGGGCACCATCGCCTTTTCAGGAACGCCGGCCGAACTGGCCTCCAGGCCGGACATTCTGGAGCGCCATCTGGGCGTATAACGATCTGCCGTTCAGTGCGCCATGATCTGGCCCCGGTTGAGGGCTGCCGTGTGAACAGGCGCATCCCACAGCGCCAACATTTCACTGTCAGCGAGTGTCACCGTGATCGAGCAGCCGGCCATGTCGAGCGAGGTGACAAAATTTCCGACCTGTGAGCGGACAATGTCGATGCCGCGCTGCTCAAGGAGCGCCGCTGCGTTTTCAAACATGATGTAAATCTCCATCAACGGGGTGGCGGCAATCATGCCGATCAATCGCAAAACCGCCTCATGGCCGGGATCAGCAAGGGCGGCGACGGCGGCAATGTCGCGCCCCGCCGCCATCACGTATTGCGTGAGATCATTCGAGCCGATCGACAGGAAGGCTGCATCAAAGGTCTCAAGCGTCAACGCTGTCGCGGGAACTTCCACCATCATGCCAAGCGGCGGGAGGCGGTGAGGGACGCACTCGGCGCGTAGCTCGGCGCAGGCCTGATGGAGAAGGGCGCGGGTTGCCTCCAGTTCAGCGGGCAGTGCGACCATCGGGATCATGATCTGCACATCGCCAAAGGCAGCGGCGCGGGCCAGCGCTCGAAGCCGGGGACGAAAGATGTCGGGTCGTGACAGCGTCAGGCGTACACCACGCATGCCAAGGAAAGGGTTACTTTCGCCAAGCGGTGTCAACCCGGCAATCGGCTTGTCAGCGCCGGCATCAAGGGTGCGGAATGTAACGGGTTTGCCACCAGCCCAGCGGACAATGCGGGTGTAGATGTCAGTCTGTGCGTCTTCGCTCGGCAGAGTTGCGCCTTCAAACAGCAGCTCGGTGCGAACCAGCCCGATGCCATCGCAGCAGGCCGGATCAAGCCCCTCCAGCTCGGATGGATCAGCGACGTTGATCAAGGTGATGACAGGCACGCCGTTGCGCGAAATGGCCGGCTGGCCAAGGAAACCGGCGACTGCCGTATCGCGCGTCCGGCTCGCCGCGCATTGCTGCTCGAAACGCGTGGCGTCGGTGGAACTCGGATCAACGATAACCAGACCTTGTGTCGCGTCGATCAGGACATTGCGGCCAGCGATATCGTCGGCCTGAAGGCCGACAATCATCGGTACGCCACGCGACCGTGCCAGCATCGCCACATGGCTGGTGGCGGCGCTGCCCTTGCGCAGCAAATTCGATGCATTGCAACAATCAATGCTTTATGGGCTAAACACGAATACAGCAGAAAACGATCCTGTCGGCCGCCAGGAAATCGCGGAAATGGGAGCTTGCGTTACAGCCGTAGCGCCCCGACGTCGCGGGGCTGACAGTCTCGAGCTGGCGGGCTTCTGATCGTCGGGCGTCAACCTGCCCAAATAGCAGGCAGATGAACCTGGAACAGCGCAATACCTGGCGCAGATGGCGGCAAACAAGGCATACCAGCTGCGCATTCTTTTGGTTATCGCGCTGGCACATTTATTGCTGACATTTCAATCCCAAGAAGTAGACCCCCAAGAACCAGATCAGCGGAGGAGCTGCAGATGCTCAAGATTGTGATCACCGGATGTTGTCAGGCCCTGTTGGTTCTCCTCGCGCTCGCTATGGGGCCGGTTCATCCTCTCCATGCTCAGGAAACGCTAAAGATCGGCCTGGTGGCGGCGCTTTCGGGCCAGTCGGCGAAATCAGGTGAGGCGATCATCCGCGGTCTTTCAATCGCCCTTGATGAAATCAATGCCAAGGGCGGCGTCCTTGGCAAGAAGCTCGAACTGCTGACGCGCGATGATGAAAGCAATCCCGCCAAAGGTTTGGTGGCAGCCCGCGAACTGGTGCAACGGGAAAAGATCGCGGTTCTGTTTGGTGGGCTTGATACGCCCGTTTCGCTTGCCATCGCGCCCTTCGTCAATCAGGCCAAGGTGCCGTTCATGGGTGTATGGGCAGCCGGCACAGGTATCACGCGCAACGGCGCCGCCGAAAACTACGTCTTCCGGGTATCGGCGGTCGATACGCTCGTTGACATCGCGCTGGTTGACTATGCAGTCAAAAAATATGGGGCCAAAACACCTGGTATGATCCTGGTCAACAATGCCTGGGGTGAATCAAACGAAGCCGGCCTCAAGGCGGCCCTTGTCAGCAAGGGCATGAGCGCTGCCGGTATCGAGAAATTTGAAGCTAATGACGTCGATGTTGTACCGCAACTTTCCCGACTGAAGGCGGCGGGAGCTGACACGCTGTTTCTGGTTGGCAATGTTGGCCCGTCAGCTCAGGTAGTCAAATCGCTGGATCGCATGGGCTGGAATGTACCCGTCGTATCACATTGGGGACCGGCCGGCGGACGCTTCACCGAGCTTGCCGGGCCGAGCGCCGAAAAGGTCCATTTCATTCAGACTTACAGCTTTTCCGGAAAGCTGAGCCAGAAGGGTGAATCCGTATTCACCCTGCTCAAGGCCAAATATCCAGAAATCAAAACAACAACCGACGTGACACCTGCCGTCGGTATCGCCAATGCGTATGATGCCCTCCATCTGACGGCGTTGGCGATCACCAAGGCCGGCTCGATCGAGGGCACAAAAATCCGCCAGGGCTTTTACGACATCGATCATTATGCCGGGCTGATCAAAACCTATGCGAAACCCTTCACACCGGACAATCACGACGCTCTTAGCGCTGCTGACTATATCTTCACCTACTTCAAAGGCGCTGAAATCCTGCCGCTCTCCAATTGATCGTTAAGCCAGGTCAGGGATAGCAGACCGCCCTACGTCGGGAGAGCGTTGATGATTATCTTCTCGGCTCTGGTCAGCGGCATGTCGCTGGGCGCCATGTATGGTCTCATCGCGCTGGGTTTTCACGTGACATATATCGTGTCGCGCACCGTCAATTTCTCGCAAGGCAGCTCAGTCATGCTGGGCGCCGTTCTGGGCTATGTCCTGGTAGCCCGCTATGGCTGGCCGATCATGGTTGCGGCCCCGGCAGCCCTGCTCGGTTGCGCCCTCCTGGGTTTGCTGATCGAACGGGTTCTGGTCAGGCCCTTCGTGGCACGCCAATCAAACGCCTGGCTGATGGCAACGGTCGCTGGTGGTCTTCTTCTCGACAACCTCGTCCTGTTTACCTTCGGCAAGGAGCCGCGCGGCTTTCCTTCCTGGCTCGATGACAAGCCTTTCATCATCTTCGGCGTCGGCGTCACGCCATTACAGATCGTCATTCCGCTCGTCGGAAGCGTTGTCGCTGTCGCATTATGGCTTGTTCTGACACGATCGCGTTTTGGCAAGGCGCTGTCAGCCTCCGTGCAGAACAGCGACGCGGCACGGCTCATGGGTATTGACGTTGGCCGGCTGGTTGCCGCCACCTATGGTCTGTCATCAATGCTCGCCGGACTGGCGGGTTTGCTCATTGCTCCGCTCTATAATGTCCACGCCGAGATGGGGACATTGTTTGGTATCAAGGCGTTCGCGGTTGCCATCATCGGTGGAATAACGCATGCGCCGGGCGTCATGGTTGCCGGCCTCATATACGGTATCGGCGAAGCGCTGGTTACCGCGCTGCTGGGCTCGACCTATACGCAGATCGTCATGTTTTCCGCCGTCATCGCGACGCTTGCTCTGGTGCCCCGCGGCCTGTTTGCGGCGGCAGCCTTGAAGAAGGTTTAGGCTGCGGTGAAACATCATCTGACAAGTGGCGCCATCCTTTGCGCCCTGTTGGCCGGCAGCCTCTGGCTGGTGGCGACCGGCGAGGACTATACGATCTTCATTATCGCACTGGTGGCCCTGACGGCGGTCGCCGGGATCGGGTTGAACGTTCTCACCGGGCTCTCCGGCCAGGTGTCGTTTGGCCATGTTGGCTTCTATTCCATCGGCGCCTATGCGGTTGGCGTGCTGGCGCTCAAAGGAGTCAGCCTGTGGATTGCCGTGCCGGTTGCGGGGATCGTTGCGGCAGCACTCGGATCTCTGCTTGCCCTGCCCGCCCTGCGCGTGAGCGGTCCTTATCTTGGCATGATGACGATCGCTTTCGCCTTCATTGTCGAGCATGTAACGATTGAGTGGCGTCAATTGACCGGCGGACAAAACGGATTGATCGGCATACCTCAGCCGACACTTGTGGGCGGACTGTCAGGCGAGCGCGCAATTGCCTTCCTTGCCGTCATCCTGTGCGCTGTCAGCCTCATTTTCTTTCGGCTTATTGCTGCCGGCCGTTGGGGCAAAGCGATGATCGCCGTGCGCGACAGCGAGATCGCCGCAGCAAGCATCGGCCTCAGCGTGACCAGGATCAAGACCCTTGCCTTCACCATCTCCGCGCTATTGACGGGGATGGCTGGTGGCATTTTTGCCCTTTTGTTGACCTTCATCGCCCCGAGCGCCTTTCCTTTCTCGCAATCAATCCTGTTCCTTCTCTCCGTGATTGTCGGTGGCGCGGGCTGGACACTCGGCCCGCTCATCGGCGCTGGCGTGACGGTGGTGCTGCCCGAACTTATTTCCTGGCTGGCGGAATATCGTTTGCTGGCGTTCTCAGCACTTCTGCTCATCGTTCTGTGGCTGGCACCGGAGGGTATCATCGGTGCGCTGGCGCGATTTCTGCCGCCTGGAAAATCGCAGCGCCCAAATGCAGGCAATTTTTCCATTGCCCTGTTTCTGGCCCGTCCCGATCACAGTCGTGGCCTGGAAGTGAGACGCCTGTCGATTTCCTTCGGCGGCATCATGGCGGCGCAAGCCATCGATTTTTCCGCTCGGGCGTCACGGATCACCGGGCTGATCGGCCCCAACGGCGCGGGCAAGACCACCGTGCTCAATCTCGTCAGTGGTTTCTACAGCCCCGATCATGGTGACATTCTGCTCGATGGTCACGACGTCACTCGCATGTCGCCCGAACAACTCGCCCGACGCGGCATGGCCCGAACCTACCAGACGACGCAGCTCTTCTCGTCCCTGTCCGTCATCGACAATGTTTTGATCGCGATGCGTCGCGGCCGGCTGGGCGTACCATGGCTAGGCTTTGCCAACAGCATTGAACGCGCGCAGGCCGAGGGGCTCCTGGCCTTCGTCGGCTATGACGGCGATCTGGGAACGCGCGCAGGGGCGCTGGCCCATGTTGATCGGCGCCTCGTCGAGATTGCCCGCGCGCTCGCAATGCGGCCATCTGTCCTGCTGCTCGATGAACCTGCTGCAGGCCTTGATAGCCGTGACAAGGCGCATTTGGGGCTTGTCCTGCAGGCTCTTTCTGCCGCTGGCCTGGCTGTGCTCCTTGTCGAGCACGATATGCCGCTCGTTATGGAGATCTGTGACAGTCTGATCGTCCTCGATGCCGGCTGCAAAATTGCTTCCGGCAAACCGGCAGACATTGTCAGTAATTCGCGGGTACGGGCAGCCTATCTGGGCACGCAGACGACCGCCTTTGGCAAGCGCAAGGCACTGCCGCCCGCAGATCAGCCGGTCATTCTCAAGGTCGATCATCTCGGCGCGGGCTACGGATCACTGGATGTTTTGCATGACGTCAGCTTTTCGGTTGGCGCTGGCGAGATGATCGCCATCCTCGGCTCCAACGGCGCTGGAAAATCAACCACGATGCGGGCGCTGAGCGGACTGAATTCGCCGAAGGAAGGGCACATCACATTCAACGGCCAGGCGATTGCCAACAAACCGGCCCATGAAATTGTTCGCTGCGGCCTCGTCCTTGTGCCGGAGGGACGGCAGATATTTCCTGAGCTTTCGGTGGCAGATAATCTGCGCCTTGGCGCCTATTGCCGGAAGGATGATCGTATCGAGGCGGATATGGCTGCCGTCCTTGCGCGCTTTCCCCGCCTCAGCGACAGGATCAATGGGCGGGCGGGCCTGTTGTCGGGCGGCGAAGCGCAGATGCTCGCTGTTGCGCGCGCATTGATGGGCCGGCCACGCCTCCTCCTGCTCGACGAACCCTCGCTGGGATTAGCGCCCAGGATCGTCGAAGGTCTCTACGGTGTTCTCGGCCAGTTGCGCGATGACGGCATGACGATCCTGATCGTCGACCAGATGGCACACATGGCGCTGCAACTCGCTGATCGTGGCTATCTCATTTCAAACGGCAGGATCATCAGGCAGGCCACCGCCTCAGCCTTGCTTGATGACCCTTCCTTCGAGGCGGTGTATCTTGGTCAGCATACCCCCTCACCCCATGGAAATTTGCCTGATGCCGGCTGATCTCATCTTGCGGCAGGCAAACCTCGGCGATGATGCGCCACTGGCCGATATCGTGATCCGCGAGGGCAGGATTGCCGCCATCACGCCGCACGGTCTGGTTGCAGGCAAGGAAATCAACCTGGAGGGCGGATTGGTGTTGCCCGGATTTGTCGAGACGCACATCCATCTCGACAAATCCTGCATTATTGATCGCTGCGACATCCGCGAAGGCTCGCTCGCCGAGGCCATTCGCGAAACCGCCCGCGCCAAGCTGGCATTCAGCGAAGACGACATCGAACAACGGGCACGGCGGACGCTGGAAAAAGCGATCATGGCTGGCACCATGAAGATGCGCACTCATGTCGAAATCGACCCGCGCATTGGCCTCAAAGGGTTTCATGCGATACAGCGGCTCGCGCAAGAATACACCTGGGCACTCGACATCGAGATATGCGTTTTTCCGCAGGAAGGGCTCATCAACGATCCGGGCTGCGAGGAGTTGCTGATCGAAGCGTGTCGGCAGGGCGCCTCGCTGATCGGAGGCTGTCCTTATGCCGATACACAACCCGACGAGCATATCGCCCGTATCTTTGCCATCGCCCGGACCTTTGATCTTGATATCGATTTCCATCTCGATTTCGATCTTGACACCCGCTTCCTGTCGCTGACCGAGGTGTGCCGGCAGACGCGGGCTCACAATTATGCCGGGCGGGTGACCATCGGACATGTCACCAAGCTCTCGGCCTTGCCTTCCGCAGACTTTGTCGCTGCAGCGCGCTTGCTCGCCAGTTCCGGCGTAGCGGTGACAGTTCTGCCGTCGACCGATCTCTTTCTCATGGGGCGTGGCATCGACCACAACGTACCGCGTGGCGTCACCCGCGCTGACCTCCTGCGCCACCACGGCGTCACCTGCTCGCTGGCAACCAACAATGTCCTCAACGCCTTCACGCCGTTTGGTGATTGTTCACTGTGCCGCATTGCTAATCTCTATGCCAATATCGCCCAGCTCGGGCGGCGGCAGGACCTTGAGGATTGCCTGGCGATGGTGACGAGTGATGCCGCCCGGCTGATGAACATCGAGCGCTACGGCGTTGCGGTTGGGCATGCCGCCGATCTGCTGGTCTTCCCCACCGAGGCCGCAACCAGCGCCATTGCTGAAATTGTCTTGCCGCGCCTTGGTTTCAAAAACGGCCGCCGCAGTTTCTTTCGAGCCGATCCGGTTTTGAATTCACCTGTCCCTCGAAAACATCACCACGCAAAGTGAGCAAACGCAAAAACGGCAGCGCCGCTGATCGCTGTGCTTGTCGGCTGACAAAGGTCCGCCACCCTGGCGGGGTGATTAACCTGTCCCTGATTTGTCATGACGTCGTACAGATATCGTCGGCCTCATGAGGCATCATCGCTGCTCTGGCAGCACAACCGCAGCCGGAGGGGAATTGTCGATATCGTCATCTTCAAGGACCCGCCAGCCCGAACCTTCCAGATCACTGTACTGACCCGAGCGCAGACACCAGAAGAAGGCAATAAGGCCGGCCAGTCCAAGCCCAAGCGCCAGCGGAAAGAGGATGAGGATGATGTTCATGCCTCCCCTCCTTGCCGTATCATGGTCACGCGACCTGCCCGCAACGCATTGATGGTGACAATGAGAGACGAGCCCGACATGGCGGCGGCGGCAACCAGCGGGGTGGCCAGACCAGCAACGGCAAGCGGCACGGCAAAAGCATTATAGAGGACGGCAAACCACAAATTCTGCAGCATCAGCCGGCGCGCCTTGCGGGCAATGATGATCGCTGTTGCGACCGGGCTGAGGCTGTCACCGAGAAAGACGATATCGGATGCCGACTGGGCAAGATGCGTGGCGCTGATCGGCGAGAGCGAGACATGGGCTCTGACCAAAGCAGGCGCGTCATTGAGCCCGTCTCCAACCATCCCGATGATCCGGCCCTCAGCCGTCCAGGCATCAAGAGCGCGCAGTTTATTGCCAGGAGTAAGGCCGGCCTGATACTCGCTGATCCCGAGCATCTGCGCGACGGGTGCCACCGCTTCCATCCTGTCACCCGACAGGATGGCAAGCCGCAGGCCGCGCATTTTCAGGTCGTGGATGCAGGTGCGCGCATCAGGCCGCAAGCTCTGCCCGACCGCCAGCACGACGCAACCGTCGCGATAGCGCCAGGCAATCAGCGAGGCGCTCGGATAGCTCGTCCCTACTGCCAGCGCTTCGGTTTCAGCATGGCAGAAGGCAACACTCCCCAGGCGCATCTCATCGCCATCGAGCAGAGCAGCCACCCCCTGACCTTCATGCTCCTGCGCCCCGGCCATCGGGCGCGGCCCACCGGCAGCGCGGCTCACCGCCTGCGCCAGCGGATGACGGCTTGCGGCGGCAAGCGCGGCGATTTGGCCAAGAAGCACGGGGTCGATCATGGCGATGTTGAGCAGGGACGGCTCTGGCAACGTCAACGTTCCCGTCTTGTCGAAAACGACCATGTCAGCTTCGGCCAGACGCTCGAGCGCCGCGCCTTCACGCAGCATGATCCTGTTTTTGAAAAGAGCCGAGGCGGCGACAACCTGCACCGCCGGGATCGCCAGCCCAAGAGCGCAAGGGCAGGTGATGATGAGGACCGTGATCGCGATCACCAACGCCTCTTGCCATGGCAGACCGAACGCCATCCATCCCAAAAACGTCACCAGTGCAGCGGTGTGGACGAGTGGCGCATAAAGCCTGGCCGCACGGTCGGAAAGATGGACATAGCGCGACCGGCTCTCCACTGCTTGCGACATCAGTCGGTCGATTTCGTCCAGCAGCGTTCCCGCACCTGCCGCCTCGACAATCACGGTGAGTGCGCCGGACAGGTTCATGGTGCCGGCGTGAACGCGCGCTCCCGTCTCGACCATGACGGGCATGGTCTCGCCGGTGATCAGGCTTTGATCAATCTTTGACCGGCCCGTCTCGATGACGCCGTCCACCGCCACGCGCTCGCCTGGCTGGATCAAAACAACATCGCCAGGCAAAATGGCGTTGATGGGTATGATGATGGTCGTGCCGTCAGGCTGCAGGCGGATCGCACTTTCCGATTTGAGTGCCGCCAGATTGCCGGCAAGATCACGGGTGCGGCGGCGCATGAGTTGATCGAGATAGCGCCCGATGAGCAGAAAGAAGAGCAGCATCACCGCGCCGTCAAAATAGGCGTGCCGGGAATGATTCCAGGTCTCAACGACCGACATGCCTAGCGCCAGTACGACGCCGAGTGTAATCGGCACGTCCATGTTGACCGCGCCCGCCCGCAGCGCCCGCAGAGCGCTGTCGAAGAATGGTCGCCCCGCATAGGCCGCCGTTGGCAGCGCAATCAGCGCCGATAACCAGTGGAAGAGATCGCGCGTGAGCGGATTGATATCGCTGCTGTTGCCCGACCATACCGAGACGGAGAGCAACATGATGTTCATCGCGGCAAAACCGGCGACGCCCACATATCGCAGCAGCTGGGCTTCCTGGGCCACCTCGCTGTCGTGCTGATTTGCAGGGAGGAATGGGTAGGCCTTGAAGCCGAGCGCGGCGAGTTGCGCGATCACAGCCTCGGGCCGCAGCACGCCCTCGCGCCATTCAACCGTCACGCGTTTCAGGGCCAGATTGACACGCGCGCTCAGAACGCTGGCGTCACTCTTCAGCCCGGTCTCGATGGCGCGCATGCAGCCTGCACACCGCATTCCTTCAACCGCAAGCTCCAGACCTTCTATGCCGCCTTCACGGTGACGCACGAACAACGACAGATCCTGTTGCGCGCCCATGCTGCTACTCCTTCATAAGAAAGCGCGTACGTGAGCTGAACAAAGGCGCCCCATCGCGCTCCGCCTCGACGGCCAGCGTCCACGCTCCGGGCGGGAGGCGGGCAACTCTCGCGTCGTAAACACCCGCCGCGGTCTCGACGAGGCGTACCTCGCGGTCCATTTGGCGCGAGGCTGGATGCTGCAGACGAGCCATCACCGCAAGGCCACGGACCGCAACCGCCGAGCTGTCATTCAGCACCAATGTGATCCGCGCCCAGTCGCCGTCACGGATAATGTCGGCCTGCGCCTGCCAGCCGCGCGCCGCCTGGTCTTGCATACGGGCGATCTCGCTATTGAACTTCTGGCTGGTTTCATAGGCGCTCTTCGCATCGCTCCCCGGCATGGTGCGGATCGCCAGTGTCATCATCACTGCATTGACGCTGCTGACCACGAGGAAGAAAGCGAGCATCATGGCCAGACACATCCGTCCCGTCAGTTCGAAGGCGGGGCGGGGCGCGGGCAGAAGCGTGTCAGGTTTAATTGGCATGTCGTAACCTTCACCTGAGGAAAGAGCCGTCTTTAAGGTGCAAAAAAATGATCATGGGTTCTCACGACCTCACCAACAAACAGATCCGAGGCGATGAACGAGATCAGTTGCGTATCACGGAGCGGAACACCCGGCGGCACCGTGACAAAGACCCGGACTTCGCGCGAGGAATCAGGATCAACCGTCACGATCGGACGACCGTCGGCGGTAGCATCGGTCCCGACCGCTTCAAGCCTGATCCCTGACAGGCCGGCGACCGTCAGAACGATCAGCCTTGTGTCGGGACGTTTGTTGAGGATGCGGATGGCAAAAGCATTGCGCACGGAGCCATCGCTGAGCTTCACAAAGAGTGGCGTGCGTTCATGCAGCACCGAAATCTCGACTGTCCGCCGCGTTGCCAGCTGATAGAGCATGGCACTGCCGACAAGCGCGATCAGGACCGCGTAAATGACGGTACGGGCGCGGATCGGGCGATAGAGAGTTGTTTTTCCAGCAAGCCGGCGCTCGACATTATCGGCAGTATCATAACCGATCAGCCCCTGCGACCGGCCTGTCTTTGTCATCACGCTGTCGCAGGCATCGATGCACAGCCCGCACTGGATACAATCGAGTTGCGATCCATCCCGAATATCAATCCCGGTCGGGCAAACGGCCACGCATTGCTGACAATCAACGCAATCGCCAGCGGGCTCGCCATGAGCCCTCAGCCGCAAAGCCTGCTTGAAGGACGTGCGCGGCTCCCCACGATCATAGCGATAGGTGACATTCAGCGCCTCATCATCGGTCAGCGCCGCCTGGATGCGCGGCCACGGGCACATATATTTGCACACCTGCTCACGCATGATCCCGGCAAGCGCATAGGTGGTGAAGGTCAAAATGGCGATCCAGACGTAAGCCGCCACCGGCGCGGTGAAGCTGGCAAGCGCGCGCACCAGCGTCGGCGCGTCAGCGAAATAGAGAACCCAGGCACCGCCCGTCCACCAGGCAATCATCAGCCATGAGGTATGCTTGAGAATTTTCCGCCACAGCTTGTCGACGTTCCACGGACCCTCGTCGCGCCTGATCCGCTCGCGCCGGTCGCCTTCGAAGAAACGCTCCACCGCCAGGAAGAGATCGGTCCACACCGTTTGCGGGCACAGATACCCGCACCACAGGCGGCCGGCGACAGAATTCATCAAAAACAGCATGAAGGCCGCGAGGATCAGCAATCCGGTGAAATAGTATACTTCCTGCGGCCAGATTTCGATGAAGAAAAAATAGAAACGATTGTGGGCGATATCCGCCAGAACAGCCTGGTTTGGAAGATTTGGACCACGTTCCCAGCGCACGAAGGGCAAGGCATAATAGATGCCGAGGCAGGCAACGAGGATCAGCCATTTCGCGCGACGGAATGGGCCGGCAACGTGCTGCGGATAAACCTTCTTCGACGGCGCGAAGAAGGGTAAATCATCGCTTCCAGCGTCCGCTGCCGACACAATCACTGACCTCCGCCGAGTGAATGGACATAAACGGTCAACGCCTTGATTGTTGTAGCATCAAGTCGCTCGCCCCAGGCCGGCATGACGCCGTTGCGGCTGTTGGTGATGGTCTCGGTCAGCGACGCCAGATCGTTGCCAAAGAGAGTGATGGCATCGGTGAGGTTGGGGGCACCCAGTTCCTGATTGCCCTTTCCCTGCGCGCCGTGACAGACTGCGCAATTCTGCTCGAAAATGCGGCTGCCTGCTTCCAGGTCCGCCTTTGGCTCAGCCGGCTGGCCGGCCAGTATCCGCACATGATTGGCAACGGCATTGATCTCGTTACGCTTGAGAATTCCGTCACGCCCGAAGGCCGGCATCAGGCTGGTGCGCGTTTCATTATCGGTTGTCACGCGCACACCGTGCTGCAGCGTGGTCTGGATCGCCGCCAATGTTCCGCCCCACAACCAGTCATCGTCATTGAGATTGGGAAAGCCCTTCGAGCCCGCACCGCCGAGACCGTGACAGGCAACGCAATTGTCGCCGAAGGCAGCCTTGCCCTGGGCCATGGCGATACGAAGCAGAGCCGGATCGGCCTTGATCTGATCAAGCGCCGCCCCTGCAAGATCGGCAGATTGGGTGGTGCGTTGCGCTTTGAGAACCGCCAGCTCTTCTTCGACCGCCAGGCGCGTCGCGTAACCGAGCACGCCCTTGGTCGTGCTGCTGATGAGCGGCCAGGCAGGATAGGCAATCCAGTAGCCGATCGACCAGATGATGGTGGCGTAAAAGATATTGAGCCACCAGCGTGGCAGCGGCGTGTTAAGCTCGCGGATGCCATCCCAATCATGGCCGGTCGTTGCCGTTCCGGTGAGGGGATCAACCTCGTTATCCGCAGGCTGCCGGTCCGCCATCACTCAATCCTCCTGAAGCGGTGTCAATGCCGCGCGCTCGAAGCGGGCGCGATTTTTTGGCCAGAAAGCGTAAAGGCAGACCGCCAAAAACATTCCAACGAAATAGAGCAAACCCGCCGACTGGGCGAAGCCTGCAAGCCATTGATAGGTGTTTTCCATGCTTGCCCTCGCTCAGCGGATGTTGGCTTTGTCGTTGTAGAGCTTGAAATCAACCAGGGTTCCCAGCATCTGCAGATAAGCGATGAGGGCGTCAGCCTCGCTGATGCGCTTGGGATTGCCGTCGAAATCACGCGCCTGCGCTTTGGGATAACGCTTTTCGAACGCCGACTGGCCCGGATGGTCGGGCGTCGCCTGGGCGCGCAGATCATCCATCGCCCGCTCGATCATCTCATCGCTATAGGGTACGCCCCCGCTGCGATTGGCTTTGAGCTCCGCCGCGATGTCATCGTAGGACAGTTCGGTATTTGTGAGGAACGGGTACCCCGGCATGATCGATTGCGGCACCAGCGAGCGCGGGTCGCCCAGATGGCGCGCCTGCCAGTCGTCGGAATACTTGCCGCCGACACGGGCAAGATCGGGGCCGGTTCGTTTTGAGCCCCATTGGAAGGGCTTGTCGTACATGCTCTCAGCCGCCAGCGAATAATGCCCGTAGCGCTCCACTTCATCGCGCAGCGGCCGGATCATCTGGCTGTGACAGAGATAGCAGCCTTCGCGCACATAGATGGCACGACCGGCGAGTTCGAGCGGGGTATAGGGCCGCATGCCCTCAACCTTCTCGATCGTGTTTTGCAGATAGAACAGAGGCGCGATCTCGACCAGCCCGCCAATCGAGATCACCAGCAGCACACCGATGATCAGAATGATCGAGTTGGTCTCGAAGAATTTGTGCTTCGACCACAGCGAGCGGCGCGGCGTGGCAGGAATGTCCACATTCGACATCAGCGGGCTCCTCAGTGCGCAAGTGAAAGTTGCGGTGAAACGGACGTGTCGCTCTCCGACCCGGCAAGCTCGCCGCTACGCACTGTCATCCACAGATTGAACACCATGATGAGCGCGCCGATGAGGAACAGCGCCCCACCAAGCGCCCGGATGACATAGAAGGGGTGCATCGCCTCAACCGTCTCGATGAAGGAATATTCGAGGAAGCCCAGCGCGGTGTAGGAGCGCCACATCAAGCCCTGCAGGATGCCCGACACCCACATCGCCGAGATGTAGAAAACGATCCCGAGTGTCGATATCCAGAAATGCCAGTTCACCAGCTTGAGGGAGTAGAGCTCCTTGCGGTTCCACAGCCATGGCACGAGGCAGTAGATGGCGCCGAAGGAGATATAAGCGACCCAGCCGAGAGCGCCTGAGTGCACATGGCCAATCGTCCAGTCAGTGTAATGCGACAGAGCATTGACGGCCTTGATCGACATCAGCGGGCCTTCGAACGTCGACATGCCATAGAAGGCGAGAGAAACAACCATCATCCGCAACACTGGATCGGTGCGCAGCTTGTCCCAGGCGCCCGACAACGTCATCAGCCCATTGATCATGCCGCCCCAGGACGGCATCCACAGCATGATCGAGAACGTCATGCCGAGCGTCTGCGCCCAGTCGGGCAGCGCGGTGTAGTGGAGGTGATGGGGACCCGCCCAGATGTAGAGAAAGATCAGGGCCCAGAAATGGATGATCGACAGGCGGTAGCTGTAGATCGGCCGCCCCGCGCGCTTCGGCACGAAATAATACATGATGGCGAGGAAGCCAGCGGTGAGAAAAAATCCGACTGCATTATGCCCGTACCACCATTGGAACATCGCATCCTGCACGCCTGACCAGACGATGTAGGATTTGGGCGACAGGAGCGATATCGGCACCGCCAGATTATTGCCCAGATGCAGGACAGCGATCGTGACGATAAAACCGAGATAGAACCAGTTCGCCACATAGATGTGCGGCTCGGTGCGCTTGGCAAGCGTTGCCAGAAAAACCAGCAGATAGGTCACCCAGACAATGGTGAGCCACAGATCAGCATACCATTCCGGCTCAGCATACTCCTTGCCCTGCCCGATACCGAGCAGATAACCGGTGCCGGCGATGACGATGAAGAGATTGTAGCCAAGGACCACGAACCATGGTGACAGATCGCCCGCCAGGCGCGCCCGCGATGTGCGCTGGACGACATAAAACGACGTTGCCAGCAGTGCGTTTCCGCCAAAGGCGAAAATGACGGCTGACGTATGCAAGGGCCGCAGACGACCGAAGCTTGTCCACGGCAGGTCAAGGTTGAGAACGGGAAAGGCAAGTTGCAGCGCGATGATCAGCCCGACCGTAAAACCGGCAATACCCCAGAACATCGCCGCAACGGTGGCGAATTTCACAGGCCCCATATTGTAATTGGGCTTTCCGTTGATGGACTGGGGAACGGGGAACTGGCCAGGCTGGAAGCAGCGATTGCCGATGAGAAAAATAGTGGCAAACGCACTCAGCATCGCCACCAGGGCATGAAAGGCATAACCCGAATGTTCCGTCTTGCCGGCAATGATCAGGAACATAATGCTGCAGATCGCGGCAATCAGTATGCCCACCATCTCGCCGGTTGTCGCCCGTCGGATCGGATTTCCAGTCGCTGACATGACCTGGTCTCTGCCTCGCGGAGCAGCAGGAGCGCTGCAGCCTTCGATGCTAGGCGTAGCGAGGGCGTGTTGACGCGGCATTGATCTACGTCAATGCGCGGCAAAAACATCCGGTTTATGCAGGGGATATCGTGCAGTCTCTGGAAAGCGTCGGACGGGAGAGCGCCGGATCAGGCTGCAGCAATGCGGGCCATGCGATCGGGGTTCATGAGCCTGACGCCGTGCGAAACGTTCAGGATCGTCTTGTCGCGCGCCAGCCTGGTGAAGGTACGGCTGACGGTTTCGATGGTAAGTCCCAAGAAATCGGCGATATCCTGCCGGTTCATCGGCAGCGGCACCATCACCGACGCATTGCCTTCAATCCGCGCCCAGCGTTCTTGCAGGCGCAGGAGAAAACAGATCACTTTTTCCTCAGCCGTCCGCCGCCCCAGCAGCACCATCTGATCTTGCGCCAGAGCCAGCTCATGGGCCGCAAAATCATAGAGTTGCCGCAACAGATTCGGCTTGGCATCGGCAAGCGCCGTGTAGTCGGCGCGCGAAAATGCACAAGCACTCACATGATCAACCGCATCGGCCGAGAAATCATACGCATCGCCGCGCGCCAGCCCCAGGAAATCTCCAGGCAAGGCAAAGCCGATGACCTGGCGGCGACCATCAGCCAGAAGTTTGTAGAGGCGCACAACACCGGAGGTGATGTTGAACACCGACACCACGCGATCACCTTGTAAAAACAACGCCTTCTTGGGAGCAAATTCCGCCTTCTGCGCCAATGATGCAAGAACGGCCAGCTCATCGCTCGACAAGGCGGCGCAAACGCTGCCCCGCCGCACCCAGCATGCCTCACAGCTGTTTGCCGTCGCGATCCCTGACCTGCAGACTTCCGGATGGCAGTTCATGGTGGCGTACTCCCGATACACGTGGCAATCTTATCACTCGTTCGCAACTGCGAAAGCTGTTTCTCGCCTGAGGCGGGAAAGTTGGACATCCGCACCATCAATTCCGGCATTGCACGAATTTGCCGCGAGCCGGGCGATCATGGCTGGGCTCAGCAGCAACCTTCGTAAAACCTCCACGTTGCGATGTTACGCAGCCGTCAGGATCATGTCATGACCATCCGCAATCTCGATGCTCTCTTTGAACCGCGCTCGCTCGTTCTCATTGGCGCCAGCGAGCGTGCCGGCGCGATCGGCGCGACAGTTGCGCGCAATCTTCTGAGCGGGGGATTTGCCGGGGAGATATACTTCGTCAACCCCAAGCATAGCGAAGTTGCCGGCCATCCCTGCCATCCGCATATCAGCGCCCTGCCACATCCTGCTGACCTGGCCATCATCGCCACCCCGCCAGCCACCATCCCCGCCATCATCGCGGATCTGGCAGCGCATGGCACGCGCGCCGCTGCGGTGCTGACGGCTGGTCTTGACGCGCCATTGCGCCAGGCGATGCTGAATGCGGCCAGGCCAGCACTGCTGCGCATCCTTGGCCCCAACATCCTCGGGCTCATGCTGCCGCGCCTGAAGCTCAACGCCAGTTTCGCCCATCGCCATGCGGGCGCGGGCCATCTGGCGCTGGTCTCGCAATCAGGCGCCCTCATCACCGCGATCATCGACTGGGCCACCGGCAGGGATATCGGCTTTTCCCATGCGGTGTCGCTTGGCGATATGGCGGACGTCGATTTTGGCGATGTTCTCGACTATCTGGCAGGCGACGTCGATAGCCGCGCCATTCTTCTCTATATGGAAGCCGTCACGAATGCGGCGAAATTCATGTCGGCAGCCAGGCGGGCTGCCCGCGTCAAACCGGTGATCATCATCAAATCAGGCCGCCACGCTGCCGCCGCCCAGGCGGCCGCCTCGCATACCGGGCGTCTGGCGGGGTCCGATCGCGCCTATGATGCGGCCTTCCGCCGCGCCGGTCTGGTGCGTGTTCTCGACCTCAACGAACTCTTCGAGGCCGCAGAAGTGCTCGCCCGCCAGCCACGCCTGACAGGCGGACGTTTGACCATTCTTACCAATGGCGGGGGAGCAGGCGTTCTGGCAGCCGATCGTCTGGTCGATTTTGGCGGCGATATCGCTCCGCTCAGCGACCCTGCACGCAAGGCTCTTGACGCCTTCCTGCCCGCGAACTGGTCAAAGGCCAACCCGATCGACATCATCGGCGACGCGGATGCGGAGCGTTATGGCAGGGCGCTGTCGGTCGTTCTGGCCGACAGAACCGTGGACGCAGTGCTGGCCCTTTATTGTCCAACTGCTATCGCTCCCGCCCTGGCGGTTGCCGAAAAGACCGTCGAGGCCGTGACGAACGCGGCGCGGCAGGGAAGGCGGCCAATCGTCATGACGAACTGGCTGGGCGAGGAAGCCGTCCGGTCTTCGCGCGCGCTCTTCGCCCAACACGACATACCAAGTCTGCAAACGCCCGGCTCCGCCGCCCGCGCCTATATGCATATCGTGCGCTATGCAAAGGCACAGGACGCCCTGATGCGTACGCCCGCTCAAGGCGCGGCCGATCTGCCGGCCATCGGCACCGCAAGCCGTCACATCATCGAGCATGCCCGGCGCGAAGAGCGCACCATGCTGAGTGAAGTGCAGAGCAAATCGCTGATCGCCGCAGCAGGCATTCCGGTCGTTGAAAGCCTGATTGCAGCCAGCAGCGACGAAGCAGCCGACATCGCGGCGACACTTCTACGCCAGGCGCCCGGCGTCGTACTCAAGATCCTGTCGCGCGACATTTCACATAAATCCGATGTCGATGGCGTGCGCCTTGATCTGGCAAGTCCGGCTGGGGTGCGCGAGGCAGCCGATGCCATGCTCCAGCGCGTCCGTGAGCGCCGGCCGGATGCCCATATCGACGGCTTCACCCTTGCTCCCATGATCCGCCGGCCGCACGCGCATGAACTCATCCTCGGCATGAGCGTGGATGCTAATTTCGGCCCCATGCTGCTGTTTGGAGCCGGCGGGACAGCGGCAGAAATCCTCAGCGATACGGCGCTCGCTTTGCCCCCGCTTGATCGCGACAGCGCGCTTGATCTCATCGCCGGGACGCGCATCGCCCGCCTGCTTGCCGGATACCGCGACCGGCCTGCCGCCAACCTCATCGCCATCGCCGATGCGCTGGTGGCCCTGAGCAATCTGGTGACGGCGCATGACGAATTGCGCGAGATCGATATCAATCCCCTGCTCGCCGATGCGGCTGGCGTGATCACCCTTGATGCGCGCGTGCGGATCGCCGGCCCGGGTGAGGCGGCCCGCCAAGCCATGGTCATCAGGCCCTATCCGGCGGGCTGGGAAAAACGCACGCTCCTCGAGGGTGTCGGCGGGGTGCATATCCGCCCCATCATCCCGGCCGATGAAGGGCTCTACGAGGCGTTCATGGCCGACATCAGGCCCGAGGATTACCGCCTGCGCTTCTTCGTGCCAAAGTCGCGGCTTGCCCATCGCTTCATTGCCCGCCTCACCCAGATCGATTATGCGCGCGAAATCGCCTTCGTGGCGCTCGATATGCAAAGTGGCGCTCTGCTTGGCGTCGTTCGCTTTGCCGCAGACCCCGACTACAAACGCGGCGAATATGCCGTCCTTGTGGGCTCGCATCTTAAAGGCAAGGGGCTGGGCTGGCAGTTGATGAGCCATCTCATCGATTATGCCCGCGCTCAAGGGCTGGAAGAACTCTTCGGCTCGGTCCTGAGCGAAAATTCAACCATGCTCAGGATGTGCAAACAGCTGGGCTTTCAGATTGCTCCTGACGCCAGCGATCCGACGCTTCGTTATGTTGAACTGAAACTGACGCGCGAGGCGCATGCAGGCTAGGCGGCGGGACCCCCGCGCTCCCCCACCCTAGCCATCGCTGATCACCGCGCGCCCTGGGGATACCTTAGGGCAACTGACGGAGAGAGGCTACCGCAGCGGATAAAATTGAAATAAAATATAAATATCATAGATTTAAGGAAAAAATATTATCTCACATAAAATACCGTTCTTTTCCAATTCACATCCCTGCTCACAGGCCCCCTCAACGGGAAATTGGGCTGCACTTGTCACGTAGGAAAGCGCGATAGACGCCTTCATCACTTTGCCCAGAAGCGAGCGCCAGCACCGCTTCTGTTGCGGCCTCTTCGCTTGCGGTGAAGGCCATGCCGTTCAATTCCAGAAACAACAAACCTGCGACAAAGCCTGTGCGCTTGTTGCCATCGGCAAAGGGGTGGTTTTGAACGATGGCAACGGTATAGGCGGCGGCAGCCGTGACCTTATCCATGTCATCGCCATAGGCTTCCAATTGCTGGGGGCGCGCCAGCGCGAAGCGCAACAGGCCCAAATCGCGCACACCCGCCAGCCCGCCATGGCGGACAAGCAACTGTTCATGCACCGCCAGCGCCAGTTGCTCGTCGATCCAGACCCGCTCGCTCACTTCGCCAGAACGTTCAGCGTGTTGCGATAGCGGTTCATAATCTCTTCGGCCTTGGCCATTTTCGCGGCGAAGTCAGGATTAAAGGCGGTGAGGTGATAGCCACCATCCGCCGTTTCCGTGAAATAGAGCGTATCGCCCTTGGCAACCCTTAGCCGCGCCAGCATCTCCTTGGGGATGATAACGCCGGTTGACGTTCCGATGGTTGTGAGCTTCAGGCTGTTCATGATGCTCTCACAGGTTTTATAATAATAAATATCATTATTACGACATGCCAGCGCGTCAAGATGTGTCTCGCCAGTCCTGCGCTGCCATGGTCTTGGCCACTGGCCACGAGATCGGCAAATGAGGTCCGCGACCCGGAAAAGCGCCGATCGGCGAGCCTGCTCGGTTAGCTGCCATCGGAAGGGGCGCTGGCGGCGTTGCGGGTAAAGCGCATTGACTTTGGTAAAGCGAATGATGCGCTGGCGGACAACTTCAAGAAAAACAAAAAATGGCGGCGCGTAGTGAACGGTTTTCGAACTTACGCGCCAGATTGTTTAAGGATAATCACTCATGACATCAACATCACAACTATCGCAATCATACAAAAACTGTCGTATGGAATAAAAAATAACTTATTTTTTCAAACGAGCATTTATTTGCCAACAAAAACGATTTCGCTTTTCCATTCAGAGAGCGATTGTTCGGACGAGGTTACGAATGCTGCAGCAATGCGATCAGGGTCGAAAGATGTATTGGGCGCAACCTGACCCGCAATAGTAATGGTGCTGGCACGAATATTTGTACCAACAAAATATGAATCTAATGCAACAGTATATCCGCGAAGCGCAGATTTTCCTGCTGTCAGGGGCACCACATCTTTGCCATATTGCGGGTAAAGCGCCAGTCCGCCGCCTGTGAACAAATAACTGCCACTACCACGTTTCTTCATGCCTTCATGAGACAATTTCACAAGATGGTGCGCTGCCCCCACGCAAAGCGAAAGCTCATTGACAAATTCAATGGCTGACCATTCTGTTGGTGCTTTCTCAATCCATCTGCCAGCATTATAGACAATGATATCAGGTGTTCCGTTGGATGCCTCAAGCACCGCATAAGAACGTGTTACCGAATCAAAGTCCACGAGGTCAGTTGTCGCATAAAACGCATGCCGACCCAATACTTCAATTTCTTTCTTGTAGCTTTGAAGGGCAGATTCTGTTCGTGCCATCATGGCGATATTATAGCCCTTTGCAGCAAATGCTTTTGCAATTGAAAGGCCAACACCAGAACCGATACCTGCTACAAGACATATTTTGGAGCTCATTCAAACCTCGTTATTTGAGAATCATTGGAGTAAGTATAGGAGCCATGAGCATTTCAAATTCCAAGTTTGTTGCGCTAACGATGTTTTGCACAATCTTTCCGTCTTTTAGCGTTGCGACATGGGTCTCATCAAAAAGAATGGCGCGACCTGTCGCAGGCAGGCCAAAAAAATCTTTGGCATGTTTTTGCTTAGAATGAAACCGAGTTACAACGCGTGTACCATCTGCAGACGCAAATTGGTCGATAATTTTTAATGGCTCAACGGCTGGAAATGCATCGCCGAACCCACCGACAATGGCTTTGTATTCCTCGATGCCATCAATCGGCCCCATCGGTTTAAGGCCAGTGATGCCCTGAATTTTTGGATGTGCAGTGGCATCTGCTGCGGCCATGTCAGCCTTTGCCAAAAACTCGCTAATAAACCGCGTTACTACTTTCATATTTTCTATATGTATACTCATGAAACCTCCTTTTTTCATTTGCTATGAATCTTTTCTCTACGTTCAAAATAGTTAAGTTAAGCATCAATTTAATTTTTTAGTTCGGACAGTATAACGTAGTTAGCTGGATGCTTATTTCGTGACTCGTTAATGAGCATTGAATAAAAACGCATTCGAGATTCGAATCTACAAATGAATTACATATCAATATTATACCAAATTGCGGTGCAAATAAAGTGTGTTTGCGAACTTCAAAAACGTGAGGAACTGCGCCAGTTTGAAATTCACTGGCTGTAAATTGGCGGAG
>NZ_JAKFWN010000045.1:20131-50967 GCF_021731865.1 Raskinella chloraquaticus (SeqCode) | reverse complement strand
ACAAGAGCGTCCACGATGTCGCCCTGTTCGAAGTCGGACAGATTTTTCATGGCGGCGAGCCGGGCGAGCAGAGCATGTCAGCCTGCGGGATCAGGAGGGGACTTGCCAAAGTCAATGGCGCCGGGCGCCACTGGCAGGGCAGCGCCAGCGCCGATGTTTTTGACGTCAAGGCGGACGCGCTCAGCCTTCTTTCTGCGCTCGGCATCAATGCCGACGCGCTACAGCTGACGCGCGATGCGCCGGCCTGGTTCCATCCCGGCCGCTCAGCAAGTCTGCGCCTCGGGCCGCTCGTGCTGGGATCTTTCGGCGAATTGCACCCGCGGACCTTGAATGCGCTTGACGTCGGCGGAACCTTGCTGGGCTTCGAGATCAACCTCGACCGACTGCCAAAACCCAAAGTGAAGGCGACCCGCACCAAAGGCCACCTCGCCTTGTCGGTGCTGCAACCGGTGCGGCGTGATTTTGCTTTTGTGGTACCTTCAGGCGTGGCGGTCGGCGATCTCATCAAAGCGGCGCGGGGAGCGCAGAAAGACCTCATCTCGCGGGTGAGTGTGTTTGACGTCTATGAGGGCAAGGGCGTCGGCGAGGGGCAGAAATCGGTCGCCATCGAAGTGACGCTGCAGCCACAGGACAAGACGCTGACGGATGCCGAAATCGACACGGTCGCGGCAAAAATCGTCGCCGAAGTCACGAGGGCAACTGGGGGGTCATTGCGCAGCTGAACCGGTGCCGACATGATGGGCATCGGAGAGGTGCGATGACCCGCTACAGCTACCAATCGTTTCCCTATGTGACGCCGCCTGAATTATCAGGTGCTGCTCCCTTTGATGCCCAGGTGATCATCGTCGGGGCCGGGCCGGTGGGGCTCGCGGCTGCGGTTGACCTGGCGCTGCACGGGATCAGGAGCATCGTGCTTGATGGCAAGGATGTCGTCTCGCGCGGTTCGCGCGCCATTTGCTGGTCGAAGCGGACGCTTGATATTTTCAATCGTCTGGGCATCGGTCGCAGGGTGCGCGCGAAGGGGGTGATTTGGCAGGTTGGCCGCGTCTTTCGCGGCGATAACGAAATTTGCAATTTCAACCTCCTTGCCGAGGACGGCCATGAGATGCCGGCTTTCGTCAACCTCCAGCAATATTATGTCGAGGAATATCTCGTTGCCCGGGCGGCGGACTTTCCCGACCTCATCGATTTGAGATGGCGAAACCGGGTGATTGCCGTCAGCCAGTCGCGTGATCGGGCGATAGCCGACATCGAGACGCCGGACGGTGCCTATCGCCTTGAAGCCCCCTATCTTCTGGCCTGTGACGGGGCGCGCTCGCCGGTGCGCCATATGCTGCGGCTCGATTTTTCCGGCCAGGGATTTCCTGAACGTTTTCTTATAGCTGACGTCGAGATGAAAGCCGATTTCCCGCCTGAGCGGCATTTCTGGTTCGAGCCAAGCTTCCATCAAGGCCAGTCAGCGCTCATCCACAAACAGCCTGATGATATCTATCGCATCGACTTCCAGCTCTCGCCCGATGTCGACCCGCAGGAGGAAGTGAAGCCTGAGCGCGTGCTGCCGCGGGTCAGAGCTGCCGTCCAGGATCGCCCCTTCACGCTTGACTGGGTTTCCATCTACACCTTCCAGTGCCGACGGCTTGAGCGCTTCATCCATGAGCGGATCATCTTCGTCGGCGATGCCGCCCATGTCGTGTCACCCTTCGGGGCACGTGGCGGCAATGGCGGAATTCAGGATGTGGACAATCTGGGGTGGAAGCTCGCGCACGTTCTCAAGGGCGAGGCGAGACAAGCGCTGCTTGACACCTATGATGAGGAGCGCTGCCACGGGGCTGACGAGAATTTACGGCATTCCGCCCGCGCCACCACCTTCATGACGCCCAGGACCCGGGCGGAGCATCATTTCCGCGACGCTGTGCTTGATCTGTCAGCCACTCACGCTTTCGCCCGCCGTTTGCTCAATTCCGGGCGATTGTCGCAGCCCTGCTCGCTTGAGGGGCTGAGGCTGCAGACGCCGGCGCAGGCGGATGGCGGGCTTACCCCTGGCGTGGCCTGCCCGGATGCGCCGGTGACCGCGCCTGGCAGCCACAGCGAGGATTACCTCCTGCACCATCTTGGTGGCAGGTTCTGCCTGCTGGCGATTGATGATGCTACCACTGAGCCGCCTCAGGGACTTGATGTGGTCAGTGTTGGCGACAAGTGCCGGCTCAGTGACAAATCAGGACTGGTGGCGGCGCGCTACGGCTCCAGCGTCAGCTATCTCATCCGTCCCGACCAGCATATTGCGGCGCGCTTTCATCAGCCTCGATCCGGTGAGATCAGGCAGGCGCTGCATCGCGCACTGGCGGGGGCGCCATGAGCACGCGCGACATTGGCGGTGATCGCCTGCAGGAGCGGGGCGATGATCTTTACGCCGCACTTCTGGCAGCGCATCACGGCTTGAGCGACGAGGACAGCGCCCGACTGAACGCCCGCCTCGTGCTGTTGCTTGCCAACGAGCTGGGCGACATCGACACCGTGCTGGCGGTGATCACTGCGGCCAGAGCCGGGTTCACGCCCTGATATCATCCTCAAGCAATTGTCGCAGGGCTGCATCGGGAAGCGGCCTGACACCGAACCAGCGCTCGAAACCCGGCACAGCCTGATGGATGAGCATGCCCAGACCATCGACAGTGCGGTGCCCCAGGGTCCGCGCCTGTCGCAGGAGGTCGGTCTCCAGCGGCACATAGACGATATCGTGAACGATGGCGCCCTGCCTGAGGCTCGCAAGGTCAATCACAAGCGGTGGCTTGCCACTCATGCCAAGCGCCGTCGTATTGACCAGGAGATTGCAGGCAGGGAGGTGGCCGGCGAGGTCGTCCGGCGTGGCGACAGAGACAGCAGCGCCGAAAACGCGCGCCAGCTCATCTGCTCGCACGCGGGTGCGGTTGACAAGCGTCAGTTCAAAACCACGCGACAGCAGGGCAAAGACGGCAGCACGCGCCGCCCCGCCAGCGCCGAGAATAACCGCCCTGCCGCCGCCGCTATCCCAGCCCGGCGCTTTGTCATCAAGATTGGCAAGAAAGCCGTAGGCGTCCGTATTGTCCCCTCGCAGCCGATCCTTCTCGCGCCAGATGGTGTTGACGGCGCCGATGGCGCGGGCAGCCTCAGTGACGCCATCAAGCAGAGGCATCACCGCCTGCTTGTGAGGAACGGTCACGTTGCATCCAGCGTCACCACGCCCGGCCATGGCGCTGATGAAATCACGCAGAGCCTCCGGCGCCACATCAATACGCTCGTAGTCGCCGGCAATCGCATAGAGGCGCAGCCAGTAGCGATGCAGCAGCGGCGAGCGCGAATGAGCGATGGGGTGGCCGATAACAGCGGCGCGTGGTGAATGAGGGCTTGGCATGACCGGTGCCTTGTTCCATGACAGGGGCCGGGATGGCAAGTTTGTATCTTGCACCCGGCGGAGGGCAGGAATTCATGGCGCAGGAGCGCGTGCAGAATCTGTTTGGCCCGCGCCCTCTTCTTCCCAATCGCTGGGACGTTGTGGCCTTCGCGCTCGTCACCGGTGTTTTCGTGCTGCTGGCGATTGGTGCACGGGACACGACGCTGCCGCTTGCCGCACTCCCCAACCCTGCCGTTTCACTCGATCCCCGTCATCTGCCGGAATATGCGCTGCGCACCGTGCTGCGGATGCTGGCGGCCATTGTCCTTGCCACCCTCTTCACCTTCCTCTACGCGCCCCTTGCCGCCAAGAGCCGCCATGCGCGCCTCATCCTCATTCCCGTTCTGGACGTGCTGCAATCAGTGCCGATCCTCGGTTTCCTGACGTTTACGGTGCTGTTTTTTCTTGGCCTGTTCCCGGGGCAGGTACTGGGGGCCGAGCTTGCCGCTGTCTTTGCCATCTTCACCAGTCAGGCATGGAACATGACGTTCAGCATGTACCAGTCGCTGCGCACCGTACCGAAGGATCTCGAAGAGGCGGCCGCCAGTTTCAAGCTCAGCCAATGGCAGCGCTTCTGGCGCCTCGATGTTCCCTTCGCCATGCCCGGCCTGGTGTGGAACGCCATGATGTCGATGTCGGGTGGCTGGTTTTTCGTGGTGGCGTCGGAAGCGATCACAGTGGGCGACACCAGTGTGGCGCTCCCCGGCATTGGCACCTATGTGGCACGCGCCATCGAGGCCCGTGACCTGCCAGCCATCGGCTTTGCGATGCTCACCATGCTCATCGTCATCCTCATCTACGATCAGCTGCTGTTTCGCGTGCTGGTGGCGTGGGCCGACAAATTCCGGTTCGAACAATCGGTCTCGAGCGAACCGCCGTCATCATGGGTCTACAACCTCTTCCGTCGCACACGCCTGTTGCGCGCCCTTGTGGCGCCGCTGGCGCGTGGCCTTGGCACCATTGCCGCCTGGCGGTTTAGCCTGCCGCTCCCCGCTATCCCTCGGACCGCCGGCAACGGGCGGCAGCGTCTCCTCGATGCCCTCTTTTTTGTGGCCATCGCTGCCCTCAGCGGACTGGCGCTATGGCGCATCATCTCGTTTCTTGGCGCGACGATCGGGTTGTCGGATGTTCGGCATGCCGTGACGCTCGGCTTTGCCACGCTCGCCCGGGTGATCGTCCTGATGATCGCTGCCAGCCTGATCTGGGTACCAGTAGGGGTGTGGATCGGCTTGCGCCCGCGGCTTGCCGAAATCGCCCAGCCCTTGGCGCAGTTTCTCGCCGCTTTCCCCGCCAACATCGCTTTTCCAGTGGCGGTGATTGCCATTGTCCGCTTCGACCTTGATGCCAATGTCTGGCTGAGCCCGCTGATGATCCTGGGCACGCAATGGTATATTCTTTTCAATGTCATTGCCGGGGCGAGCGCCTTTCCCTCCGATCTCGGGGAGGCAGCTGCAAGCTTTCATGTCAGAGGCTGGAACTGGTGGCGCAAGGTGATTTTGCCCGGAATTCTGCCCTATTACGTGACAGGCGCAGTGACGGCCTGCGGCGGCTCCTGGAACGCGGCCATCGTAGCTGAAATCGCCAGTTGGGGCGACACCAGGCTGGTCGCCTTCGGGCTGGGGTCCTATATCGCCGAGGCAAGTGCGGCTGGCGATATCGCCCGGGTTGTGCTGGGCGTGACGGTGATGGCGCTCTTCGTGATCGCCTGCAACCGTCTTGTCTGGCATCCGCTCTACGCCTTCTGCGAACGGCGCGTCAGACTAGCATGATGCAGGAACCGCCCGACATGACATCATCCGCCCCGGCACCTTTGCTCAGATTATCGGGTATTACCCGCAGCTTTCCCAAGGGGAGCGGCGATGACATTCTGGTGCTTGATAACGTCGATCTGAGAATCGAGCGCGGCGAGATCGTCGGCCTCCTCGGCCGTTCGGGTTCGGGCAAGTCGACCTTGCTGCGCATCATCGCCGGGCTGATCACGGCCTCGCACGGCACTGCCCAATATCGCGGGCAAGACATCAACGGGCCGCCGGATGGCGTCGCGATGGTGTTCCAGTCCTTTGCACTCTTTCCGTGGCTGACGGTGCTGGAGAATGTCGAGCTTGGGCTTGAGGCGCTCGGCATCGACGAGACCGAGCGCCGGCGCCGGGCGCTCGCTGCCATCGACCTCATCGGTCTTGACGGCTTTGAATCAGCCTTCCCCAAGGAGCTTTCGGGCGGCATGCGCCAGCGCGTCGGGTTTGCCCGCGCGCTTGTTGTCCATCCTGATCTTCTGCTGATGGATGAACCGTTTTCTGCGCTTGATGTCCTGACGGCGGAAACGTTGCGCACCGATCTCATCGACCTGTGGATCGAAGGTCGCCTTCCTATAGCCTCAGCACTGATGGTGACCCACAACATCGAAGAAGCGGTGCTGATGTGCGACCGCCTGCTCATTTTTCAGTCGAATCCGGGGCGGGTTGCGGCTGAGATCAAAATCACCCTGCCACATCCGCGCAACCGCCTCGACCCCATCTTCCGCCAGCTTGTCGATTCAATTTATGCCCGCATGACCGAGCGCCGCGAACAGCGCCAGCCAAGCCATGAGGGTATTCCCGGCAGCGGCGTCGGCATGGTGCTCAACATGGTTTCAACCAACGTACTCTCCGGCCTCATCGAGGCGGTGGCGGGAGCACCCTATCAGGGCAAGGCCGATCTGCCGGAACTGGCGCAGGCGCTGCAGATGGAAGCAGACGAGATGTTTCATCTTGCCGAGACATTACAATTGCTGCGCCTTGGCGATGTATCGGAAGGTGACCTGCGTCTGAGCGAGGCTGGCAAGCGTTTCTCAGGCCTCGACACGGACGGGCGCAAGCGCCTGTTTGCCGATCATCTGGTGGCCTATGTGCCGCTCATCGGCCTCATCAAGCGGGTGCTTGATGAGCGCCCGAGCCATAGCGCGCCTGCTGCCCGGTTCCGTAACGAACTTGAAGACTATATGTCGGAGGATTACGCTGAGGAAACGCTGTCAACTGTCATTTCATGGGCGCGTTATGGCGAGATCTTTGCCTATGACGAGCATCTCGAACAATTCAGCCTCGAAAATCCGCACTGAGCAGGTTTCGCCTCTCGCCACCCTCGATATCGCTGGCAGGGAACAATCCGGCCTGCCGCCCGTTTCAATCAGCGGGCGCGGCGGCACGGGTAGCAGCCGCCGCGAAAAGAGGATCAAGCCATGAAAAATCTGCGTCTTGCCGGCGCCTTGTGCGTCGCTATTGCCGGAACCATTGCCGGCGCCATGTCACCAGCTTCAGCCGAAACAAACATCAGGGTCGGGACGTTGCGCTGCGACGTCAAGGGCGGCATCGGTCTGGTGATTACCTCTAAAAAAGACATGCTCTGCTCGTTTCGGCCGGTCAATGGCGGGTCGGAGCGCTACGTCGGGACGATCAGGAAATTTGGCATCGATATCGGAGCAACCGACCGCGCCATGATCGGCTGGGCTGTTTTCGCTCCATCGAAGGGTCGCGCCAAGGGAGCCCTGGCCGGCAGTTATGTCGGCGCGACCGGCGAGGCAACGCTTGGCGTCGGCGTGGGTGCCAATGTGCTTGTCGGCGGGTTCCACCGCTCGCTCACCCTGCAACCGCTGTCGCTGGGCGTCCAGCAGGGTATCAACGTCGCCGCCGGCGTTGCCGATCTTGAGCTTCGTTCCGTCCACTAATTCACAAACGACGCCACTAAAAAGGGTCTTCTGCCTGGCAGAAGGCCCTTTTCGGTCTGCTCCCCGCCTGTTTCACCGTTTGACCTCTTTGCTGGCGCCAGCAACCTGCTAATCTCGTCCCAACAAAAAACGACGAGGAGGTCGGCCATGGACGGGATAGGACGGCGTGAGATATTGGCGGGCGCATTGGCAACTGGCGGTGGCGCGCTGCTTGCAGCACCCGTGGAAGCGCAGGCGATCAAGACGCCTTTCACAATCCAGCCGACGATGATCCCCATCGCCGGCTCCGACATGATGTTTCCGGTCCGGCGCATTTATTGTATCGGTCGCAACTACGCCGCCCATGCCCGCGAGATGGGTTCCGACCCCACACGCGAGCCGCCCTTCTTCTTCCAGAAGCCGACTGACGCCATCCAGAATGTCGGCATTGGCACGGTTGCCGATCATCCCTATCCCTCGCTCACCAAGAATTATCATTACGAGGTCGAGCTGGTGGTGGCGCTGAAATCGGGAGGGCGCAACATCCCCCAGGAGACAGCGCTCGATCATGTTTTCGCCTATGCGGTTGGCCTCGACATGACCAGGCGTGATCTGCAGCGCGCGATGGGCGACCAGAAGAAGCCGTGGGAAATAGGCAAGTCCTTTGACCGCTCGGCGCCTCTGGGGCCGCTGCACACCGTCGACAAGGTGGGCCATGTCGGCGATGCCAGGATATCGCTGGCGGTTAATGGCACGATCAAACAGGATGCGACGCTTGCCCATATGATCTGGTCGGTGGCCGAGCAGATCGCCAAGCTGTCGCAAGCCAATGAGCTGCATGCCGGCGACATCATCTATTCCGGCACGCCGGAGAATGTCGGGCCGGTGATCGTCGGTGATACGCTGTTGTGCAAGATCGACGGCCTGCCCGATCTGGCGATCAAGATCGTCTGATCGATATTCGTCCGTTTTCTCAATCGCGAGGGCATATTCAGCAATGTCGAGCGCGTTCACTCCGGGTTTTCTCCCCCGCTGCCGTCCAGATCCTGTTCCGGCTATCTATCCATTGCCGGAATATCTGGCGGAGGGCAGCCGCAAGGCTGATTACGAGGACACCAAGGCGATACTCCAGGTGCCTTGGATGGGCGTCGTTACCATGTCGTTTTCGCATTATCGCCATTTCTACAAGGCGCTGTGGGGCGGGTTGCGGCCGCTCTTTCAGTCAGCCGAGCTGGCGGAGCGCTGTGTAGCACTGCGCCTCAAGGCCGAAGGTCTGGTCGCCGGGCTGGCACCGCCGTCGATAATCGAGCGGCTGAAGGCCACCGGCTACGC
The DNA here is from genome assembly GCF_021731865.1 of Raskinella chloraquaticus (SeqCode). Taxonomy (NCBI): domain Bacteria; kingdom Pseudomonadati; phylum Pseudomonadota; class Alphaproteobacteria; order Hyphomicrobiales; family Phreatobacteraceae; genus Raskinella (SeqCode); species Raskinella chloraquaticus (SeqCode). Next base: position 42,529 of record NZ_JAKFWN010000045.1, on the reverse strand, counting down.
GCCGCGCGAGATCGACGCCATTTGCGACATCAACACGGTGTTTCATATCGGTAACCTTCCCTATGTGCTCATGGCGACCTATGCTCGCCTGCTGCTGGAAGGCCACGAATTGTCGACGGTGACAGCGACGATGCCTTTCGCCGGTCGCCACGCGCCACCGTCCTTGGCCCCGTTCGTGCTGATGGAAGCTCATCATGCTGATCAGCCGACACGAGCCATCTATGACGACGTCAAGGCGCAGCTTGGCCTGCCGCTCGTCAACACCGATTACCGGGCCTTTGCCCGCTGGCCCAGCTATTTTGCCACGGCTTGGCAGGACCTGCGTTCGCATCTGCAGACGCCCGGCTATGAAGCCATCGTCAGGGCCATGCACGAGGCCGTAGTCCAGGCCGCGCTCAGCCTGCCAAATCCGGGCGGCCTGACCAGCGCCATCCTGCGAGACGCCGCCCGGCAGGAAGGCAGTTTTGACGAGGTGCATCGGACAGTTCAGCTCTTCCAGTGGCTTCTGCCCGGCCTCATCATCAACGTCGCCTATTTCCGCGCCCAGCTGTGAGGGGTGGGCGCAATCGATATAAATAAATCGCCGCAAGGTTTTTTTGTATGTCAGGAAAAGCACATGGCAGGCACACCGCATAATTCGTTCAAGAAGAAGCTCGGCCGCCAGCAACAACTCGGCATCTGGTCGACACTCGCCTCACCCCAGCTTGCCGAATTGCTTCTGGGGTGCGGTTTTGACTGGATGCTGATTGATACCGAGCATTCGCCCAACGATCTTTCCAAAGTGATCGAGCATCTGCGTGCCGCCGAGGCGCGCGGCGTGCCGGCTGTCGTGCGCCCGTCATGGAACGACACGGTCGAGGTCAAGCGGCTGATGGATCAGGGAGCGCAGAGCCTGTTGTTTCCCTATGTGCAAAATCCCCAGGAGGCAGCGGCGGCGGTGGCGGCCACGCGCTTTCCGCCTCATGGCAATCGCGGCGTGTCAGGCGGCTCGCGTGGGGCCGGCTACGGGCTATGGCCGGATTATTTCAAGCGCTACGCCGATGAAGTGTGCGTGCTCGTCCAGATCGAGACGGTGTCAGCGCTGGCTCAGATCGAGGCTATTGCTGCCGTCCCCGGTGTCGATGGCGTGTTCATCGGCCCCGCTGACCTTGCCGCCGATATGGGGCATCTTGGCAATCTCCAGCATGCCGATGTGCAACAGGCCATCGATGACGGCTTTGCCCGGCTGAAGGCGATCGGCAAGCCATCCGGCTATCTCACGACCAATGAAGATGAGATTGTCCGCCGTATTGCCGCAGGTGTCGATTTCGTGGCGGTAACAACCGATGGCGCGCTGATTGCCAAGGCAGCGAGCGCCCTCATGCACCGGCTGCGCCAGGGTTGAATATGTGTCAGGCGCGCGGAATGGTTCGCGGTCGGGCGCGGCCGGCCTGGGCTGCGAGCCGGACGGAGGCGTTGGCTGCGCCATAACCGGCATAGCCGGCACGCTCCACAAATTCGAAGAAGAAGCCGCCATCGCGGGTGCCGGTGTAGGATTGCAGGAAGATACCGGCGGCATCACGGTCGTAGAGAATATTCAACGCCTTGTAGCGCGCGATTTGGGCAGGCGTCAGATCGGTACGCGCTTCCAGATCATCGTAATAATTTTCCGGCACCGGCAGCATGTCGACACCTGCCGCCGTCAGCGCCGTGACAGTGGCGGCAAGATCGCTGGTGGCAAGGGCGATGTGCTGGACGCCGGAGCCGAAGAAATCAGTCACAAAGCGCGCTGACAGGGTATGATGGCTCTGCGATCCGTTCAGCACCAGCCGCAGGCCGGCGCCTTTGTCGATGCCACTCTCGATGACCTGGCTCTGAACGACGCCACCGGGGTCGATGACAGCCTGGCTTGGCGTTTTGCGCGTGTTGAAGAGCGAGGTATAGAACAGCAGCCAGGTAAGCATTTCCTCGTAATGCATGGCTTGCGAGATGTGATCGATGCGGGTGAGGCCGGATCCTGTCGTGGACCTACCGGTCGGCGCGAAATCAATATCCGCCCAGCGCGCCAGACCCTCGCTGTGATCGAGAAAATAGATGAGACTGCCGCCCACGCCGCGCACGGCGGGAATGGCAAGTTCACCGGGACCGATCGTCCCTTCATGCGGGATATCGAGCAGGGCGCTCGCGCGTTGCGTCGTGGCGGCGGCGTCCCCTACCCGCAGGCCCAGCGCGCACACCGATGTGCCATGGCTGATCTGGTAGCTGCGGGCAAAGCCATCTGGATCACTGTTCAGAATGATGCGGATATCGCCCTGCTGCCATAACGCGACATCCTTGCTGCGATGGCGGCCGGCTTCGACGAAGCCGAGTTGGCTGAGCCATGTCTCGAAGGCTGCGCGCTCGCCGTCCTCAACCGAGAATTCGATAAATTCCACCCCCTCGATCATCGTCGGAGGCGGCATCGATACGGCGCCGGCAAGGGTTTTTCCCATGCGGCGCCCCGTGTCATCCATCAGGCAGATAAGCGAGCGGTGACCATCAAGCGCGACGGAGCGGGCCGAGCCGGCGCGAAAGCGGTCGTTGAAGATTTCCAGAGAGAGGTAGCCAGCATAACCATTTGCCGCCAGCCCTTCCATCACGGGGCCAAGATTGAAATCGCCCTGCCCCGGCAGACAGCGCCAGTGCCGGCTCCATGACACGATATCCATCTGCAGGCGCGGCGCATCGGCAATCTGCACGAGAAAGATGCGCTCAGCGGGAATGTTGGCCACCACAGAGGGGTCGATATCGCGTGCCAGCATATGGAAGCTGTCGAGAATGAGGCCAAGGCGCGGATGGTCAGTGCGACGGACGATCTCCCAGGCATCACGGTAATCATAGGTATGGCGCCCCCATGACAGGGCTTCAAAACCGACCCTCATGTCACGGCGCGCAGCGCGCTCGGCAAGCTCGGCAAGATCGTGCGCGGCACGATCAACACCGCCCACCGCATCGGCGGCAACGGTCGAACAGACAAAGAGAAGATCGGTGCCCAGCTCCTGCAAGAGGTCGAATTTGCGCTCGGCGCGATCAAAGGCGCGCTGGCGCTTCGCGTCAGGCATGCCTTCAAAATCGCGGAAGGGCTGGCAGGTGACGATGGCCAGTCCAAGATCAGCGCAGCGCTGGCGGATCTCGCGCGGCGTGCCGGGAAAGGTGATGAGGTCGTTTTCGAAAATCTCGACCGCATGGAAACCGGCAGCAGCGATCGCCTCCAGCTTTTCGGGCAAGCTGCCGGGGATGCAGACGGTCGCCATCGCGGTCTTCATGGCGGCGCTCCTCAATAGGTGATGTGGGCGCGGGCGCGCAGAATATCCGGGGTGGTGGTCGGGAAGCCGAAAAATTCAAGATAGGCCGGTATCTGCTCAAACAGCATGTCGATCCCGATCTGGATACGGCAGCCCGCGGCCTCGGCGGCATTGAGGAAAGCGGTCTTTTCCTTTTTCATCACCACTTCGCCGACAAAGTTCTGCGGACCAAGACGCGCCACATCAAGCGGCATCGGATCGCCCGCCTTCATCCCCAGCGGCGTCGCGTTGACGACGATATCGGCACCCGCCGGGTCGTTTGAGCCGAGGGTCATATTCAGATCGGGGTAATGATGGCCAAGCCGCTGTGCCAGCCCTTCCATGGTGGATGAGCTGACGTCATGGAGACACAAATGCGCAATGCCGGCGCCAGCCAGCGAAGCAGCAATCGCCGAGCCGACGCCCCCGCAGCCAATGACAAGCGCTTGCCGGCCGCCGACGATGCAGCATTTCCTCATCAGCCCACGAACAAAGCCTTCGCCATCGAACATATCGCCGATGAGCCGGCCATCGGCGAGGCGGCGCACCGCGTTACAAGCCCCGGAAATCTCGGCTGTTGGTGACACCTCATCCATCAGGTTCAACGCGGTTACCTTGTGCGGCATGGTGATGAGGGCGCCGTGAAAATTGGTGAAGCGGCAGATGGCGGGAAAGGCGGTGGCGAAATCCTCCCCCTTCACGCCCATCGGCACGACGACGGCATCAAGGTTGATGCTGTCAAAATAAGGATTGTAGATCATCGGCGCCTTGAAGGTTGACGTCGGGTAGCCGATATGGGCGATGAGCGCCGTATTGCCGTTGATGGTCGCCATGTCGTTTGCCTGGTCGCTGGAGCATCTTGCGCCGGCCTGCTGCCGGGCGCTGGATGATTACGCTGCCGCGCCCATCGCCCCGCCCAGAAAAAGCTGGGCGATGCGCGGGTCGTTGAGAATATCGTGAGCCGGTCCGTGGAGGCGGGTCTGGCCCAGTTCGAGGACCAGACCGTCATCGGACATTTCTAGCGCCATGCGGGCGTTCTGCTCGATCATCAGGATGGTGACGCCCTTGGCGCGCAGCTCCTTCAGAATGGCAAACGTTTCCTGCACGAGAAGGGGTGACAGGCCGATGGACGGCTCGTCGATGAGAATGAGCTTGGGGTCGAGCAGCAGGCCGCGCATGATTTCCAGCTGCTTCTGCTGACCGCCCGAAAGGGTGGAGGCCTGGACGTCGGCTTTCTCGCGCAAAGCGGGAAAGCGGTCGAGCGCGGCCTCGATGCGCTGGGGCAGGTCGGCGATGTTGGCCGCCGCGACAGCGCCGAATTCAAGATTATGGCGCACCGACATTTCCGGAAAAATATTGCGCCCCTGCGGCACATAGACGATGCCGGCCTCGATGAGACGGCGCGGCGACCAGCCGGTGATGCTCTGCCCGTCGAAATGGATCGATCCGGCACGCAGCTTGAGAAGGCCGAAGATCGCCTTGAAAACGGTTGATTTGCCGGCGCCATTGGGGCCGATGACCGTGGTGATGACACCGCGACGCACCTCGAAGCTGGTGCCGTTGAGGATGGTCATCGAGCCATAGCCGGCGATGATACCATCGAGTTTCAGAAGCGGATTGTCCATGGTCTCTGCCCTCAATGTCCAAGATAGGCGTCAATCACCGCCTGATTGGCCCTGATGTCGGCAGGCGTGCCGATCGCCAGCACCTTGCCTTCCGCCAGCACGACGACGCGGCTGCACAGGCTCATGACGAAATCCATGTTGTGCTCGATGACGACGAAGGTGGCGCCCTGCTCCTCATTGATCGCTTTGAGGCGCTCCTTGAGATTTCCCAGCATCGTCAGGTTGACACCACCTGCCGGTTCATCAAGCAGAACAAGGCGTGGGCCGGCCATGAAGGCCATGGCGGCATCGAGCAATTTCTGCTGGCCAAACGACAGACCGCCGGCCCGCTCATCAGCCAGATGCTGCATCTTGAAAAAGGCGATCATCTTGTCGGCGTCAGGCGTGAGCCCGGCATCGCCTGGTCCAAGCAGGCGCGAGAGCATGCTGCCACGATGCTCCTGCCCGGCCAGAATGAGGTTCTCGCGGACGCTGAGCTTGGGGAAGACCTGCAGCAGCTGGAAGGTGCGGCTGACGCCGAGGCGGTTGAGTTGCGACGGGCGAAGCCCGGTCACCCGCTCTCCTTCCAGCCAGACCTCGCCGGAGCTTGGCGGCAGCTGGCCGAGGATACAATTGAAGAGGGTGGATTTGCCGCAGCCATTGGGGCCGATAATGCCGAGGATTTCGCCCGGCCTGACGTCAAACGAGACGCCGCGTACGGCATGAATGCCGCCGAAGGATTTATGAATATCGCGGACTTCAAGAACCGGCTTCATGGTGCGCGCCCCTCGTCAAGCGTGGGCCTGGCGGCAGCACGCAGGGCGGAGGCGCGTCTGGTTTTGCGCCGGGTCAGCGCTTCGTCGAGAATGCCCAGGATGCCGGAGGGCGACCAGATCAGCAGCAGCATGACGACGAGCGCGTAGATGATGAGATAATACCCCTTGGTGAAGCGCAGCCATTCCGGCAGCAGCACGGCGATGAGCGCGCCAAGGAAGGGCCCGAAGAAAAATCCCTGACCGCCAACGATGACCATCAGCAGCAGGTTGAGCGACAGCACCAGGGAAAAGGGCGTGGGATCGACGAATTCGACGAGCGGCGCGTAAAGCACACCCGACACCCCGCCAATGGCGGAGCCGATGGCAAAGGCCATGAGAGTGTAGCGGCGCGTATCAATGCCCAGCGATTGCGCACGCAGCGGGTTTTCGCGCAGCGCCGTAAAGGCCCTGCCCCAGGGCGAGCGCACCAGCCACCAGGCCATGAGAGACACCGCGCCGAGCGCGCCAAGACAGACATAATAGAAGGCCTGTGCAGAGCGCGTGGAAAAGCCGAAGATGGTGGGGCGAGGAATGCCGAAGATGCCGTAGATACCGCCTGTCAGCCATTGCTCGTTGCGGAAGACGAGGAAGGCCAGCGTGGAGAAGGCCAGCGTCACGAAGGCCAGATAATGGTGCTGCACACGCAGCGCCGGGTAGCCCAGCAGCCAGCCCACCGCAAAGCACAGGATGATGGCAACAATGAGCGCCACCAGCAGCGGCCAGCCGGCACTTGTCATGATGGCAGCCGTATAGGCGCCAATGCCGACAAAGGCTCCTTGCGCGAGTGAAATCTGCCCGGCATAGCCCAGCGTCAGATTAAGGCCGATGGCGGCAATCGTCGTTACCGCCCACAGGCTGAGGATATAGATGCCATAGCGCTCGAGGCCAAAGGGAAGAGCAATGAGCAGCATAATGGCGAGGACAAGGGCTGCCGGTTGCCACAATCGTGCGAGTGGCGGGATCATACGGTGCGCTCCTCTGCCTTGCCGAAGAGACCTTGCGGACGCAGCAAGATGACGGCGATGAGGAGAAAGAGCGGGACGGCGCCGCGATATTGCGTCGACACATAGGCGGCAGCAAGATTATCGGCGATGCCGAGCAGGAAACCGCCGGCGATGGCGCCGCGAATACGATTGAAGCCACCGACGATGGCGGCGATGAAGGCAGCCAGCCCCAGCGTCTCGCCAGAAGAGAATTTGGCAAGGTAGATCGGGCTCACCAACAGGGAGGCAATGCCCACCAGCAAGCCGTTGATGAGGAAGGTGTACATGATCATGCGCTCCACCGGGATGCCGAGGATGCGGGCGACGTCCGGATTCTGGGCGCAAGCCTGCATCTGCCGGCCAATCGGTGTGCGATCGAGCAGTGCTGTCAGCGCCATGACGCTGGCAATCGCCACCAGAACGACGCCCACATGCTGGAGCGACACGCTGATACCGGCAAAACCGATGGTGGTGCCAGGAATGAAGGAGGGAAAGGGCGAGGCTTCGGCGCTGTAGAATTCCTTCACGCTCTCGCGCAGGAAAATCGACAAGGCCATGGTGGCAATCGCCAGCGGCAGGACGCCGTGCCTGAGCATCGGATCAACCAGCAGGCGCTTGAACATGGCACCCAGAATAATCACGCTGATGACAAGACCGATGAGGGCAGCAAGCCAGAACGGGGCGCCGGCATTGATCGCTGCCAGTACGAAGAAGGCCGGCAGCATGACGAATTCACCTTGGGCGAAATTGATGGTCTGCGAGGTCTGCCACAGCAGCGAGAAACCGATGGCAATGAGCGCGTAGATGGCGCCGGTCGCCAGGCCGGCAATGACGAGCGACATGAAACTGGCCATTTTCCGTCCTCTTGGCATGGTCAAAACAAACGGGCTGCGCTGATCGGCTCACACACGGGCGCCGGGCGTCCCTGTTTCAGGCAGTGTCAGGCTGATATCGGCGGGGCGCAGGTGATACGGGATCCGACGTCTGCCGGACCCCGCATGATGGCTGGCTTACTTCTTCAGCTTGGGCAGAATTTTGGTGATCTGCTGCTTGCCGTGCACGACCTCGCCGAGGAAGGAATCGCGATCAAGATCGCCATTCTCGTCGATCGTCACATCCATCAGGATGCCGGGCTCTTTTGAGGCCAGAATGGTGAGATTCTTGAGCGCGTCCGGCAGCCCCTTCGCATCAAGCTTGCCCATCTTCTCGCTGGCGGCCTTGATCATGTAGATGCTGAGATAACCCTTGATGCCATTATGGTCCGGCACGTAATTGTATCTTGTAACGAACGTCTTGCGGAATTCCTGGATCGCCGGCACCGGAGCATCAGTGGTGAGGCCGACATGGCCCCTGACGCCATTGGCGGCCTCGCCTGCAAGCTCGATCACCTTCTGACCGAGCAGCGTGGTTTCGCCGATCAGCGGCACCTTGATGTCGGCCTTGCGGATTTCCTTCAGAATGCGCGCACTTTCCTCTTCGTTGAGATAGACGAACACAGCATCCGCACCGGCTGCCTTCACCTTGGCAACGTCGGCGGCAAAGTCGACCTGGCCGGCCTCGGTTGAAATGTCAGCCGCGATCTTGATGCCGCGCGCCTGCAATTCCTTGCTCAGCGTATCGCGGCCACCCTTGCCGAAATCATTGTTGACCCAGACCATCGACACGCTCTTCACCTTCACCTCGTCAACGAGGTAGGCGGCGATCTTGGGCATCGATGATTGCTGGCCAAAAGATGTACGAAACAGTGTCTTCATGCCAAGGCGCGTCAGCTCGGCCGCCTCGCCGCCCATCACCTGGGCGATGCCGGCATCAGATGTCAGCTGTGCGGTGACCTTCACCGAACCAGAAAACCCCGGACCAAGAATAGCATAGGGTTTTTCGTCAATGGCGCGCTGGATGAGGCCGCGGGCGACGCCTGGATTTGACTGCGAATCGTAATGAGTGACTTCGATCTTCTTGCCAAGAATGCCGCCCTTGGCGTTGATTTCCGCAATCGCCAGATCAGCCCCGTTTTTGAAATTGGTGCCGACGGTGGCGCCGCCGCCCGATAATTCGCCAACGCTGATGAGCTTCACTGCGTCCTGCGCGCCTGCGGGCGCCGCGAGGCAGGCGGCAAAGGCGCCGACGATCAGCCAGCGGTTAAAGGGGTGCCGTTTGTTCATGCTGAGTATCCTCCCTGGATTATTACAACGAAGCCTGTTGATTGAGCTTCTTCTTGTTGCCACCGGACGTGCACGCACCAGTATCCACACCGACGTCATTTTGGCAAAGCGCAGCTCGCCTTGCCGATCGCGGGATATCGAGCGCCGCATCCTTTCCTGTGTCCACCCTGACGGTAGCCGGTCTTCCTGCCAGCCTCTGTCGTACCTTTAAAGAGGAAAGGCAACGCATAACGCAATAACCATTTCTTTCATGAAACATAACATGATGTTATTTTTTTCGATACCTCTGCGGACCGTTGGGCAAGCGGGTGACGGCCGCCATTTCCTGGCGCAACAAGGCGATGAAGGTTTCAGCAAAGCGCGACAAGGGTTTTCCGGCCTTGATGGCGATGTAGGTCTGGAAATCGGTCGGCTCGTCGATATCGAGGATCTTTATCCCCGGCGCACTGCCATGCGCCACTGTGAATTCATCAATGACTGCAATGCCAAGCCCGGCGCGCACCAGCGCCAGGACGGTGGTGCCGAAGCGCGCCCTGATCGGAATGTCGTAGGTGACGCCCGCCTGGCGGAAGAGTTCGGTCATGATGCGGCCATAGGGGTCGTTGGGATCGATGCCGATGAGCGGATGAGCGGCGATTTCACGGGTCGTGATCCGCGATTGGCGCCCCAGCTCATGCCCTTCGGGAACGATGCACACCAGTTTGCCGGCAGCCAGCGGCAGAAAATCGATGCCGGGATGGTCAAAGCGCGTACTCATCACCACCAGTTCGCCTTTGCCCAGCAAAAGATATTCGACCGCCTCTTCGATCTTCAGAATATTGATGTCGAGACGCAAGCCGTCATGGCGTTGGCGCAGGCGCACCACGGCGCGCGGCACCATGACGTTGGAGATGCTCGGCACCGAGGCAAGCCGCAATTCCAGCCCGTCGCCGCGTTCGATGCGCCGCAAGGCAAAATGGAGATCGTCGACTTTTTTGTAGACACCGTTGATCTGCTCGAAAATATCTTCGGCATCGGGCGTTGGCACGTAGCGCCCGTGGCGGCGCTCAAAGAGGCGCAGGCCGAGCATGCGCTCGGTATATTTCATCAACCGGCTGATGCCCGGGGCCGAGACATGCAGGAGCGCTGCCGCGCCGGCAATCGTTCCGGTGATCATGATGGCGCGCACCACCTCGATCTGGCGCAGCGTCATCAGCGGGCGGGAGGCAGGTTCGCTCACACTCTTTCCTCTGAGGACAGCCCCGTGCCGCGTGATGATCGGCCAGGCGACATTGCTGGAGAGGATCATACTTCTCGACCAGAACCAATGGTCCGCCCCGGCGAGGCTTTGACGGCGTCATGCCTCGATGCAGAAGATATCGCGAAAGCTGCGAGTGCCCTTGGGGGTGATCTCGAGGGCGCGCGAGCCCGGCTGTCGGCGCACCCAGTTTTCCGCCAGGGCATGGGCACACAGTGCCGCGCCAAGGACGCCGGCAATATGCGGGCGCCGTTCGCTCCAGTCGAGGCACAGGCTGCACAAGGGGGTGGCGCGGCGCGGCGTGCGGATGATGTCGGGGAGTGGAATTCCAGCTTGCTTGAGGCGATCGCTACCGGCAGACGTCAGCATCGCTGCCTCCTCGCCGATCTCGATCCAGCCCTGCGTCATCATCGCCTCAGCAAGGCCTACCCCCAGGCGTCCGGCAAAATGATCATAACAGGTGCGGGCGCGGCGCATCGCCTCATCGCGCGGGCCGGTGCGCGGCGGCTTGATCTGGCGGCCGACCGCCACCAGCATCATGCTTTCGAGCAGGCGCGCCACCTGCGGCCCGGCAAGGCGGTGATAGCGATGGCGCCCCTGCGCGGTAACCGCAATCAGGCCTGAAGCCGCCAGCTGCGCCAGATGGCCGCTCGCCGTTTGCGGGGTAATCGCGGCAACGCGCGATAACTCGCCGGCCGTCAGCGCCCGCCCGTCCATCAGCGCCTGCAGCATGGCGGCGCGCGCCGGCTCGCCGATGAGCGAGGCAATTTCCGCAAGTGCGTTGGTCGTCACCATGTCCGGGCTTCCTTTGCCTGACAACCTATCATAACCGCCATCATGATCGTTCGGTGCCGACCGTAACATCTGCTGGCCCTCCTGCGGCATCTCGCCTTGCACTCAGACAAGGGGGAGAGCGATGGGCGAGCGGACGAAGCGGTTTTACGGCTGGACGGTGGTGGGGGCTGCTGTCATCATCGCCATGTTCGGCTGGGGCATCGGCTTTTACGGCCCGCCCATCTATCTTGAAGCTGTACGTGCGGCTCGTGGCTGGCCGCTCGCGGTCGTATCAGGCGCTGTGACCAGCCATTTCCTGGCCGGCGTTGTGGTGGTTGCCAACCTGCCGCGCCTGCATCGGCGTTTCGGGTTACCGATGGTGACATTCATTGGCGCCGCCCTGCTGGCAGCAGGCGTCTGCGGCTGGGCGTTTGCCGCCCCGCCCTGGCAGCTTTATGCAGCGACATTGCTGTCGGGTGCGGGATGGGTGGCGCTGGGGGCTGCGGCGATCAACGCCATCATCGCCCCGTGGTTTGTCTGCAAACGCCCGGCGGCACTCGCCACTGCCTATAATGGCGCAAGCCTCGGCGGCATCGTCTTTTCGCCCTTGTGGGCGGCGCTGATCGCCTGGATCGGCTTTCCTCTGGCGAGTGTGGCGGTAGGGGCAGTCCTTGTTGCGTGTGTCCTGATCATTGCTGCGACCATCCTGATCCATTCGCCGCGCAGCAAGGGGGTTGAGGCTGATGGTGATGAGGTGGGTGCAAGCCTTCCGGGTGGCGACCCCACAGATGCGTGTGCACGCATTACCACCCCGTGGCGCGACCGGGCGTTCCTGACATTGGCGCTTGCCATGTCGCTCACGCTCTTTGCCCAGATCGGCCTCATCGCCCATCTCTATTCCCTGCTGGTGCCAGCCCTTGGAAGCCAGGGGGCGGGATGGGCAGCAGGGCTGTCGACGGCTTCAGCCATCCTCGGCCGAACTCTGGTTGGCTGGCTGATGCCGCAGGGGAGCGAGCGGCGCCTGATCGCAGCGGCGAGCCTTGGCGTGCAGATGACCGGCGGCGTGGTGCTGCTCGCAGCCGCCGGCACGCATGTGCCGCTGCTGCTTCTGGGTGTCATCCTCATCGGCCTGGGGATCGGCAATGCCACATCGCTGCCGCCGCTGGTGGCGCAACGCGAATTTGCCAGAGAGGACTGCGGTCGTGTCATCGCCCTCATGGTGGCGAGCGCGCAGGCAGCCTATGCTTTTGCGCCGGCAACCTTCGGTATCCTGCGCGCCAGCCTGCCAGAGATGACGGTCTTCGCGACGGCCATCATCATCCAGTGCGCGGCCATCGCCGCCTATCTGTCCGGGCGCGGTGCCTACAGGCGCCGGGCCGGGCCATAACCGAAAGGGACGGGCCGGCCGGGTGATTTTGGCGCTGCAGCTATCGGATGGGCAGGCTTGCCGATTGTATCAAAAGTCCGCAATGGTCGCGTGGACGTGCGCGAGGCAAAGACGCTGCCAGGGCACAGGTCGCCGCAAACCCCGCGCCAGTCAACGCCAGCCCCTATTCGTTCTCAGAGCGTTTGTCCGGGCCGGCGTATCGGGCTCGGCACGGATGAATGCTCCACATCCTCGCCCAGGATTGCCACCCAGCCGTGTTTTCGATGCTCATAGACGGAGTGGCGTGGCGCGTGGAATTGCGGGTCGACGAACGCGCCGAGCGGGATTGCTGTCACGCCCGGCCAACCTTCGACAACATAGGCGAGCGTCGAGCCACATTCCGGGCAGAAACGATAGGTCGCGCGGTTGCCGCTGTCAGCCGTTCGAACCCAAGTCTTGGACATGCCTGTGACGCGCACCTTGTCGTCGGGCCAGCGCGCCTGCGTGGCAAAGGCGCTGCCGCTGCGCTTCTGGCACGCGAGACAGTGACAAACCGAAACCCGCACCGGATCACCCTCACACTGAGCCTGAAGCTGCCCACAGCGGCATGTTGCGATATGAAGGGACGGCACGCTGCTTGTCTCCATGCTGTTCGCCTCCTCGTGGTCAGAGCGTGATCGGGACCCACGCACAGGGCGTCAGGCTATATTGGCCTGCGGCCCGAAGTCCATGGGTTGGCGACAGCGCGAGTGGCGGTCATGAGCGCTATTCCTGCACGGCATCGACTAACAAATACGGCGGACATTTGCCGCCGCAGGCGTGCAGGCGGCGTCGATCTACCCGAAGCCGTCACACTCCTCGCGGAAGCGGCGCTCGCAACGGGGGTTGATCCCGATGAAGTCTGGTGTGCGGCTGGCTCCGGTGTGCTCGCCCGGGCGCTGGCGCAGGCGTGGCCAGATTCTTGTTTCAACACAGAATTTGCCCGCCGCCATGTCGTTCAGGTCGGGCGGGGACTTGCGCGCAAGGACATGGCGGGAGCGACGATCCACATCTATCCGCGCCCGTTCGCTGATGTCGCGAAAGCGATATCGCCGTTTCCGTCCGATCCGCACTATGACGCGAAGGAGTGGGAGACGATGACGGCCCGGAAAGGTCCGGGCCGCGTCGTGTTCTGGAATGTTGCGGGACCTGCTCGGCCCTGGTCATGCCGCCATGCGGCGCGCCTGTAACGCCATGATCGCCAGATCGCGATAGCGCGCCATGGCCTTCGGACTCGTTGAAACCGGGTTGATCTCGATAGCCTTGAGGCCTTCGGCTTCGCCCGCCTCGGCAAGCGCTACCAGCTTGGCGAGCTTCGCCCGAAGCCCGTGCCTCCATCGGAACACATCTGGACTTCTTCGACGGCCGGAGGCCACCTCGGGGCCTGGGGCGGCAGGCGCCGGATCATGCCTACTTCAATGCGCTGCAGCCAATCCCGGTTGCAGCATGACCGAGGGCAGAAACCACTTATAAAACTGTCCCGGACTGTTCAAACAAACCGGGTCACCTCTCGACTATACTGACGTGTTCTACAATCCCGCCCGCAGGCACGCACGGAGCAGAATGCTGCCGCCCGTCGAGTTCGAACCCCGACGCAAAGCACAAGCCGAAGGCGTCTGGAAAACTCGGCGCGGTTCAAAGCAGACTGGAGGGTCCTCCCTAAAAGGTGGAGAGCCCTAGCCGCTCGCCGCTGTAGCTACCCGTGCGCACGCGCTCCCACCAAGTCCGATTATCCAGATACCAATCGACCGTACGCGCCAAACCCGCTTCGAAGGTCACGGATGGACTCCAACCTAGCTCCCGCTTTATTTTTGAGCAGTCAATAGCGTAGCGTTGATCGTGGCCGGGACGGTCCTTTACATAAGTGATGAGGCGATCGCGTGTACCTGGCGGATCGCCCAGGCGCTGGTCCATCAGAGCGCAGATCGCCCGCACGACTTCTATGTTTTCGCGCTCCGCCTCGCCACCAATATTGTAAGTCTCGCCAACCCGACCCCGCTCGGCCGCTGCTAGCAAGGCCCGAGCGTGATCTTCGACGAATAGCCAGTCGCGGACATTTCTCCCTTCGCCATAAACTGGCAGTGGCTTGCATTCCAAAGCGTTGAGGATCATCAGCGGGATAAGCTTCTCGGGAAAATGATAAGGTCCATAATTATTTGAACAATTCGTAACAACGGTTGGCAGACCATAAGTATGATGGAATGCTGAGACAAAATGATCAGACGCCGCTTTTGACGCAGAATAAGGCGACCGAGGGTCGTAGGCCGTTGTCTCGGTAAAAAGCCCCTGCGGTCCCAGTGAGCCGTACACTTCGTCGGTCGAAACGTGATGGAAACGAAACGACTTGCGTCGGTCGGCATCCAACTTGCGCCAAAATGCAAGCGCCACCTCTAGTAGAGTGACAGTGCCAACCACGTTGGTGAGTACAAACTCGCCCGGACCGTCGATGGAACGGTCGACATGGCTCTCGGCCGCAAGATGCATGATTACGTCGGGATCGAACTCCGCAACAAGCGCCTCAATGGACGCTGCGTCACAAATATCAGCGCGCACAAAGCCGTAACGTGCGTTGCTGGAAACCAGCGCGTGCGAATCTAGGTTGCCGGCATAGGTCAGCTTATCAACTACAAGGCATTTGTGGTGTGTCGCGTCGATGATGTGTCGGACGACCGCCGAACCAATAAATCCTGCCCCGCCTGTGATCAAATATCGTTTGGCCACCCGTTGCCCTTTCAGTAACCGTGCTCTTCTGTGGAGTGCACGTCTGCATTCCGGTGTGCTACTAGAGCATTGCGTCCCCTTCCGCAATTCGCAACTGCCGACGGCATTATACTTTCACGGGTTGACGCGATTGATATTCGCGAGATATTTGTCTCGCCCGATCAGCCCTGATCGCTTGCGCCAGAGGCTAGACGTCATGAGTTCCCTGCCGTTCAACCGTCCTCCACTTGGCGGGCGTGAATTCGAATACCTACGCCAGGCCTTTGATCGACGCGAATTCTCGGGCAATGGGGACTTTACCAATCGTTGCCAAGACTGGCTGAAGCGACGTATGGGTTTGGCTGATGCCCTCCTCACACAGTCCTGCACGGCAGCGCTCGAGATGGCCGCCATCCTCGCTTGCCTGGAGCCTGGCGACGAGGTGATCATGCCCTCGTTCACCTTCGTGTCGACCGCCAACGCTGTCGTGCTGCGCAATGCTGTACCGGTCTTTATCGACATTCGCCGTGATACGCTAAACATTGACGAGACTCTGATCGAGGCCGCTATAACGCCGCGCACGAAGGCCATCTTCGTCGTGCATTACGCGGGCATTTGCGCCGAGATGGACCCAATTGTCGCCATCGCACGCCGGCACGGCTTGATGGTGATCGAAGATGCCGCACAGGCGCTTCTTTCAACCTATCGCGGGCGCCCCGCCGGTGCGCTCGCCGATCTCGGTTGCTTCAGCTTCCACGAAACAAAAAATGCCATGTCTGGTGAAGGGGGCGCCCTCATTGTGACGGATCCGTCACTTGCTGAACGTGCTTTTGTGATCTGGGAGAAGGGAACGAACCGCCGAGCCTTCAAGCTTGGCCAAGTCGATAAGTACACTTGGATGGACTGTGGCTCCTCGTTCTTGCCAAGCGAGATAACTGCTGCGGTCCTCCTGGCGCAACTCGAGGAAGTCGAGCGCTTTAACAGCGAGCGGCAGGCAGTGTGGTCTCGCTACGATGAGGCCTTCACCGACCTTGAGTCGGCCGACCTCGTACGGCGACCTCACGTTCCTGCCCATTGCCAGCATAACTCGCATCTTTACTACCTGCTTTTGCGTGACCAGGCGACCCGCGATGGGCTAATTGAGGCGCTGCGCGTGCAGGACATTTGGGCGCCTTTCCACTACATTCCACTTCACTCAGCACCGGCCGGGCTGCGCTACGGGCGGACGCCCGGCGACCTGCCCGTAACCGATCGGACGAGTGTCAGCCTTGTCCGCCTCCCTTTGTTCGCCGGTATGTGCATGGAAGAGGCCGATCGGGTGATCGACGGGGTTCAACGAACCCTGAGACGCCCTTCATAGCCCGACTGCGCGTTTTTTGAGATAAAAAAAACGTTAATCCTATTTTTTATAGTTTATAAGATAGCGAAATCTAGTAAGGACTTGTCAGTGACTAAGACAGTTGTTGTTATACAATCTAATTATATACCTTGGCGCGGTTATTTTGATATGTTGCGCTTGGCTGACGAAGTAATATTTCTTGAAAGTGTGCAATATACTCGACAAGACTGGCGCAATCGAAACCGTATCAAGACTCCAAATGGACTCATTTGGTTAACAATCCCGGTTGAAGCTCGGTTTGGACAGGCCATCGATGAGACCCGGCCGGCTCAAGCTGGCTGGGTAGAAAACCATATCGCCTCAATTACGCACGCCTACCGGCGCGCGGCCCATTTCGACCGGGTCGCACCTTGGATTTTTTCAGCCATGAGGGAGGCGGGGCAAGCCGCCATTCTTTCTCAGATTAATGCGATTCTCCTGCAAAAAATATGTTCTGGCTTAGGAATCGAGCGCATGATGCACCGATGTGTGGATGTTATCGAGCGCTCGGCTCTGGCGGCCATGAACCCGAGCGAGCGAGTGGTGGAGCTCGTCTTAGCGCGCGGTGGAACACGATATCTCAGTGGACCCGCTGCACAGGATTACTTGGATGTTCCCGCCTTCCAACGGTCGGGCATTGAGGTGGCGTGGATGGATTACTCCGGCTACCCTGACTATCCCCAGCTCTGGGGGGCATTCGAGCCTGCGGTCTCCATCGTCGATCTCCTGCTCAATGTTGGTGAAGATGCCCAACGGTACCTGGACCGATCTTCTTAGAGCAAAATCCGATCAAGCTGGTACGGATTTTTGCTCTAGATTATTGCTTTCGCATCATCTTTTTCCGTCAGCCGGTATCCACCTGGCGGGATGATGCTCTAGCTGAACGAAGTTGCATCCATGCTCAGGGAAGCTGGTTGCAGAACTCATCCGAAAAAGCGGTGATATCGGCGTCGACACCAGGGAAATGTCGCGGGCCCATTTGAAGATTGTCGCGCTTCCAGATCGGAAGACCATCGCTCGTGATGATGAGGTCGGCCGATGCGGACCACCGAACGCATTGCATAACAAGCGGCAAAGCTGTCTCAAATAGGCGGCGACCGAGCAGGGCTTCCGTGTCGCCCGGATAGATCGGACAAATGCCCTGGGCAATGATGGCGCCACCGTCTACCGTATCATCGACTACATGGATTGTGACACCGGCCACACGCATTCCGGACCGGAGCGCGGCCCGCAGGGCGCCAAAGCCTGGAAAGAGCGGCAGAAGTGCCATGTGCAGGTTGAGTATCCGCCGCCGGCAAGCGGCCAAGACGTCCGGCCCGATCAGTCGATTGAAAGTCAGAAACGTCAGATCGGCCTGCGATCCTGACAGAGCCTCGGCCAAACCTTGGTCAAAAGCCGCACGGCTTTCGCTGGCCTGGTGGTCAACCAAATAGCAGGGAATACCGAGATCCGCCAAGCGCGCGGCGAGCGGAAGCGAACGATCAATCGCAACACCAACGATTTGAGCATTTAGCAGACCGATGCGGCACGCTTCGGCCACAGCCAGCAGTGCGGTACCGCGGCCCGAGACAGCCCAAGACAGGCGTTGTGGCGGGGGGCCGCTCACGGTTTAACGGGGGCCGGCTCGGATGTAGTAGCTGGCGCGGAGCCAAAGCGGTGCACCGCCCGGACAATTACCCGCGGGCGAGCCTTCACCTCCACGTAGATGTGCGCGATGTAGAGCCCCAAGACGCCCATGCCGGCCAGGAGAACCCCCGAAAGGAACCATATGGATACGATCAGCGCCGTGAATCCGCTCATGACCGTTTCGGAGCTGAAGATTCTTAACGCGATCATTGCTCCGGCCGCGACGAAGGACAGAGCAGCCATAAGTGCCCCAACGAGAAACAGTGCCTCAAGGGGACGTGTCGAGAATGCGATGATCGATCGCGTCATCAGCCCGATGCGCTTCCAGGTGTCGTAGGTTGACTGTGCCCTTCGCAGCTTCCGTTCGATAGACATGGCTTTCTGACGGAACCCGGGCCATGCGTAAAGCCCACCGAGGAACAAGGAGCGCTCCGGCATATTGTTCAAAACGTTGACATAGTCGCGCGACATCAGCCGGACGTGACAGAGGTTGCGCTCAACGGGAGTATCCGACAGCGCGTTGAAGATGAACCAGAACGCGTTGCTCGTCACCTTGCGGAATTGGGTACCTTCCGTCTGGGGATGACGCCCGTAGACGACATCGAGTGCTTCGCGGTTCATCTCCTCCCAAAACAAAGGCAGGAGTTCGGGCGACTCCTCAAGGTCAGAATCGAGGTAAAAGACACGCTCACCGCTCGTCGCGGCGAGACCGGCTAGGATGGCAGCGTGGTGCCCGAAATTCCGGGAGAGATCTATGATGACCAAGTGCGGGTCGCGACGGGCCAGGCTCAACGCAAAAGAGAGGCTGCCATCCGGCGAGCCGTCGTTGACGAGGATAATCTCATAATCCTCGGCAACGAGGCGCGCGTTCTCAGACACTCGGGCAACGAACTCCTCCAGGAAGCTCTCCGAGCGGTACAAAGTGGAGACGACCGAAAGAAGTGGCCGGGACGTTACGGCAGCGGATTCAACGGGCGCAATCAAGGGCAAAGCATGTGTCACTTGTTCGAGCGCCTCATCGAATTGACATGATGTAGTAGGTGTAGGGTGGGATTGCTTTGTGAACAACGTCACCGTGGACATCGTCGAATATCCCGGTCGCCAACTCCCGGTAACCTTCGGGCGACCGCACGTTCTGGCCGCGATCGAGCGAAATGAGGAGGCGCGCAATGAGATTTTGGTCATCGACGTAGACGTTGTCCAACGTGAGCACACGTCCGCCCGGCTTGAGCGAACGGCGCAACAGGCCGAACAGCCGGCGTGCCTCCTGATCGTCCAGGTGATGAAGCACTGCCGATATGATCGCGATATCGAATGGTTTGAACCGGCAGACATCTGCCTCATCGTAGATTTTGGCGTGGAACTGCCCCTGCTCGCCATAGCGGCGCTGCGCTTGTTGTATGTAGGCTGGATTGGGATCGAAGCCGGTATAGTTGACACCAGGCAGGTGCGAGAGGAGCGCCGCCGGCCCGCATCCCACATCGAGCACGCGATCACCAGGACGGGGCCGGATGTATCGGTCGACGAAAGCCTGCCGGTTGTGCCGCGCACCCATAGCCTTCTGCACAAGCTCGTAGAGGCGTGGGTCCTCCAGAAACCTTCGCAGCCCAGTTCTGATTTCAGACATCGCGCGTTCCAACCATTGAGGTAATCGCATACAGTGTCATGACGGCTGCGCCAAGTGCGGATGGCTCGTGCACCCACGCTATCGAGGCACTCTCCTTTGTTTTCCACTAAGTTTCCATTTTTCTATGTCTCTGCCGGTGAAAAAGCCTGGGTTGATCTACTCTGGCTAGGCGGCCTCGCGGCCTTCGCGCTGGTCTTCTTTGCTTTGCGCCTGGATGTGGGTGTCGATCTCTCGGATGAGGCCTACTACGCCACCCACATCATCGAGTGGATGCGCAACGGCTTCAGAGCTGGCAAGAGCCTCCTCTTGCCTCAGTTGTCGGAGCTGCCCGCTTACCCGCTGGCGCGCCTCTACATTGCACTTTCGGGCGGCCTCAACGGCCTAGTCCTGTTCCTTCGCGTCCTGTACGTCGGCATGGCCTTGGCTGCAGCCGCCGCAATATACCTGTTGGTACGTCGACTGCGCCCCCGTCCCGTGGCGGCACTCGCTGCAGCGCTTCCCATCACGTACATTCCTTTCAGCCTGCCCGCCCCCTCGTACAACACGATCGCGATGTTCGCGCTCGCGGGCGCGCTGGCGCTCTATGGCGGTGCCTTACTCAACGTTGAGCGCAGTTCACGTGCGTCGCGACCGACGCGTGTCCTACCATCGCTCATCGGATCCGCTGTGCTCCTGACGATCACTGCGATCGTGTATCCGACGTTGGCGATTGCGCCCGTCCTCTTGTTTGCCGTTGCGTGGGGGAGCGCCCGTCGTCGCGAGGAAGTGCGCCTGCTGGCGACCTTCATCGGTGTCTGCGCGATCTGTGCAGCGGCTGGTGCGGGGCTTCTTCTCGCCATCTTCGGCTTCGAACGTCTTCTTGCAATGGTGGAGTTCACCACCGGGCTCGTAAGTCTTGTCGGCGGGTTTACTGCACGGATGCAGGCAGCCGGGCGCGTCTTTGCCAATCAGCCTCTCGTGATCGCTGGTCTCGTCTGGACCGCTAGCGCGTTGGTGGTGCTCTTCGCCATGAAGCTCCGCCACGAGCGTGTAGCGGCAACAATCGCTATCGTTCCGGGACTGGTGCTTGTTCTTTCTGGAGGACCTGTCGCCTATCTCAAATCGCATGATGTGATCATCCTATGTCTGATCATCGCCTCCTATGTCGTGGCGATCGAGATCCGGGGTTCAGCGCGGACCATCGTGCCAGGCCTGCTCTTCGTCAGTCTTGTCTCGGGCGCTGTGACAGGGTCGACATCCGCCGGGCACGTAAACAACATCGCCATCGGCGGGCTGTTCGCTGCGGCCGTTGGCCTAGCACTCCTAACTCCACCTGATTTCCGGCAAGGGCGTCTCAGGGTGACCGCTTGCGTGCTTCCGCTTGCCTTCGTGCTGGCGGCGACCGGCTACAGTTCTCAGACCTGGGTGTATGGCGAAGTGACGGGTGGCCGTCCCGCAATCCCGACACGCGTGGAAAGCGGACCCTTCAAGGGCTTGGTCACGGCCCCCGAGATGCACGCCTATGTCGATGCAGTGACGCGCGCCTTCGAGCAGCACACCCGCTCGGGTGAGACCCTTACCGTCTTCGGCGCACTCTCGGGTCTTTATCTCCTCAACGACCTGGTTCCCCATGCTCCCTCCACTTGGCCGCTGCGCAGCTACACAGGTGAGCGGGCAAGAGGTATCTGGGAGATGCTTCTCGCAAAAAATCCGCCGGACATCATCGCGATCTACGATGATCGCTGGATCGAGCCGATTGGAGAAACGGAAAAGCAGCTCCTCCTGCGCTACGCCGAAGTTGCGCGGTTCAGCGTGTCGTTCCGTGATTTCAGGCTTTATCGCAGACTGGACACGCCGCTAATCCGTTAAAGGATCGGCTCAGGCCTTGCGCGCCACAACGACACGACTGCCACCGATCGGCCAAGGCAGTCCCGCCAGGGCAACCTTGACCTCAAGAGTCAAGATTGATCGCAGCACGCTGTTGACCAAACGAGGAGGGCGCACTTCAACCTCCGCCACACGAGCGGACCCGCTGCGGCCCCTGAGGAAACGGCTCGTCAGCATCAGCGGCAGCGGCAGGCTCATGAAGGAAGTCGAGGCGACGACGGTAAGGCCTGCAGCGTTGACCTTCGCCTCAAGTTCGCCCATCCGGTAACGACGCACATGCTTGGCCGCATCATCGGCATCGCTCCACAGAAATGGGTGCTGGGGCACTGACAGGATTACTCCGCCTGCAGGCCTCAGAGCCGCTGAAATCTCCCGCAGAACCAGTTCGTCTTCAGCGATATGTTCGATGACGTCATACGCTCCGACAAGGTCGAAAGCCCCTCGAGCCGGGAGAGCCCTGGCATCCAGCTGAAGCCATTCGACCGCGTGCCCCCAGCGCTGCCGCGCCACGCGGAGCCCACTCGGGTGTAGTTCGGAGCCCACGATCCGCGCATAGCGACCGGACTTGACAAAGGGCTCCAAGACGAAACCCGTTCCACATCCCACCTCAAGATAGGAGCGCGCCTCCGGGAAATGCTGCATAGCCAGCCCGGCGATGAGAGTATTGCGTGGTTCAAACCAGAAATGACCTTCTTCCCAGCGTTCCAGCTCGGAAAATGCCGCTGGATCAAAGCCGTTCGAAGTGTCGGCGAGCGCCGGCGCGCACATCGGAATGTCGTCTACAATCTCCGGCCGCCACCCACAGGCAATACACGCCCATCCCGCGGGGACAAGATGTTCCGATACCGCCAGCGGACTCGTTCGTCGACAATTCAGACACAGGCGCATGAACATTCCATATTAGGGCGAAAACACATAA
>NZ_JAKFWN010000045.1:0-20126 GCF_021731865.1 Raskinella chloraquaticus (SeqCode) | reverse complement strand
GCGAAAACACATAAACGGGCCTTTGGGGTTTCCTCTAGGCTTGCGGCGTGATTCAAGCTCCTTTTCTGGAGCTTGTCGATGGGGTGCTACGATCTGACGGAGAAGGAATGACAGGTGATCCAGCCGCACCTGCCCAACAAACCTCGCCGCGTGCCGCGCGTTGATGACCGGCGTGCCCTGAACGGTTTTTCTGGGTGCTGCGGGTGAGTGCGTTCTGGTATGACCTGCCGGAGCGCGACGGCCCGCCGACCACGATCTGCAACCGCTACAACCGCCGGCGCTTCAAGAACCGCGCCCGAACGCTCCCACAGCATCCTCGTTTTCTGGAGCCGCAGCCGCCCCGGCTGCGCGAACCCGGCCAGCTGCGCTCTGGCTTCTGCTCGTCCCGGAGGCCTACGACAAGAGGGTCGACACTGGACGCCGATCCGGGGTCAACTTTGCGTGCCGATTGACAAGCTATCCCTGTTGTCCGGTTTCCTCGGGCCACCTCTCTTCGTGCCAACCCTCTCGCCGGCGTCGGATTTCCCGAGCAGGAACACCGACAGCGACGGAATTGGGCGCCACGTCGCGCGTCACTACCGCGCCTGCGCCAACTGAAGCCCATCGGCCAATTGTAACGCCAGGAATTGCACAGGCGCCGATACCAAGATCTGCGCCTTCTTCCAATGTGACGTGCCCGGCCAAATGTACGCCCGGCGCCAAGGTCGCGAAGTCGTCAAGGCGACAGTCGTGATGTACGGAGGAGGCAACGTTGACATGAACATGTGCGCCGAGCCTGACATTCGTGACGACTGCCGCCTGGGCGCAAACAACAACGCCCGGGCCAAAAAAAACTTCGCGACCGATCCAGGCGCGTGGATGAATAAGCGTGGCACAACGGATCCCAAGCTTTTCAAGCCGGCGGGCAACACATTTGCGTGCAGCGGGCGAGCCAAGACCAATCACCACTTGCGCAGTCGGGTCCTGATGAGGCGCGTCAAGGCTGCGGAAGATTTGCAGCCCCTGAACGTGCGTCGGCGCCTCAAAGACTGAGTCAACCAAGAAGGCTGCAGGTTCGATTTGCTCGCCAGCTTCGGCGAGGTCAAGAACGATCTGCAGTATCTCCCTCCCTGAGCCCCCGCAACCGAAGATGTAGATCCGGCGCATGACAACACAATTATCCACTAATCTCGAGGACAGCTCCAGGCCGTCCTCGGGGCTCGACGCTCTCTTCGATAACACAGCGCAGATACTGTCCATAAGCGCTTCGGCCAAAGCGGTCCGCCAAGGCAAGGAAAGCTCGTTCGTCGATGAAGCCCATGCGGAAGGCGATCTCTTCCGGGCAGCAAATTTTTACGCCCTGCCGCTTTTCAAGCGACTGCACGAAGGTCGAAGCGTCAATCAAGGCATCCGGCGTGCCGGTGTCGAGCCAGGCGAAGCCGCGCCCGAGACGCTCAACGTTAAGACGTCCGATCTCAAGATAACGGCGGTTCAAGTCAGTGATCTCAAGTTCGCCTCGTGCTGACGGTTTAAGGGAGCGCGCAATTTCCACAACCTCGGGTCCATAATGGTAAAGCCCCGTCACTGCCCAACGCGACCGCGGCTGGGCTGGCTTCTCTTCGATGGACAAGGCCCGGCCATCGCCGCCGAACTCAACCACGCCATAGCGTTCGGGATCTGCGACATGATAGGCGAAAACGGTGGCTCCTTCTCGCTGCGCCGAGGCGCGCTGAAGGATTGCGGAAAGCCGATGGCCATAGAAGATGTTGTCGCCCAGCACGAGCCACGAAGGATCTGTTCCGACAAAGTCTGCTCCTAGGATAAAGGCCTGCGCAAGACCGTCGGGACTGGGCTGCTCCACGTAAGAGAACGAAAGGCCCCAGGCACTGCCGTCGCCCAGAAGGTGGCGGAAACGCGGCAGATCGTTCGGCGTCGAGATGATCAGGATCTCGCGGATGCCGGCGAGCATCAGCACGGACAGCGGATAATAGATCATCGGCTTGTCGTAGATAGGCATCAACTGCTTCGACATGACAAGAGTCATAGGATGCAGGCGGGTGCCACTGCCCCCAGCCAAAATAATTCCCTTCATGTCAGTCCTGTTCTGATGATCCTCCAGTCAGTCCCACCGCAATCTGAGCGCGCTACCTGCGCAAGGGCTGACGGAGAATTTCCACTTGGCAGCATCGGACCAGTTTGCTAGCACACGGCAAGGAAATTCGTGAAGCAAAATTTTCCATCCCAAAATCTTCAAGCGATTGTCCATTAGCTCGAGCCATAACGGCATGAGGGGTCGACGCAAGCCTCAGCGGAAAACAGTTGATGATTAGTGTTGATGCTGCGGGGAGGGAGATGCCCGGCTACGCCGACCTCGCCATCTACGATGACGTGCTGCCGTCGCCAGCCTCGCCGTTCCGCACGCTGGAGTACGAGCACTACCTCGGTTTCTTCAACTCGTCTGTTCTTGTGTCGATGGAGGCTTGGCATTTTGGTTTTGCTCATCACGGCATGGGAGATCTTGCGGCGCAGCTTCCCATTGCCGAATCTCTGAAGGATCGCATCCTAACCCTCGATCAAGCCGCCAATCTTGTACCCCGCCTTGCTTATGTGACGTTCCTTGGAAATGCACAGCGTCTGCTGCCCTATTTCGAGAAGCGGCGCATCCCCTTCATCCTGCAGCTTTATCCCGGCGGCTCTTTCGAGCCGAATGTCGCGGCGAGCGACGAGCATTTGCGCAAGGTCGCCATGTCGCCGCTCTGCCGCCGGATCATCACGACCCAGACGATCACGTCGAAGCATCTCCTGGAGAAAATCGGCTGCGACGCTTCGAAGATCGAATTCATTTATGGCGGCGTCTTCGATAGCAATGTCAAATTTTCATTCGAACGTGACAAGAAACTTTTTGGACGAGACAAAGATACAATTGATATCTGTTTTGTTGCTCATCGATACAGCAACAATTTTGCGCAAAAAGGATACGATCAATTCGTTGAGGTTGCTCGTGCCCTTGCGTCTGATGAGCGCTTTCGGTTTCACGTGGTCGGAGACTACACGCCAGACGACATTCCCCTGGGGTCGGCCGAATTGGTAACGACTTATTACGGAGCCCAGAAGAATGCCTTCTTTGACAGCTTCTATTCGAGCATGGACATTGTCTTGTCGCCTAACCATCCGGCAGGGCTCGGTTGCGGCGCGTTCGATGGCTTTCCAACAGGCAGCTGCATGGAAGCTGGGTTTCGGGGCGTCGTGAATTGCATCACCGATCCACTGAAGCTCAACGTCGCCTTCAATGATGGGCGCGATATCATGATCATTGACCGCAACGTCGAGCGCACAATAGAACGCCTCCGAAATGTTACGGCAGATCCCGCGATCCTGTACGAACTTGCACGTGCCAATCAAGCGTCGTTCCGTCGTGTCCTTGATATCGACGCTCAACTGGTCGCCCGCACTCGCGTGATTGTGGAGGAGCTGCTGCAAGAAGAACAGCTTGTCACTCGTCCAAGCGTCTCATTGAGCGGTCTTGACACAGCTGATATTGTCAACGCCCGCGCCGCTAGCGATCACGCAGCGCAAAGCATCGAGCGGCTGGTTGCTGAAAATCAGCGTCTTGCAGACATCCTCAACGAAGCCAACCGCTACGGTGTGGAGCGCCACGACAATCTCTTTCGCGAGTACGAAAAGCTCGTTGGCGAGAACCAGCGTCTTGCAGACCTTCTCAACGAAGCCAACCGCTACGGTGTGGAGCGCCACGACAATCTCTTTCGCGAGTACGAAAAGCTCGTTGGCGAGAACCAGCGTCTTGCAGACTTCCTCAAAGAAGCTAACCGCTACGGTGAGGAGCGGCATGATAATCTCTTTCGTGAGTATGAGGCGTTATACAAAAAGTGCGAGCAGTTGGCGGCGGAGAACACGATGCTTGCTGCCGCGCAAGCGTCCAGCCTCGAAAACCCCGATAGGACGGCTGACATGCTGTTGTCTCAGTATACACCCGAAGCAGTTGTGCGGCGACAGGGGCCTGCAAGAGTGCCTGAACCTGTCACCTTGCATGCTGCGCAAGACGGGACGCATCTAATGGCAAAAGCATTGCACAGGCTGCGTCGCCTGTTCCGATGGAAAGCGAAAATGTAAGTTTGAAATCCCTTATGTTGCTCCAATAGATAATGTAACTGAAGAACAACACCATGAACGTAAATGGCCTAATTTGATGTCAACGAACGCGTACGCTGCGATCCTGATTTGTGGTGAAATAGATGCTTTCCAGCATAATTCTGTTTTTGCCCATGAACTGGCTTTAGCGCTTAAAGAATTTCAAATCGGTGCTAATATTATTGACTATAGATCGCATCCCCGCGCGATCCATAGCGCCTTGCAGGACAATGATTGTGTATTTTTTATCTGTTTTAATGGCTTTGGTTCAGAGCTTTCTTTGGCAAACGACCAACCGGGACGCCTGAGTTCTGCCTTTCAATACTACGGAAAGTCGGTATTCGATGTGATGCACGACTGTCCAACACATGAAACGCTCGTCCACCAAATGGGCGTCAATTTCCCACTGCGCTTCGTTCTTGCGACAGATTATGGCTATGTCCAAGAGGCGCATGAATTGAATATTCACAACGTCCGTTTCGTACCATCCATCACTTTTCCCGCCAGTCAACCTCCGCCGCGCCGTCACGCGGGCCGCCGCACCCATCGCTGGCTCCTGCCAATTCAGCTTCCACCGCCGGCTGAGGTTCGCAAGCGACTTGCCGCCTATGGCGGTTATAGAGCCAAGATCATCAAACACATCTTTGAAGCAGTGTCGGAAGCCTGCATCGCAGACTTGAGCCTCGACCCACGCGTCGAGACCCGTCGAGCATGCCGCGAAGTTGGATTGCTCTTTGATGCCTTCAACGCGGACCACCGCTTCCTGCTCACTGCAGTTGCAGACCTCGTGAAGTTTGAACGCCGGCGCAGTCTGCTTAAGGCGCTTGGAAATCTGCCAATCACTATCTTGACGTCAGAGCTCATCGGACCTGATCGCCCTAAAGACTTTACCTACTTGCCAGCCCGCAGCTTCAGCGAACTTCTGGCGATCATGGCGGACTCCGATGTCGTTATCTGCCCCTTGCCGCACCATACTGGTTTCCACGAGAGGGCGCTTGGCGCATTCTCGGTCGGGGCAGCCGTCTTGTCTGCGCCGAATGCCGTTCTGGAAAGTGAGTTTGTCGACGGTCGCGACTTTCTGAGCTATAAGACTGCTGATGAGTTGGCCGGCCTAATCACCCGTCTGTCGAGTGAGCCGGATGCGCTGTCGAGCATCGCAGAAAGTGGGCGCGTACGAGCCAGTGCGCGGTTCTCGCCCACCCGCCTCGTAGAGACGATGATCTCGCTGGCTCAAACATACAGAAAGTGACGTCGCGCCTGAGCCTATCGGAAGATCCGTTGTAGTAACGATCTGAGCGGCAATAAGATAGTTTATCGGTGAATTGACTAAGTCTCCATACCGACATGTATTGACCATCAGCTGATATTCAGAACTGATACGACCAACTAGGATGTTTGCATATGGTATCGCGTCGATTTCAGGAAAGTCTGGAGCGGGACCCATTCGATCCGAGCGCCCTAGTTTCTCTGCCCGTAGATATAGAAATTTTCCCAGACGGCTGGATGTTTTCTCTAGAATTGACGATGCTTTACAACTTGGCTCTTCATGGCCAAGGTGATATTCTCGAGGTTGGGAGCTGGATTGGTCGTTCGTCAACATCGTTGGCGTTAGGCATTCGAGATTCTGCGTGCAAGCAACGACATTTCGACATTGTCGATCTCGGGCTTGCATCGATATCTGAAGCCATTCTGAAGCTTAATATATCACAAATGTACGCAGACCAAGACGTCATTTCGCGCCCGGTAACAGCTCATGGCGGTGTAATCGGATGTCTTATTGATAATCTACGACATCTAGATCTTTTAAAATATGTCACTGCTATCACAAGAGGCAATATTTCTGAGGTTTCATTGAGATCGTCATATGAAGTGGTGTTTTGCGACGCGGTCCACAACGAAAGCGAAATCAGCGTTGTTGGACCTATTCTCGCTAGAGTTGTCCGACCGGGCAGCTGGCTGATGTGCGACGATCTCGACAAACCAGAGCTCGTTGCCGCTGTTGAGCGCTTCGTGACGTTTGAGCGGAAGATCGCGCTCAAGGATTACGACCAGAACTGCAAAGCCATGGTCGGACGCGTCAGCGCTACGCATACCTGAAGCTTCGCGCAGACGTCAGTGGCCCGTGCGGACCTGCCTTTCTCGTCTTGACAGCGGACAATGTTGGCTGACACACGATCCTGAATCATCAGTCACGCCCCCTGCGGGACGCGTCGATGGTTGAGCGAGGCAAGATGGGGAATGCAATGACGCAGACAGATGCGGTGAGCGTGGCCGATCAGACCGACGCCGTGCCGGCGAGCAGGCTGCCGGCCGGGATCAAGCCGCCGGCCGTGATGGTGCCCGTACTGCCAACTGGAGATGCGATCCTTCCGCTCTTGCGGGAAATGGATGAGCGTCACGTCTACTCGAACGACGGGCCTCTCAACCAGCGCTTCGCCGCTGCCCTTGCGGATCTGCTCCAGTCGCGCCTCACGACGCCTGCGCGGCTTCATGTGGCGACCGTCTCGAACGGAACCGTCGCCATCGAGCTCGCCCTTCGGCTCCGAGCCCGCCGGGGCCGGTTCGTCATCATGCCGGCTTATACCTTCATTGCCACGGCCCAGGCCGTCACGAATGCCGGGTTCGAGCCGTGGTTTACGGACGTCGACGCCGACAACTGGGCACTGACGCCAGAGATCGCCCAGGAGCTAATCGCGCGCTTGCCCGAGCTACCGGCTGCTATCGTGGCTGTCAGCCCCTTTGGCGCTCCTATTGACCAGCGCGCTTGGAATTCCTTTGAGGAGAAGACCGGCATCCCGGTCGTGCTGGATATGGCGGCTGCCGCGCTATCTCTGGATGGGGTCGGACGGGTTCCGGCCTGCGTCAGCCTCCACGCCACCAAAATGCTGGGCATTGGCGAGGGCGGCGCGATTGTCTCGGAGGATGCCGACCTGATTGCCGCAGCCCGCAGCGCTTCGTCGTTTGGCTTTGAGCCTGGCACCCGCCTTGCCGCACGCCGCGGCGGCAATCACCGCATATCCGAATACGCTGCCGCCGTCGGGCTTACTGCCCTGGCGCACGCCGCCGAAAAGGAGTTTCGGCTTAAGGCTCTTGCGAAGGCCTATCGCCATCATCTTGGCGATGCGCCGATCGACTGGCATGCAGGGTTCGGGGAGCGCTGGGTCTCAATGACGATCAATATCGGGATCCCGGCCAAGCACGTCAATGCCGTGACTGCCGGCCTAGACGAGCGCAGCATTCCCTGGCGGCGCTGGTGGTCGCGGGGGTGCCACACGCATCCTCCTTTCGCCACAGCACCTCGCGAAAGACTAGACGTCACTGATGACCTAGGGCTACGCATCATCGGCTTGCCATTCCATGAATTGCTCACCGACGATCAAATCGCGCTTGTGAGCGAGACTGTGCGCAAGGGTGTAAGCTGATCTGAGCTAGGGCCAGGACCCATTAATTTAGGCAAAACGGCATGGCACGAATGGATAAAATGGCAGGAGAAGCCCGAAAAGCATACCCTTTGGTATGGTTGAGGGCGTCGACGAACCAGTTTGCCATTCGTGCCTTGTCCTTCGGATGGGGTGAAATGACGCGATCTTTATGTCGCAAGCCTTTGAAAGTCGGACGACGTCCTGCAGGCCTGCTCCTCAACCTCGCGCCATTTCCCTCCCACCGTTTCGCCCAAATTAACGGGTCCTGACCCCAGGTCGCTCGTTTCGCTTATGATCGTGTCATGTTGCCGTAATGGCCTTCTCATGAAGTTCGACGAAGGCGAATTTCTAAACACGGTCGATTGCTGCGAACATGTGCCGCTTGCCCTGCTCCGTTCGGACCTCCGCGCTATCGATGTAGAATTAGCCGATCTGTCAGTCCTTGAACGTCTTCTTCGCAGGCTTTTTCCCTTGGTGTCCGGTAGACGGTCAAGTCTATGTCTCCGTATTACCCCGCTAACGGTTTTGGCGTTTTGCTAGCGCCTTTTTCATAACCTGCGCATTCCTGCAATTCGAAAACTCCGGTGAGCTGGACGATGTGATAACTTAACGATAGTAGATTAGCCATCTGCGTGGGGTGACCTTGTCGACTGATACTGGAGACGGTGCGATGCACGGCGTTGACATCAAGCCGCAGAAGAAGGCGGTCCTGATCCTGCTTCCCTTTGCAGTAGAAGGCTCTCTGATCGTTCGGATTGCGCGGGCGTTGCGGGCACGCG
This sequence comes from Raskinella chloraquaticus (SeqCode), assembly GCF_021731865.1. NCBI lineage: Bacteria > Pseudomonadati > Pseudomonadota > Alphaproteobacteria > Hyphomicrobiales > Phreatobacteraceae > Raskinella (SeqCode) > Raskinella chloraquaticus (SeqCode). The sequence goes on along the minus strand of NZ_JAKFWN010000045.1, from coordinate 11,797 downwards.
GCGAACCTATCTTGTGCATGATCCAGCAGCGCGAAACCGGAGCTTACAAGTCGGACGAACTCGCCGACTTCGCAGAAACAGGCGATCTCGTTGACCTGTCGAAGCATAATCCTGACACGTGGCGTGCCGTTTTGATCGACGTGATCGCCTCGCGCTCGATAGGCGCACTCCTTCAGCTGGGGGCATACCTCATCTATCCACTCCTCGGTTTCCTCAAACAGGACATCCCAGGCCTGCGCGTCGCAGATATGCTATACAACCCAGTCGGCCACATGGTGCGCCACTCCATCTATGAGGGCGCCATCGACTGTGTGTTCGTGGAGAGCGCCTACATGCGCGAAGTCGTCGCGGCTTCAACCCGTATTCCCAACCGTACCATCGAGGTGCTTTGCAGCGGGATTGACCTTGCTGCATTCGTGCCGCTGGCAACGCGGCCTCCGCGGCCTCTGACCCTTGGCTTCGTGGGCCGGTTCTCTGAAGAGAAAGGGCCGCTCGACTTCATCGCTCTCGCCGATCGTCTCACGGAAGGGGGGTGCAACGCCCAGTTCGCAGTTTTTGGCTCCGGGCCTATGGAGGGTGCGATGCGTTCCCGATGCGCCAGTAGTCCTGCGGCCGATCGCATTGCTTTCCACGGCTATGTTGACGACGTGCGCCAAGCCTTTGCCGCGATTGACGTGCTCGTGCTTCCATCGCGCGCCGACGGTCGCCCGGTTGCTGTCATGGAGGCGGCTGCGAGTGGAGTTCCCGTGATCGCCGCACCAGTGGGGGGCATCCCGGAGATGATCGAGGATGGCGTGAACGGCTGGATCGCCCGGCCGAACCAGTTTGATCGCATTGGGGCCCTCGTCACTGAGCTTGAACGCGATCCAGCACGACTGGCCAAACTGCGCGCAGATGCCAGAGCTTATGCGGAGCGTCACTTCGATGAAAACCGGATGCTAGACGCGTACGCCACCGCTTTTCGCCGTCTCGCAGACCAGCAGAAGCCCGTCGATTTCGCAATGGTCGCGGGGGATCAGTTTGTATTGTCGGAGCGGGCTGTCGGAGCGGGGCTGGCATGATGAATAGCGCTCCGCTCGTATCTTTCATTGTCCTCTCCTACAACTACCGTCACTATATAGGGCGGACGATCGAGAGTATCCTCGCCCAGACGATGCAGGATTTCGAGATCATTGTAATCGATGACCGCTCGTCCGATGGCTCCGCGCAATTCGTGCGCTCACTGGGCGATCCGCGCATCGTGGTAATCGAGAACGAGGTAAATCTGGGAGGAGCAGCCTCCTTCAACCGGGCCTTCGCCGCCTCGCGCGGGCGCTTGATCTCCAATGTCGACTCCGACGACTGGATCGCGCCGAGCCGAACGGAGCGCCAACTGGCGCTCCTCGAATGTCGGCCTGACGTGGACATTGCAGGCACCCATGTGCGCTTCATGGACAGCAACGGGGAGGCCCATCCGCAAGCGGCGGAGCTCGAGTCCTACCTGAACTACGACTGGGCGCCAAACAAGGTGGAGTCTTGGGTGGTGCAGAACCGGCTTTGCCGCTCCTCCACAATGGTGCGGCGCAGCTTTCACGAAACCTATGGCCTGTACGACCCGGATATGGTCTACGCGCCCGATTTCGAAGTGTGGACTCGTGCCTTGCGGCATGACCGCCGGTTCGCGGTGGTGCAGGAGGCCCTGACTTTCTACCGGCTGCACGACAAAGGGATCACACATGCAAATGCCCTTGGCACTTTCACTGAAATTTGCTCCCTTCTTGCGCAAAACATCATTCCGACCTGCAACTCCCGAGGCGTGCCGACACTTCTCAACGCCATCGGCGATTGGATTGTGTCTCACCAGAGCTTCGCTGAGCTCGAAGCCCGCCTGCGGCTGAGGCTTCTCGGACTTGTGTTCGCGAGTGATCCTCCGTCAAATTTCAGAGCATTTCATGATCGCATGTACGGCACCGACGACCGGGCTCTTGAGGTCGCCGGAGCGAACTTGCTGGCCTTGTTGGACACCATGCAGACGTCGCCTACAATGACCCGAATGCGCTTTGACTTGGCTGCGGTGACCGAGGCCCGAGACTGGTGGCGACAGCAGGCAGAAGCTTACCGATCTGCACTTGCCGCTGAAACCAACAGCAAGTTCGCAGCATTACAGTGGTGGCGAGGACAAGCCAACGCTTTTGAGGCTGCTCTTGCCGCAGCAAATGCGCATCGTGATGAGGCTGACGCCGGCAAGGAAGCTGCTTCTGGTCAGTCCGTTGTCTCCACGCAGTGTAAGCCATACGCAGTTGCGAGCCAAGCCGGTTATAGGCAAATCATCCATCGCATCAAGGCGAAACTGGCACCAATCGCTGGCAAACTTGGCTTGAGCCTTGACGGACGGCGATAATGCTGGACGTCGCAGGCGTCGGAGCGTTAGTGAGCTGCGTTGTCGGGCTTCCAGGAACAGCTAGGTACCATGTCCATTTTGCGACGCAGTATCATCGCCTTGAGCCTGATCAATCGGCATAACCTCGCCAAGGCGATAAATGGCCTGCGAAACGGGAACGCAACCAATATCCGCGGTGGCATCAGTCACCTGATTGCATTGCGCGAGCAGAAAGGTCGTTCACCGGGTCGATTATCGCGCTCACGATTTGTCGCTGAACGTTGGCGGCGCATCCTTGCGCTGTTCACAATTGAAAACCTCCAAAAAGCTGGCAGTTCTATTTTCCGAGGTAACATTTCCGTCGCCGTTTCAGCCTTCCGCAATCTTGTGGCGCAGCAGGACGCGATGGCGATCCCAGTCGCGGAACTTGGGGCCGGCGGCATTTTTGAGACGTATCCACCACGAATCCATCCGGCAGGCGTTCCGCTTGTGACTGTGGTGATTCCCTGCTTCAATTATGGTCGCTTTATCGGCGAAGCAGTGGATAGCGTTCTGGCCCAGAGCTTCCGTGATCTTGAGGTCATTGTCGTCGATGGCGGATCAAGTGATCGGTTGACGCCGGATCTCGTAAGATCGCTTGCCGGACCGCAAGTGCGGGTCTTCCTGCGTGAGGGTCGGCACCTGGCGGGAGACAATCGCAATTTCGGCATCGCACAGTGCAAAAGCCCCTACATTGTCTGCCTGGATGCTGATGACACACTTCATCCCACCTATATCGAAAAGGCCTTGTTCCTCGCTGAACATCTTGGTTTTGACGTCATTTCCTGTGGGTTGCGCCTGATGGGCTCTCGATCTGGAACTGTCGGCATCCTGCCATATCCAGCCTTGTCTGATCTCGTTCTAGGCAATCACGTCTACACCTGTGCCTTGTTCCATCGCCATCTGCTGGAAAAGGTGGGTGGTTACTTCGATTACGGGTTGGGGGCGGAACACGCTGCAGAAGATTGGGATTTCTGGATCAGGATCGCCGCCACTGGCGCGCGGTTCGGCAACATCTCGGGTGAGTTTCTGTTGAATTACCGCGTTCACAAAACTGCTTCGCTCAGCTCCGGGCCGGGTGTGCCCGACATCGAAACGCAAAGGCAACGAATTCTCGCGCGAAACGCCAAGTTGATCGACCGCGACGCTCATGCCCGCTCGAAGGCAGCAAAACGTCGTGCCTTGAGTGTTGACAATGCATGCACCGCCCTTACGCGAGCAATGCTGCGTGTGCCGCCGGTTCATGCATCACGAACCATCCTGATCGCTATCCCGTTTTTTCTCGTTGGCGGTGCCGAGCGGCTTCTGGCGCAAGTTGCACAGGAGCTGGTCGACTGCGGATGGCGCGTCGTGGTGGTTTCCACCGTCTTTCAGGAGTTGGGCCCCACCGACGCCATTGAATGGTTCGAAAGCGTCACGACGGAGGTCTACGCGTTGCCGCGCTTCCTTCACCCAACGCAGTGGACCACATTCGTCGAATATTTGTTCACCTCGCGTCGCTTCCAAGCTCTGCTTATCGCAGGCAGCCGCTTCTTCTATGGTCTCGTGCCCTACCTTTCCAACCGCCATCCCGAATTGGCCATCATGGATTTCTTGTTCAATGCAGTGGGTCATGCCGCGCCGCATCAGGCTGCGATGCCCCTGTTGACAGGTGTGCTGTGCGAGAACGCGGAAGTCCGGGATTGGTGCCTCGCCGTTGGATGGTCACCCAATGAGATTGAACTGGTCCAGAGCATGATCGACGTCGGGAGTTACGCCGTCGGACCGCGCTCTTCCGATCTTGTTGATCGCTTCTCTATCTCGCCCGACGAGATCGTGGTTGGATTTTCAGGAAGGATGTCAGAAGAAAAGGCGCCAGAAGTCTTTGTGGATGTCGCAGGGTTGTGCCGAAGCCAGCAGCGCTTGCGTTTCATCATGACAGGCGGCGGACGGATATCGGGCGAGATCGAGCGTCGGGTAGCACGGGCGCCGGCTGGAACTCGCATCGACGTGTGCGGAATTGTGGATGACGTCAGGCCTTACCTTACCTTGTATGATATCTTCGTACTGCCATCCCGGGTCGATGGCCGCCCAATTGCCGTTCTTGAGGCAATGGCAAGCGGCTGCGCTATCATTGCGTCGCGTGTCGGAGGGTTACCTGACCTCGTGCATGAAGGCACTACCGGATATCTGGTGCCGCCCGGGGATGCAGAGGCGATTGCAAATCATCTGATGGCGCTTGCGGACGATCCCGATACGCTCCAGAGGTTAAAGGCCGCAGCAAGGAAGCATGCCGAGCAAAACCTCGATAGAGCTTCAGCTGATGCTCCGTATGCCAAAGCGATCGAGGCGGCTGTTGAGCGCAGGAAGGCGCACATAAGTCATGCCGGGTTAAGCAGCGCTCGGCCAAGCTTCTCTGGCTCAGGAGGCAGCACGACCAGCCCTTGACGAGCAAGCCGCGCAGGATCACCCACAATCCGCGAGAGGCCCCGGGTTGTCGCACTGCCGCGGTCTTCCCGCTCTTCAATCGTGATGGACTTGCCTGAAGCCCTGATCAAACCGTCGAGCAGGTCACGCAGACTCGTCCCGACTCCGGAGCAGATGTTGACAACCAGCGGCCGATCCAGCGGTGACAGGACAAGGCCGATCAGCGCCTCGACAACCGAGCTTACTTCAATGAAATCCCGCTCTACAGACAGTTGACCCGTCACTAATCGGCCACCAGCGGGCTCCATCTTCGAGATCTGATCCGTGAAATCGCCCAGAGCGAGATGGCGAGGCATGCCCGGGCCAACGGGATTGAACAGTCGCGCGACGATCAACCGGTCCGGCCATGCCAAACCGTGAAGGGTCTGAGCAAGCTTCGTGATGCCATACGGTGTCGTTGGCTTGCATTCGATGTCTTCCCCCACCCTGCCCTGCCTGACTGCAGCAGAGCCATACTCCGCTGCCGTGCCAGCAAGAAGCATGACGGGTGGATCGGGCGTTGAGCGCGCCGCCTGCAGCAGACTGGCGCCATAGACGGTGTTCGCCCGATACAATTCCGTCAGAGTGGCCGCAGTCGGACGGCCAGCCAGATGGAAGACCCATTGCGCCGCGGCAACCGACAATGCGCTCGCGAGTTCCTGCGGATTTGTTTCATCCAACAGTGTTATTCGCTCATCGGTCGGCGCCATCTCCGAGCCGAGCCGTGCGAGCGCGATCGTGGTCACCCCCCGGCGTTTCAGCGCAGCGCACAGGTGACGACCGAGAAAGCCAGAAGCCCCGGTGATCAGGGCACGTCCGGTCAAGGAGAATCCTTCAGGAACATAGAGCGGTTGCTAGCGAAGATTTCCTGAGCTTGCTGATAATCGTCGGGCCTGCCGATATCGAGCCAGAAACAGTCGGGCGCATGGCAGTATATGCGCTTGCCTGCTGCGACCATCGCCCGCAGGAGATCCGGAATGTCGAGATACTTGCCGATCTCGACATGCGGCGCCACGGCGTCACGGCGCATGACATAAAGCCCCATGCTAACGAGATGCGAATAAGACGGCTTCTCCAGATAATTTTGAAGCCACATTCCGCTATCTGTTTCGAGCAGGCCAAAATCGATCTTCACCTCGCGTTTGTGGCTGGCGATCGTCACGTCTGCGCCGGTGTCTCGATGAAAAAGACGCATGTCTGCAAAGTCGAGCGTCGTGAGAAGATCGCCGTTCGCAACAAAGAACGTTTCGTCAAGACCCTCAATGACGGCAGCGAGTGGACCTGCGGTGCCGAGCGGCTTGTCTTCGAGGCTGTAGCGGATGGACAAGCCAAGTTGTTCGCCGTTTCCGAAGAACGCCCGCAACAGATGATGGAGGTGGTTGACTGCCAGGATGACCTCCGTCACGCCTGCATTCTTAAGCTGGCGCAGCAACAACTCAAGCACCGGCATTTCGTCCCCGAGCGGGGCAAGCGGCTTTGGAAACAAGGCGGTGTAAGGGCCAAGACGCGTGCCACGTCCACCTGCCATGATGACGGCTTGCATCGCGAATTTCCTTAGACGACGTAATCGGTACTGCGGTACAGTTCGATGCTTTCGGAAATAAAGGCGATCGTTCGTTGTAATCCCTCATCCATAGGCGTCGCAGGCGTCCAGCCCAGCAGACGAGCGGCCTTTCTGTTGTCCGACACCAGCTTCATGACCTCACTCTTGGCGGGGCGCACTCGACGGGAATCAAGCAGGATTGGCTTTTCGACACCCATCAAACTCACGATCCGGTCAGCGAAGTCGCCCACTGATGCCGTTTCGCCCGTGCCAAGATTGATCGTCTCTCCACCGAGGCCCTCCGTAGCTCCTGCAGCCAGAAAGCCCGCCACTGTATCGCTCACGTAGGTCATGTCGCGCTGCGGATCGAGCGCGCCTAACTGGATATGTGGACGGGTGAGCGCTTGAGCGATGATGGTAGGAATGAAGGCGCGGGCCGATTGGCGCGGGCCGTAGGTGTTGAATGGGCGCACGGTCATCACATTCGTGTTGAAGGAGCGCCAATAGCTCTCTGCAAGCTTGTCCGCCGCGATCTTTGTCGCAGAATAGGGCGATTGACCTTGAAGCGGGTGGTCTTCGTCGATGGGTTCGCGCAATGCTGTGCCGTAAACTTCAGAGGTGCTCGTGTGGACCATGCGGCCAGCGATTCCCTTCCGCACCGCTTCCAGAACATTGAGCGTCCCCTCCACGTTCGTTCGAACGTAAGAGCGCGGCGCAACATAAGAGAAAGGTATGGCTATCAGCGCCGCGAGATGGAACACGATGTCAGCGCCTTCCAGAACGTGAAGCATAAAGTCGGAGTCCTGAACATCTCCTGCTACCACGTTCATCTGATTGCGCAGGCTCGCATCAACGAAGCGCAGGTTGCCCCAGCTTCCTAGCGCATTGTAATGGATCAAGGCGGTAACGGCTGCCCCCTGGCGCACCAACTCCTCAGCAAGATGGCTGCCGATGAAACCGCCAGCCCCAGTGACTACAATTTTCCGTCGGCTCCAGTCGAATGTCATAAAATTCCCTAGATAGAGCTTGGTAATAGCAACCGCCCCGTACCCTTGGTGTTGTCGGCATTTATCGCGTGCTCTACACTATGTCATTGCCATTTAAAAGGCGTTTGTCGATGAGATCAGAAGCCGAGGAACGTCATCATTGACAGGTTGGTTTCGCATCTAGATAACGACGTATGTTGCGGTGCGTGCGCTGGCCATCGGACAACGTTAGAAGCCTGTCAGAGGCTTCTAACAGCTACCTAGGATGGAATATGACGCGCTCCAGCTTGCAACGTAAGGCCTTGGATGATCTTGTCGATGCGTTCCATCATTGGCGCATTTGGTGGTTGCTCGGAATCGGCGACATTCGCCAGCGATATTCCCGCTCGCGGCTCGGCCAGTTCTGGATCACCGTCAGCATGGCTTTTTTTGTTGTTGCAATCGGATCGGTGTGGGCGCTGATCTTTAATCAGCCTATTGACAAGTTTCTTCCATACATTTCCGCGAATTACATCGTGTGGGCGCTGATCACCGGCTTGATTCTCGATAGCATTTCCGTTTTCACTGGATCGGAGCCTTTTCTGCGCCAAGTGGCTCTGCCAAAGACCGTTTTTGTGCTGCGCATGCTCGTCCGCGGATTGACAAGCTTCGCCCACAACGTTGTCATTGTGCCGATAGTCCTTCTGGTTTTGGGAGCGCCGATTAGCTGGACATGGCTTCTTGTCCCGGTGGGCCTCCTTCTTGTCGTCACGGCCGGCTTTCTGCTCGCTTTCGTCCTTGGGATTCTGTGCACACGCTTTCGCGATCTGCCTCAGGTGGTCAATAATCTCGTCCAGGTCGCCTTTTTTGTAACGCCCGTGGTGTGGCCGGCGGACGTCTTGCGGCAGCGATTCCCCGCAATACTCGACTATAATCCTTTCGCGGCGTTCCTACAGGTGATATCGCAACCCATGCTGGGAGAAATTCCAAGCCGGTGGACTTATGGCCTTGCAGTCGTGACTACGCTGCTTCTCGCAGCCGTTGCTTGGCCGGTGTTCGTCCGCTTCAGGGCGCGTATCGTGTATTGGCTTTGAGGACGAAACAGATGGTCTCGATCTCGGTTAGAAATGCTGGCGTCGAATTCGCCATCTATAACGCACGTGGACGATCACTGCGAAACCATCTTATCCGCCGTGTGGGCGGCCAGCTTGCGGGCGGGAAACGGGATAACGTTGTTGTCAAAGCCCTGCAGGAGATAAACCTTGAGCTCACTCAAGGCGACCGAGTCGCGATAATCGGTCACAATGGCGCTGGCAAGTCGACGCTCTTGCGGATCCTAGCAGGAGCCTATGAGCCATCCTCGGGCGAAGTCCGAATCGAGGGTACGGTCACGTCCCTCATCGATATGGCAATGGGCATGGACTACGAGCTAACTGGGCGCGAGAATGTCGTCTTGCGTGGCGTTTTTCTTGGCATGACCTTTTCCGAAGTACAGGCGCTAATGCCAGATGTCGCGAATTTCGCTGAACTGGGCAGCTACCTCGACTTGCCGATGCGCACCTATTCGACTGGCATGGTGCTTCGCCTTGCTTTTGGTATATCCACGGCTGTCCGTCCCGACATCATACTGCTCGACGAGTTGATCAGTGTTGGCGATGCAAGATTTGCGAAGAAGGCCCAGGACCGGATGGAAGCCTTGCTGTCGAGCGCACGCATATTGGTTCTCGCATCCCACAGCCCCGACTTGCTACGGCAGTACTGCAATCGCGGGATCAAGCTACACGAAGGCCGGGTCGTTGCGGATGGCTCTCTTGAACAGGTTTTGGCTGCTCACACCGGCTGAGCATGCAGGAAGCAGCGATTGCGCCAATAGGTGATGGACCAGCATGGTCGCCCAATTGCCCTCTGTGATGCTGATGTACCTCGGACGCCGAGGCGCGATGGTGCGGTTCGCCCGCGAGGCGGTAGAAGCGCTAGCCTGGTCGAAGGCAATCCAAGGCTGCGTGGTGCTCTCACGGCAGGCGGAGGGATTCGAAAGCTTGCCTGAGCGACGTGATCACGTGGTGGGAGTCGACACTTTCTCCAGTGCGGTTGGTGCGCTGACCTCGCTGCGCAACCTGTTCCATCTACGACGGACCTTGCAGGCCGAGATCAAGAGACGCAAAGTCGAGGTCGTTATTGACCTTATGCCCCATGTCTGGTCACCCGCGCTTTGCCGGACGATACGCCAGACTGGCGCTCGGTACGCAGCCATTGCCCATGACGCGACCGCCCATCCAGGCGACAACACTGGCTACGCAAGCCGCTGGGCCAACCGCTCTCTCCTAAAAGCGGATCGCGTGCTTGTCCTCAGCCGAGCAACAGGGCGTCAATTGGAGGAGGTCGGCTCAATCGCTGCGGGACGAATCACGACCGTGTTCCACCCCGACTTAAACTACACGACAGTGAAGCGTATACCTTGGGACGGCACGAGGCCAATGCGGCTTCTCTTCCTCGGGCGGATTCTGCCCTACAAGGGCCTGCCTCTTTTCGTCGAGGTTGCCGAGCGACTGCGGAATGCTGGCATCCCGATCGAGGTTGGTGTCTTTGGCGAGGGCGATCTCGGGTCGTGCAACAGTCGGCTCGCTGCCCTGGGGGCTGCGGTGGTCAACCGCTGGCTATCGGAAGACGAGGTGGCAGCAGCTCTTGCGGGCTACGATCTGATGGTCGTGTCGCATATAGAAGCCAGCCAATCGGGAGTTGTCGCCGCGGCTCACGGTGCAGGGATGCCAGTTGTCGCCACTCCTGTTGGAGGCTTGCCGGAGCAGGTTGAGCACGGGGTGACAGGCTTGGTGGCGCGGGCGGTGACGGTGACAGCTATAGCCGAGGCCGTCGAGCGCCTCGCAACCAACCCTGAACTCTACGGCAATTTGGCCGCTGGTATAGAATGGAGCCGCGCTAGCCGCTCCATGCACGCATTCCTCGTTGCAGCTGTAAATGCAGCGCTCTGAACTGATGGGGTGGATGCCCCAAAGCGCGGTGATGCAAGATGCCACCCAGCGCCATGATCGTCAATCAGCATGCAAAGTCGGGTCTGACGCAATCTCGCTGCACCTCGTGCTCATGACGCGCCGCTCCGGAGCGCCTGGAGGAGATCCGTCTTTCTCCGGCCATACATCCGGCGTTTGACGAGTTTGAGCTTGGCGATCTGACCCTCCGTCTGTCCGTTGAACCGCAGCGAGGTGATCGCGGCACGGAGCGCGACTTGCCCCGTTTTGAGAAGTACCTTCTGTGCGACCGCGACGGCGCTTTCCCGATAGATTTTGGTTCATCGTGGGAAGAGAAGGTCTTGCTCGCTGAATTGCAGCGGGAAGGCAATGTTGCGTGGTATCGCAACCCAGACCGGGCGGCCCAGGAATCGCTTGGCGTGACGTACGAAGACGGCGACGAGATGAAGATCGTTCGCCCTGGCTTCATTTTCTTCTCAAAGCTCGCTGACGGAAGCGTTGTGGCAGACATCGTTGATCCACACGGCATCCAGTTCGCCGATGCCCTGCCCAAGCTGAAGGGCCTTGCAAGATATGCGGAGGCCAATCCTGGCACCTATCGCAGGATCGAGGCAGTAGCGAAGATTGATGAGCAATACCGCGTGCTCGACTTACTGAACGCGGAGGTAAGAACGGCGGCTCTTGCCGCGACCTTAGCAAAGGCGCTCTACACGCGTTCAGCCGGAAGGGATTACGCAGCTTGAGCGGCAAATCCGTCGCACTAAGCCTCTTTCGGAGTCATTCTCCTAGGCAGCCTCATTGCAAGGTCAGGCGTCAGATTTTCAGCAACAGCGTTGAGCTTGTCGCGAGGGCAGTCTCTGAACTTCATTCCATTGCCGCACGGACATGGGTTATGGCCTTTGAGCGGTTTGCCCGCCTGCACAAAAAGTAACAATCTGATACAGGCCTGAATGGTGAGCGCGACTGACTTGGATCGCATTCGAATGGCTGAAGGCGTTTATTGGACCCGACGAATGTGGATGGCAGGCTTGAACACCGCAGGCCGAATCGAATTGAAAAAGCTGTCCACTAACGCGAAAAAGCAAAAGACGTTGCAACAATACGCGACCGAGGCTCGATCCACATTGATAGGAACGTCGGAGTAAGTCTGCTCTTGCTCACCAAGGAAAGCCCGTTCGTCCGCTTCCCTTCTCGCCGCCTTCCTTCGCTTGTGCGAAGGCGGCTCCAAGGAAAGCGAACTCTCTCTGTCTACAGCTATCTCTATCTTTATAGAGGAAGAGGAGCGGCAAAATCGGAATGCAGCACGGAACTGGAAACGCCAAGGCACAGGCCGCGACTTCTGAAAAGCTGGTACCTATGTGCTACCTGTGACTTTTCGCCAATGGAAAAATATCACCTAACACATTGACATCATTGGCGCACCCGACAGGATTCGAACCTGTGACCTCTGCCTTCGGAG
>NZ_JAKFWN010000042.1:0-52422 GCF_021731865.1 Raskinella chloraquaticus (SeqCode) | reverse complement strand
CCATCATGCCGTCTTTTGACAGACCAGAGGACCACCCATGACCACCGGCCTGCGCTCCGGCCTCACCCAATATGGCGATGCCGAATTCTCCCTCTTCCTGCGCAAGGCCTTCATCAAGGCGATGGGCTACACGGATGAGGCGCTGACCCGGCCGATCATTGGCATCACCAATACGGCGAGCGATTATAATCCCTGCCATGGCAATGTCCCCGACCTCATCGAGGCGGCAAAGCGCGGGGTGATGCTGGCGGGCGGCCTGCCGATGGTCTTCCCCACCCTCTCCATCCATGAGAGCTTTGCTTTTCCCACCTCGATGTATCTGCGCAACCTCATGGCGATGGAAACCGAGGAGATGCTGCGGGCGCAACCGATGGATGCGGTGGTGCTGATTGCCGGCTGCGACAAGACGATCCCCGCGCAGGTGATGGCAGCCGCAAGCGTCGATCTGCCGTCAATCGTCGTGCCGACCGGGCCGATGAGCGTCGGCCATCACAGAGGCGAGATGCTGGGCGCGTGCACCGATTGCCGGCGCTTCTGGGCAGCGCACCGCGCGGGCACGCTGGCCGAAGGCGAGATCGAGGCTGTGAATGAGCGCCTCGCGCCCTCTGTTGGCACCTGCATGGTGATGGGCACGGCGTCCACCATGGCCTGCCTGGTGGAGGCGCTGGGGCTGGCGCTGCCGGGCGCGGCATCCGCCACCGCCACAAGTGCTGACAGGAAGCGCATCGCTGAGGCAAGCGGGGCGCGCGCGGTTGCTATCGCCAAGGCGCGCCACCCGAAGGTGGGCGCGCTTCTCACCGACAAATCGCTCCATAACGCGCTCGTGGTGCTGCAGGCGATCGGCGGCTCGACCAATGGGGTGATCCACCTCACCGCCATGGCGGGCCGCGCCGGCGTCACGCTTGATCTTGCCACGCTTGACCGGTTGGGCCGCGAGGTGCCGGTATTGCTGAACCTCAAACCCTCCGGCGCCTATTACATGGAGCATTTCCACCATGCCGGCGGCTTGCCACGCCTGATGCGCGAACTTGCCGACAATCTCCACCTCGATTGCCCGAATGTCGCCGGCACCACGCTTGGCGAGGTGATCGGCAAGGCCGAGGACGTGCCCGGCCAGGGCGTCATTTTCGCGCGCGACAAGCCGCTCAAATCAACCGGCGCGCTCGCCGTGCTCCTCGGCAATCTGGCGCCGCGCGGGGCTGTCATCAAGCAGTCGGCGGCGTCAAAAGACCTCATGTCCTGTAGCGGCCGCGCGGTGGTGTTTGACAGTGTGGAGGATATGGCTCAGCGCATCGATGATCCCGCGCTCGATGTGATGGAAGGCGATATTCTCGTGCTGCGTCATGCCGGGCCAAAGGGCGCGCCCGGCATGCCGGAGGCGGGCTATATGCCGATCCCGCTGAAACTCGCAAAGGCCGGCGTCAAGGACATGGTCCGCATTTCGGATGCGCGCATGAGCGGCACGGCGTTTGGCACCATCGTTTTGCACATCACGCCGGAAGCCGCCGAGGGCGGGCCGCTGGCGCTGGTTGAGAGCGGTGATGTGATCAGGCTCGACGTGCCGGGGCGGCGCATCGATGTGCAGGTTGATGAAAATGAGATGGCGCGCCGCCTCGCGACGTGGAAAAAGAAGCCGCCGCATCGCCCCCTCCCGGCGCGCGGCTATGCAAGGCTCTTTGCCCGGCATATCACCCAGGCAGATGAAGGCTGCGATTTCGATTTTCTGATGCACAAGGACTAGACCATGCTGCTTGATGCCAGCGCCTGCGGGCTCTACCCCATTGCCGTCACACCGTTTTTGCCCGATGGCGCCATTGATTTCGCTTCAATCGACCGCATGTGCGATTTTTATATCGCGTGCGGTGCGACCGGCCTCACCATTCTTGGCATCATGGGGGAAGCACCCAAGCTCGACAGCGTCGAATCGCTCGCCGTGGTGAAGCGCGTGACCGACCGCGTGAAGGTGCCGGTCATCGTCGGCGTCTCGGCGCCGGGGTTTGCGGCAATGCGCATTCTGGCGCTGGCGTCGATGGCGGCGGGCGCGGCGGGCGTCATGATCGCGCCACCGCCAAACCTGCGCACCGATGACCAGATCATCAGCTATTACGCGCAAGCGGTCGAGGCGATCGGCAACGATATTCCCTTCGTCATCCAGGATTATCCGCTTACACTCTCCGTCGTGATGACGCCAAAGGTCATCCGCCAGATCGTCATGGATCATCCCTCCTGTGTCATGCTCAAGCACGAGGACTGGCCGGGGCTTGAAAAGATTTCAACGCTGCGCGCCTTCCAGACGGAAGGGTCGCTGCGCCCGCTGTCCATCCTCACCGGCAATGGCGGGCTCTTCCTCGATTTCGAGCTGGAGCGCGGAGCCGATGGCGCCATGACCGGCTATGCCTTCCCCGACATGCTCGCCGATGTCGTGCGTCTGGCAAAGGATGGACAGCGTGAGAAAGCCCATGATCTGTTCGATGCCCATCTGCCGCTCCTGCGCTATGAGCAGCAGCAAGGCGTTGGTCTGGCGGTGCGCAAATACGTGCTGCAAAAGCGTGGCGTGATCGCCCACGACACCCAGCGCAAGCCTGCAGGTGGCATCACCGCGACCGCACGGGCGGAGATCGACTATCTCCTGACCCGGTTATCGCGCCATGACGAGCGGGCCAAACTCTGAAATAGTCATCCGGCCAGCTGTAAGCGAGAAAGAACGCCCGTGACCGCCGACCGTGCCCCTGCCGCAAGCCGGCACAAGCTTCATATCGTCGCCTCGAGCGCGCCGGAGGCGGTTGTGGCGCGCGAGCGGCTGATCGCGCGCTATGGCGACCAACCGGCCGAGAGCGCCGACATCATCGTTGCGCTTGGCGGCGATGGGCTGATGCTCGCCACACTCCATGCCTCGATGGGCAGCAACAAGCCGATCTACGGGATGAATCGCGGCTCTGTCGGCTTTCTGACCAATGATTTCGCCGAGGATGGCTTGCGTGAACGGCTTGATGCGGCGGTGCGCACCGTCATCCACCCCCTCATCATGCGCGTCATTGACGCCAGCGGGGTGGAGCATAAGGGCTGGGCCATCAACGAGGTGTCGATCTGGCGCCAATCCTATCAGGCCGCGAAACTCGCCATTTCGGTGGATGACAAGGAGAGGCTGGCTGAACTGAGTTGCGACGGGGTGCTGGTTGCCACGCCCGCCGGATCAACGGCCTATAATCTCTCGGCACAGGGTCCGATCATCCCCATCGGCTCAGCCCTTCTTGCCTTGACCCCGCTCAACCCCTTCCGCCCGCGGCGCTGGCGCGGCGCGTTGCTGGCGAACCGGGCGCGCATCATGGTGCGTGTTCTTGAAAGTGAAAAACGACCTGTCGCCGCCGTCGCCGATCATTTCGAGGTCCGTGACGCGGTTGAAATTCACATCGCCGAGGATCCGTCGATCGCACTGCCGCTGCTGTTTGATCCAGACCATAATCTTGACGAACGTATTCTTCGTGAACAATTCGGTAATTAGCCGGTAAACCTGCGTGAGATCGGCCATGCCCGACGCAGAACACTTTTTTTACTGGAAAGCCGTAATCTCGCATCTTGCTGTACGCATATGAACGGCAAAACGGCAAAAATTGTGGGTAATGTCCCGAGAAACTCGGGTCGGTGTCATGAATATTATCGATTTTTCCGTCCTGCGCACACTCATCATCGATGACAACGTTCACACGCGCCGCATGTTGCGGGCGATTTTGCATGGTCTGGGCGTGCGCGATATCAAGGAAGCGGATGACGGGGCAACCGGCCTTGAATCCTTCCAGACCTATTCACCCGACATCATATTGCTTGACTGGGTGATGCCCATTTTCGACGGCATCGAAGTGACCCGCATGGTGCGCAACGTCGATTCCAGCCCCAATCCCTTCATTCCGATCATCATGATCACCGCTCACGCCGAACGACACAGGGTGGTTACCGCGCGTGATGCCGGCATCACAGAATTCCTGTGCAAGCCATTGTCGGCGAAAGCACTCCATGACCGGATCGTCAATATCGTGCTCAATCCGCGGCCTTTCGTGCGCACCAAGACGTATTTCGGGCCAGACCACAGGCGCATCGCCACGTCCAACGGTCCTGGCGGAAAACGCAGCGAACCTGAACTGATCGATCAACGCTAACTGCAGAAAGCCACCAGCGAGACCTTGATGACCAAGCAAAACGCAGCGATTGCCGTGACATCGCAAAGCCCGTCAGGCGGACAATTGATCGATTCTCCACTCAATTTCCGCAAGCATGTGGTGCAGGTTACCGGTAGCAGCACGCTCGACATGGGGCCGATTGAGCGCGCGGAAAAAGCGTTGGCGGGGCTGGCTGACCAGTTTCCGACCTGGATGCAGGACGAGATCGCCGCCCTGGTAGGCGCCCGCGCCATGCTGCAATATGAAGGTTTGACGGAAGCAACCCGCCAACGCATCTATCTTGCTGCTCACAATCTGCGCGGCCAGGCCCAGATGATGAATTTCCCGCTCGTTGGCACCGTCAGCGACAGCCTGTGCAATCTTATTGATCGCGTGCCGATCGACCAGCTGCCACTGCCCATCATTGATCTGCATATCGAAGCCGCGCGCGCCATGATCAGCGAAAACGCCAGCGGCGAAAGCAATGGTGTTGCGCTCAAGCTGGCCGCGCAGCTGGGGATCGCCAGCGAAGGGATTATTCGCAAGTCGATCAGCACGGAAGCGGTGGATTAGGCAGATTGCGTTTACACGGATCGTGCGCTTATCTTATCGTGCGGGCATGGTGTTATCGAAACGCCGGTTTTCAGTTTTCGAGAGCATGCTCAGACGTTACATCAAGTCTCGCGTTAATCCGACGTTTCGTCACCCTCAAAACAGAAAATAGCGCTGCGCCATCGGCAGTTCGCTTGCCGGCTCGCAGACAAGCAATTCGCCATCGGCACGCACGGCGTAGGTTTCAGGATCGACTTCGATTACCGGCGTCGCGTCGTTGTGGATCAGGCTTTTCTTGGTAATGCCACCACGCGTGTTTTCGACCGGCAGGACAAGACGATCGAGGCCTAGGCGATCCTTGATACCATCCTCATAGGCTGCTTTTGACACGAAGGTGACGTTGGAGGCTGCCAGAGTGCGGCCGAACGAGCCGAACATCGGCCGGTAATGCACAGGCTGCGGCGTCGGAATCGACGCGTTAGGGTCACCCATGGGAGCTGCGGCAATCGTACCAAGCTTGATGATGAGATCGGGTTTGACGCCAAAGAATTTGGGTGACCACAGCACCAGATCAGCGAGCTTTCCGATCTCAACTGAACCGATGTGTTTTGACAATCCGTGGGCGATCGCCGGGTTGATGGTCACCTTGGCAATATAGCGCTTGACGCGGAAATTATCATTGCCTTTCCCCTTGTCCTCGGGGAGCGCGCCGCGCTGCTGTTTCATCTTATGCGCTGTTTGAAAATTGCGGATGATCACCTCGCCGACGCGGCCCATCGCCTGGCTGTCGGAGGAGAGGATCGACAGCGCGCCGAGATCGTGGAGGATATCTTCCGCAGCGATGGTCTCCCTGCGGATGCGGCTTTCGGCAAAGGCAATGTCCTCGGCGATGCGTGGCGACAGATGGTGGCACACCATGAGCATGTCGAGATGTTCCTCGAGCGTGTTGACGGTGTAGGGCATGGTCGGATTGGTGGAGGATGGCAGCACGTTCGCCAGGCCAGCCACTTTCAAAATGTCAGGCGCATGACCACCGCCCGCACCCTCGGTGTGGAAGGCGTGGATGGTGCGCCCCTTGAAGGCGGCAATCGTGTCATCGACAAAGCCCGATTCATTCAGAGTGTCGGTGTGGATCATCACCTGCACGTCGTAATCGTCGGCGACGGTGAGACAATTATCGATGGCTGCCGGTGTCGTCCCCCAATCCTCATGCAGCTTGAGCGCGCACGCACCCGCCCTGATCTGCTCGATGAGCGCGCCTGGAAGCGCTGCATTCCCCTTGCCGGCGAAAGCGAGGTTGATGGGCAGACCTTCAGCTGCCTCCAGCATGCGGGCGATATGCCAGGGGCCGGGGGTGCAGGTGGTGGCTGTCGTGCCCGAGGCTGGACCAGTGCCACCCCCCAGCATGGTGGTGAGCCCCGACATGAGCGCTTCCTCCACCTGCTGCGGGCAGATGAAATGGATGTGCGCGTCGATGCCGCCAGCGGTCAGGATTTTTCCCTCCCCGCCGATCACTTCGGTACCAGGACCAATGATAATGGAACGGCTCGGGTCCATATTGCCGAAGCCGTCCTGCACATCAGGATTTCCGGCCTTGCCGATGCTAACGATGCGCCCGTCGCGAATGCCGATATCGGCCTTGACGATACCCCAGTGATCAATGATCAGGGCATTGGTGATGACCGTATCGACGGCACCCTCGGCGCGCGTCCTCTGGCTCTGGCCCATCCCGTCGCGGATGACCTTGCCGCCACCGAATTTCACTTCCTCGCCATAGGTCGTGAAATCTTTT
Organism: Raskinella chloraquaticus (SeqCode); assembly: GCF_021731865.1. Classification (NCBI taxonomy): domain Bacteria; kingdom Pseudomonadati; phylum Pseudomonadota; class Alphaproteobacteria; order Hyphomicrobiales; family Phreatobacteraceae; genus Raskinella (SeqCode); species Raskinella chloraquaticus (SeqCode). The sequence continues at coordinate 45,924 of NZ_JAKFWN010000042.1, read as the reverse complement.
TCGACTTCGACGATGAGGTCGGTGTCAGCCAGGCGCACCTTGTCGCCAACCGTCGGGCCGAACATCTGGGCATAAGACGCACGTGAAATTCTGGCGGGCATAGAGCCTCCGCTGGTGTGGAACCGACCCTACAATTTGCCCATCACGGCCTGGCGAAAGCCGTAGACGGTGCGGGTGCCGCGAAACGGCACAAGCGTCACCTCGCGCGACTGGCCAGGCTCGAAGCGAACCGCAGTGCCTGCCGCGATATCCAGACGATGACCGCGCGCCTTGTCGCGATCAAAAGCCAGCGCCGGATTGGTCTCATAAAAATGGTAATGGCTGCCAACCTGAATCGGGCGGTCTCCGGTGTTGGCAACCATAAGGGTCACTGTCGTCTGGCCGGCGTTGAGTTCGATGTCGCCGGGCCCGGTGATGATTTCGCCTGGGATCATGATCGTTTCAGGCGGCCGTCGGGCATGGCTTGGCGCGGCTCACCCGCTTCTGCGAAGCGGGATATTTGGCCAGCATATTCACCGACCGAATGGGGCGGGGTACCAGATCCCCGCCGCAATTAGGGCAGCATCCTTTCAGGATGGCGGTGGCGCATTCGCTACAAAACGTGCATTCGAAACTGCAGATCCGGGCCTCGCTCGAATGAGGCGGCAGATCGTGATCGCAGCATTCACAGTTGGGGCGCAGTTGCAGCATCATCGTCGTCCTCATTGTCAGCGGATCGGCTCGTGCACGGTGACCAGTTTCGTACCATCAGGAAAAGTCGCTTCGACCTGAACGTCGTGGATCATCTCCGATATGCCATCCATGACATCGGCCCGCGTCAAGACATGGGCACCGGCCTGCATGAGGTCGGCAACGCTGCGCCCGTCGCGCGCGCCCTCGACGATGAAATCGCTGATGAGGGCTATTGCTTCAGGATAGTTGAGCTTCACGCCACGCTCGCGGCGCCGGCGCGCCACATTGGCTGCCATGGCGATCAGAAGTTTGTCCTTTTCACGCGGCGTAAGATGCATGAACCGTTCCGACTCTCCTGCGGATTCCTGAGCGCCCAGCGTACATCAAATTTCATCGCGCTGACACTGCGATCTCAATTCTAGCGATGCGAAACGCCACCCGAAAGCTGAAATCGCGGGCAGCCTCATCAAATATCAGTCGCTAGATCATCCAGGCGCGCGGCATATCGCGGCCTCGCCACGCCGTAATCACCGCTACCAGATCCCGGCGCAGATCGACCGCATTTGCAGCAACAAATCGCATTGCAAGCAGCCCATTGACGGCGCTGGCACCGGTTTCCGAGCGGCAGGCTGCAAGATTATCACGCGCTTCCCCCAGCCGGCGTTCGGCGTCGGGCGCTGCATATAGCACGGTGGCGATCGCTCCTGTTCCGCCGCCGCGAGCCGGCCGGCTGAGCGCAGAGCGCACCGGACCTGACAAGGACAAGGCATCAGCGTAGATCAACCGCCCGTCGCGGCGAATGGCGATGCGGTCATGAAGGGCCAGTGTGTTGATGGTTTCGCCTGACGCCGAGCGGCCGGGCACCAGCGCCTCGACGCCGAAAAAATGCGAATCGCCCGTCATCGCGACATTCAGCCGACGTTGGAGACCCGCTCCGTCAAAGAGGATCGTTTCCTGCGGCAACCAGTCGCATCGGCCGGCTGACCCAACGACAATAGTATTCTCAACCACCGCCTGGCCGCTTTCAGCGCGATAAATCTTCTCACACGCCTGGGTGGCGATCACCGCGTGCGCTCCCTCTGCGACATCGAGTGAAACAACGAGCCGGTCACCTCCCGTGAGGCCGCCGGCGGTATTGATGATCACAGCCTCCAGCGGCATGCCTTCGGCCATCGGGAAGCGAATTTTTGCCGCACCTTGCTGGAAGAGATCGGCCAGGCGCGTGCGCCCGGCGATCATGTGCACGGCGAGGCGCGCATTCCCGACTGCTCTTTGAAGAGGCGGCGGGGCGCATAGGCTTTGACCAGTCATTCGGCGTCGCTCATTTTTTCAGCAAATTACAGATTAAATTCGAAGCAGAAACGGGGTCGCCTGGACAAAAGCAAACGCTTATAGCCCCGTCACCGCAAAACCTACCGTGTTTTTCACGTCGGCTGGCGATGCGCTGACATCTTGGCAATGGCATGAAAATCGCACCGTGTATTCAACAAGTACGGACGCGCGACCAGTTCATGAGGCCGATGGCAGACGAGCCGACCCATCCTTTTGATGACCAGAAGGGAAACATCGACCCGGTGCAAGCGGGCGGCGTGTTAGCCTTGCGCGTTGCCGCGATGCGGGCGCTGCTGAATTCACTGGGGCCGTGTTCGGACAGGGAGGCGCTGGCGCTGCTTCGCGAGGCATTCCCCGATTTGCCTCTGGCCGAGCGTATCGAAGCCTTCGGTCATTGGCGGGGCTAAGGCCAAACGACCCGTGCCAACCATCCGCACCAACATAATTTTGCCGCCACCTTCAAGCTTAACCAACACGATGCTAGTCTGCGACGTCAAGTGGATCGTCGTCAGCGTCGCATCAGGATTCGTCGGCAGGGTTGAGGAATAAATGAATATCGCCTGCATTATCGCCCGCCGCCTGGTTCCAGCGATGGCGGTTGCAATGTTGTTTGCCTCGAGGCTGGTTGCAGCGCCTGACAGCACGCAGGCACGTCTGCCAACGATCAGCGTCAGCCAGGTGGAGCGGGCGGCAATGAAAGACCAGTTGCTGGTCACGGGCTCGTTCATCGCCCGCGAGGAAGTGCTGGTTTCACCTGAAATCGACGGGCTGGCGATTGTCGATATCCGCGCCGAGGAGGGAGACAGGGTCGAAGCGGGGCAGATATTGGCGCGGCTCAATGATGAGATGCTGCGGGTGCAGCTTGCCCAGAACGCCGCCCAGATCGCTCGCGCTGATGCTGCCATCGATAATGCCCGCGCGCAGATCGCCGAGGCCGACGCCAACCGCGAGCAGTCTGCGGCTGCGCTGGAGCGCGCCAAATCATTGCGTGGCAGCGGCACCATCACGACCGATGTCTTTGAACAACGGGTTGCAACAGCGAAGGTGAGCGAGGCCCGCGCCAATGCCGCCCGCCAATCGCTTGGCCTTGCCGAAGCCGATCGGGCGCTGGTTGAAAAGCAGCGGGCGGAAATCCAGCTCCGACTCGCACGCTGTGACATTCGCGCGCCGGTTTCCGGCATCATCTCGCGCCGCACCGCGAAAGTCGGGCAGGTGGCAAGCGGAATTGCCACGAGCGAGCCGCTTTTTCGCCTTGTTGCCCGCGGCGATATCGATCTTGAAGCCGATATCCCCGAGGCAAGCTTCGCCCGCCTCAAGATCGGCCAGCCGGTGACGATTGATGTCCTTGGCCATGACGACGCAATCACCGGGCTTGTCCGCCTGATCGCGCCTGAAATGAACCGGACCACCCGCCTTGGTCGCGTGCGCATCGCGATCCCCGCCAATTCGCCTGTGGCGCTTGGCGCCTTCGGGCGCGGCATCGTCCTGATTGCCGAGCGAAATGCCCTCGTCGTGCCACTTTCTTCCGTGTCATTTGGCGGCGAGGACGCCAGCGTGCAGGTGGTGCGCGAGGGCGTGGTTGGAACGCGGCGCGTTGAAACGGGCATGCGGTCTGGCGGACGCATCGAAATTACCAGCGGCATCGGCGATGGCGAGGCGGTGGTCAGTGTTGCCGGTACCTTTGTGCGCGATGGCGATCACGTGCGCCCCGTGCCCTACGTCGCGGCGAGATAGGCGGCTGCGATGCGCCAAACGCCTCCGACCGGCGACATGACGCCACCTGCCGTCAGCGCCACTTCGTGGAATTTTTCTGCCTGGGCGATCCGCAATCCGGTGCCGCCGACACTCCTCTTTGTCGTTCTCCTCTTTCTGGGCTGGACCAGCTTTCTCAACCTGCCGGTCACCCGCTTTCCCAACATCGACGTGCCGCTCGTCTCGGTGCGCATCACGCAATCAGGCGCAGCACCCAGTGAGCTCGAAACGCAGGTCACGAAACTCGTCGAAGACGCGGTCGCCAATATCGCCGGCGCCAAGAACGTCTTTTCCGCGGTGTCCGACGGTCAGTCGGTAACCTCCATCGAGTTTCGTCTGGAAGTCGATGTCGACCGGGCGGTGAACGACGTCAAGGATGCCGTCACCAAAATCCGCATCGATCTGCCACGCACCATCGATGAGCCGGTGGTCGAACGCATCGTGATCGAAGGGCAGTCGATCATCACCTACGCAGTGACAGCGCCGGGCAAGACGCTGGAGCAATTGTCATGGTTTGTCGATGACACTGTGAAGCGCGGACTGCAGGGTCTCAAGGGCGTCGGACGGGTGGATCGCATCGGCGGCGTTGACCGCGAAATCCGCGTTCTTGTCGATCCCGACCGGCTGATGTCCCTTGGCCTGTCGACCTCTGACGTCAACCGCCAGCTGCGGGTAACCGTCGTTGATCTTGCCGGCGGGCGCAGCGAAGTCGGGGGGCAGGAGCAATCGATCCGCACCCTTGCCGGCGCTCATTCACTGGATGATCTGGCGGAAACGAAAATTCTGCTGTCGGGCAACCGACAGACACGCCTGTCGGATATCGCCTCGGTCGAGGATGGCTATTCCGAGCCGCGCTCCTTTGCCCGCGTCGATGGCAAGACGCCGGTTGTCGCGTTCAGCATTTTCCGCACCAAAGGGTCAAGCGACGTCACGGTTGCCGACGGCGCGGCGCGCAAGATCGCCGAGCTGGCGACAGCCTATCCCGATATCGATTTTTCGATCATCGATGATTCCGTCTCGTTTACGATCGGGAATTACAAATCGGCGATGTCGACGCTTGTCGAAGGCTCGCTTCTTGCCATCATTGTCGTGCTCATCTTCCTGCGTGACTGGCGCGCCACACTGATAACGGCGATTGCCCTGCCGCTATCGGCCATTCCGACGTTCTGGGCGATGAGCCTGATGGGTTTTTCGCTTAATCTCGTCTCGCTGCTGGCGATCACACTGGCGACCGGCATTCTCGTTGATGACGCCATCGTCGAGATCGAGAATATCGTGCGCCACCAGCGCATGGGCAAATCGCCTTATCGGGCAGCGATGGAAGCAGCCGACGAAATCGGTCTGGCGGTGATCGCCATCACCTTCACCATTGTCGCGGTGTTTGCCCCGGTCAGTTTCATGAGCGGTATTGCCGGACAATATTTCAAGCAGTTCGGTCTGGTTGTCGCGACATCGGTGTTGTTTTCGCTTCTGGTGGCGCGCCTCATCACGCCGATGCTGGCTGCCTATTTCATGAGCCCCAAGCCGCATGCCGAACCGGTCGACGGCCTGATTATGCGCGCTTATGTCAAGGTGCTGGAAGCGACTTTGGCGCGCCGCTTCCTCACCCTTGCCGGCGGCGTCGTCGTTTTTGTGGTGTCGATCATCGGCATTACCTTTCTGCCGACTGGCTTCATTCCGCCGGAGGATTCAAGCCGGATCGTCATGTCGGTTGAATTACCGCCAGGCTCAACGCTTGCAGATACGCGAGCCAAGACGGATGATCTGGCGCGCCTGATTGCCAGCAATATCCCGGAAGTGAGAGCCGTATTCGCCATTGGTGGCGCTTCCCCCACGGGAACGCTTGATATCCGGCGGGCCTCGGTGCTGGTCAAACTCGTCCACAAATCGCAACGCGCGCGCTCTCAAAAGCAGATCGAAAGCGTGCTCGCAGCCCTTCTTCTTGACGTTGCCGATGTCCGCGCGTGGTATGTCAATCCGCGAGGAGAGCGCGAAGCAACCATCACGCTGGTGTCGGGCGATGCGCAGGCTCTGAAAACGTCGGTAGCGGCCATCGAGACGGCGATGCGCAAATCGCCGAACCTGAATAATGTCGCCAGCGCAGCCGGCGTCGAGCGGCCGGAAATCCGCATCGTGCCGCGCCTTGACGACGCGGCGCGCTACGGGGTGGCGACGGATGCCATCTCGGAAGCGGTCAGGGTGGCGGCCATCGGCGATATCAACGCCAATCTTGCCAAGTTCAATCTGGCGGAACGCACCGTCCCCATCCGCGTTCAGCTGCCGCCTGCCGCGCGACGTGATTTCGCGCTGCTCGAAAGCCTGCCTGTCGTTTCGGCAGCCGGCGCACAGGTGCCGCTATCGGCCGTCGCCACGCTCGCTTTTGGCCAGGGGCCAGCATCAATCGACCGTCTCAATCGCAAGCGCCGCGTCAGCATCGGCGCCGATCTAAGGCCGGGGATCGCCATCGGTCAGGGGCTAGCCGAGATTTCCGCCCTGCCGGAAGTCAGCAATCTGCCGCCGGGTGTCGAGATCGCCAAGACGGGTGATGTTGAGGCGATGGCTGAGGTTTTCCAGAACTTCGCGCTCGCCATGGGGACCGGTTTGCTGATTGTTTTTGGCGTGCTGGTCCTGCTCTTTGCCAGCGTCTTTCAGCCGATCACCATTCTTCTGTCGTTGCCGCTGTCGATTGGCGGCGTCATTCTTGGCCTCACACTCACGAGCAAGCCGATCAGCATGCCGGTCGTCATCGGCATCCTCATGCTGATGGGCATTGTCACCAAGAACGCCATCATGCTGGTCGATTTTGCAGTTGAGCGGGTCAAGCACGGCATGTCGCGCAAGGATGCCATTATCGATGCCGGACGCAAGCGCGCGCGGCCCATCGTCATGACGACGATAGCGATGGTGGCCGGGATGATTCCTGCTGCCTTCGGCCATGGCGATGGCGGCGAGTTCCGCGCGCCGATGGCGGTCGCGGTCATCGGCGGCCTGATCGTGTCAACCGTTCTGAGCCTGGTCTTCGTGCCGTCCTTCTACATCATCACCGACCGCGTCGGCGAGCTGGCCGGCCAGTTCTTCAGCCGGTTTGTGACGCGCAGCAGCGATCAGGTGACGTCCGCATCGCTCCTGGCTTTCGTTGATCCCGAGCGAACGAAAACGCCGCAGGATTACCGCCCCGCAGCGGAGTAGCGCGGCGCCGGGACCTTTACGGCGCTTTGCTGGCCGCATCGCTCGCCTTGAGGCGACGATGGGAGCGAATGCTGAGCGGGATCATCGCCAGATAAAAGATCGTCGACAGCGCCATCACCTCCCACGTGTAGGCAACCAGCAGGCCGATGAACAAGGCAACGCCCAGAAGGACCAGCATCACCCATTCACGCCCCACCGCAAGCTTTGATCCCTTGCCGGAATAGGTAGGCAATTGGCTCACCATCAGCCAGGCTATGAAAAGCACATAAAGTGCGACAAGCAGCGGCGGCAGAGACGATTTGGGCAACCCCAGCTCAACCAGATAGGCTGGCAGAAGCACGGTGATGGCGCCCGCAGGCGCCGGGATGCCGGTGAAGTAGCCCGCCGCCCAGGCAGGCTTGGTTGGATCATCAAGCTGGACGTTGAAGCGCGCAAGCCGAAGGGCCGCAGCGATGGCAAAAACGAGAGCGGCAATCCAGCCGGCATTGCGGATGTCGACGAGCAGCCATGAATAGAGGATGAGGGCGGGCGCGACGCCGAAATTGACAAAGTCGGTCAGGCTGTCGAGCTCGGCGCCGAACTTGGATGTTCCCTTGAGCAGGCGGGCAAGACGCCCGTCGATACCATCGAGAATGGCGGCAAAGATGACCGCAATCAGAGCCAGTTCGACCTTGCCTTCAATTGACAGACGAATAGCGGTGAGCCCCGAGCAGAGCGCCAGAAGCGTCACCAGATTAGGGGCCAGCACGCGCACCGGAATCTTGACGAAGCGGCGCGGAAGAGGTGGCTTTTGAGGGATGTCCTCGTTCATCGTCACCTCAGCTCACGCGCGTCGTGCGCAGTTCCTCTGCGCTTTTCAGATCCGCAAGGATGGTTTCACCCGCAATCATCGACTGACCGATGGCCACCAGCGGCAGGGTGCCTTGCGGAAAATACACGTCAACGCGCGAGCCGAAGCGGATGAGGCCGACGCGCTCGCCAGGCGCCACATGATCACCGCTGCGCTTGAAGCAGACAATGCGCCGGGCAATCAGACCCGCGATCTGCACCATGGCGAAACGCCCGGACGGCGCCTCGATGACGATGCCATTGCGTTCATTATCCTCGCTTGCCTTGTCGAGATCAGCATTGAGAAAGAGGCCGGGCTTGTAGGCGATCCTGGTGATGCGCCCGCCAACCGGCGCACGGTTCACGTGGCAATTGAAGACGCTCATGAAAATCGACACGCGCGGCAGCGCGCCTGACCCCAGTTCAAGCTCGGGCGGCGGCACAGCCGGACCGACAGCCGACACCGTCCCGTCAGCAGGCGAAATCACCAGCCCTTCGCGCAACGGCGTGACCCGCCTGGGATCACGAAAAAAGGTGATCGTCCAGCCGGTGACGATGAGGAATATCCAGCCGGGAATGCTGCCGAGCCAGTGAAACGAGAGCAGCATCGCCACGCCAGCGATGGCAATAAACGGGTATCCCTCGCGATGAACGGGCGGGATGGCGCGGCGGATCGATGACACGATGGTCTCAAGCATGAAGCACTAATCCCTGGTCGGCAGGCGGTGCGCCTGTCAATTCGCCGTGAACCTAGGGTCCAGACCTGCTAATTACAACCGCTACGTTGCGCGTTAGGCTAAGTCACCTTCGCATCATCATGGGAGTATCATATGGACCAGTCGGAATTGCGCAGCCTCCAGGCACCGATCAAGGAGCGCTATCGTGAGGCCCCCGACAGCGCCGTCGTGACGCTCAAAGCGCGCGGCTCGCTTGGCGAGGGCATCGCCTGCAAGGTTGAAACCGGCAGGGCGCTGGCGATTGCGGGCCTCCATCCGGCAAGCGGCGGCTCGGGCCTTGAACTGTGCTCGGGCGACATGCTGCTCGAGGCGCTTGTTGCCTGTGCCGGAGTGACCCTCAAGGCGGTCGCGACCGCGCTGTCGATCAATCTGCGCAACGCCGATATTCTTGCCGAAGGCGATCTTGATTTTCGCGGCACGCTTGGTGTCGCCAAGGACGCGCCGGTTGGTCTGCGCGATATCCGCCTTACCTTCAAGCTCGACACCGATGCCGCGCCCGATGCTGTCGACAAGCTCATCTCGCTCACCGAGCGCTATTGCGTGGTGCTGCAGACATTGCAGGTGCGCCCGAATATCAGCGTTACCGCCGAGCGGGAGTGAGCGATGGTGACAATGACCCCGATCGCACAGGTCGAGGGTGGACGCCATCTGCGGGGGGAACTGCGCGAGCCGGCATGGGCAACCGAGATCATGAAGGATTACTGGTAAGTTTCACTCCGCAGCCTGAGGCGGGGCCACTTTTTCGCCCTCGGCGGCGCGCTCATCGGCGAGGCGCTGCTTCAAGGCTTCCTCGGCTTCGGCAATCTCGCGCTGGCGGTTCCACATGTCAGCATAGACGCCGGCGCGCTTCACCAATTCATCGTGGCGGCCGCGCTCGACGATGACGCCCTTGTCGAGGACAAGGATTTCATCGGCATTCACGACCGTCGACAGGCGATGGGCGATGACAAGCGTGGTACGGTTTTGCGACACGGCGTCAAGCGCTGCCTGGATGTCGCGTTCGGTGCGCGAATCAAGCGCTGATGTTGCTTCATCGAGAATAAGGATTGGCGGGCTCTTGAGGATGGTGCGGGCAATCGCCACGCGTTGCTTCTCGCCGCCTGACAGCTTCAACCCGCGCTCGCCAACCGGTGTGGCGAACGCCTCCGGCAGGCTGCGGATGAAGGCGCCGATCTGCGCCTTGTCGGCAGCTTCTTCAACTTCCGCGTCGCTTGCTCCATCGCGGCCATAGGCGATGTTGTAGCGGATCGTGTCGTTGAACAGCACCGTATCCTGCGGCACCATGCCGATGGCAGCGCGCAGCGAGACCTGCGTCACGTCACGGATATCCTGACCATCGACGGTGACCCGTCCGCCGGCAATATCATAAAAACGGAAGAGAATGCGGCTGATCGTTGACTTCCCCGCGCCTGACGGGCCAACGATTGCGACCGTCTTGCCGGCCGGCACTTCAAAACTGACCTGACGCAGAATGGTGCGATTGGCGGCATAGTGGAAGACGACGTTGTCGAAGCGGACGGCGCCGCCCGTCACCTGCAACGGCTTGGCGCCAGGCGTGTCGGCGATCTCGGGATATTCATCAAGAACCTGAAACATCTTGTCGATGTCGACGAGCGATTGCCTGATCTCGCGATACATCGTGCCCATGAAATTCAGCGGCTGATAAAGCTGGATCATCAGGGCGTTGACAAGAATGAAGGAGCCGATGCTGACATGCCCCGCCAGCACATCGCCAGCCGACATCGCCATCACCACCGTCAGGCCGAGGGTGAAAATGATCGCCTGCCCGCCGTTAAGGACCGCCAGCGACACATAGGATTTGGTCGAGGAACGCTCATAAACAGCCATGGCGCGGTCGTAGCGCCCGGCCTCGCGCTTTTCGGCACTGAAATATTTGACGGTTTCATAATTGAGCAGGCTGTCGATCGCCTTGCCGTTCGAATCCTGGTCGGAATCGTTCATGATGCGGCGGATCGCCATGCGCCAATTGGTCGCCTGCACGGTGTAATAGAGGTAGGCGACGATCATCACCGCGAGCACCACGACATAGCGCCAGTCAAATTCACCCAGCAGCACGGCGCAGACCAGCAGGAATTCGATGATGGTTGGCACCAGCTGCAGGAAAAACATCCGGCTCAGCTGTTCGATGCCAACCCGGCCACGCTCCAGGACCCGTGTCAGCCCGCCGGTCTTTTTCTCCAGATGAAAGCGCAGCGACAGACGATGCATGTGCTCAAATGTCTGCATGGCGAGCTGGCGCACGGCATGCATGGCGACCTTGGCAAAAAGCCCGTCGCGCACCTGAATGATAAGCGCCATCACCACTCGCGAAACGCCGTAGAGGATGACGCCGGCAATGGGGGCTGCAACCAGCCAGGAAATCGGAGCAGCGCTTGCCGCCTGCGCCACGCCGGTGCTTGTCGCCACCAGCGCGTCAGTGGCCCATTTGAAGGTGAACGGCACGCCCACCGTCACCAGCTTTGCCACCAGAACGAGAACGAAACTGGCGATGATACGTAGTTGCAGATCCTTGCGGCTATGCGGCCACAGATAGGGCCACAGCAGCCGGGCGGTCGCCATGAGGCCGAGTTCAGCCTTGAGCCTGGGCGATGAGGTGGGCGCCTGCACTATCGAGGTCTCCGGATGGCCTGCACTGGATAAAAACAAGGTAGGCTGCTTGTAGCGCTTCGTTCCTTCCAAGCCTAGCGTCTTGACGCGACTCGATAGCTGAGGTCTTCAGAACGCATGACAATCATCTCATCCCCTGCCCTTGCTGCGGTATGCGTCTATTGCGGTTCATCGCCCGGCCGCTCACCCGGCTTCGAGATGGCGGCGCAGGCTTTGGGGGCCGCGATCGGGCAGGCGCGCCTGAGGCTGGTTTACGGCGGTGGCGGAACCGGGCTGATGGGCAGCGTCGCGCGGGCGACACGCGCAGCCGGCGGGAAGGTCACCGGCATCATTCCTGATTTCCTCGTTCAGCGCGAAGGACAGAACATCGAACTCGATGAACGTTTCGTGGTGCCCGACATGCACACACGCAAGCGCATGATGTTCGAGCGCGCCGATGGCTTCGTGGCGCTCCCCGGCGGTATCGGCACGCTCGAGGAACTCATCGAGATGCTGACCTGGTCGCAGCTTGGACGCCATGGCAAGCCCATCGTGATTGCCAATATCGACGGCTTCTGGGATCCGCTCGCCACATTGCTGGCGCATATGCGCACGCAAGGTTTTCTCAGAAATGATCCTGATTTCTCGCCGCGCTATCAGGTGGTGGATCGCATCGACGATGTGCTGCCTGCGTTGACGGCTGCTCTGGAGCCCGGCGCGCCGACGGTTCCGATCATCAAATTCTGACCATTGCATGGCTGGCGATCATGACGGGCGCTTGTCGGCTTATGGTGCGGCGGGCTACAAAACGCGATGACTGATACGCTCTCCATTGCACTTGCCCAGTTGTCGAGCCGGGTCGGCGATATCGCTGGTAATCTTGCCCGGGCGCGTCAGGCGCGGGCCGAGGCGGCGCGTCTGGGGGCCGAGCTTGTCCTGTTTCCTGAACTCTTCCTCGTTGGTTATCCACCTGAAGATCTGGTGCTGAAACCAGCCCTGCAGGAAGCCTGCCGGGTGGCCATTCACGAGCTGGCGCAAGAGACCGGCGATGGCGGACCGGCGGTCCTGATCGGTACGCCGTGGCGCGAGGCGGGGAAACTGCATAATGCGGTGGCGCTCCTCGAAGAGGGGCGGATTGCGACACTGCGCTTCAAGGTCGATCTGCCCAATTACGGGGTCTTTGACGAAAAGCGTGTGTTCACGCCGGGGCCCATGCCGGGGCCGATCAGTTTCAAGGGTGTGCGGATCGGTGTGCCGATCTGTGAGGATATCTGGGGCGGGGATATCGTTGAATGCCTGAGCGAGACGGGGGCAGAATTGCTGCTGGTACCCAATGGCTCGCCGTTTCGCCGGACAGTGCGCGATGAGCGCACCCATACCGTGGTGGCCAGGATCGCCGAGAGCGGATTGCCGATTGCCTACCTGAACCGGGTCGGTGGACAGGACGAGCTGGTGTTTGACGGCGCCTCCTTCGGGCTTAACGCCGATTACGGTCTTGCCTTCCAGCTCCCGGCGTTTGTTGAGACAGTCGCCCTGACGCGCTGGCAGCGAACATCGGCTGGCTGGGCTTGCGTTGAGGGAGGTAAGACCAGCCTGCCTGACGGACACGCGCAGACCTATAGCGCCGCGATGGCAGGCTTGCGCGATTATGTCGAGGCCAACCGTTTTCCCGGCGTCGTTCTTGGTCTGTCGGGCGGCATTGATTCAGCGCTTGTCGCAGCCCTTGCGGCTGACGCGCTTGGCCCTTCGCGCGTGCGCTGCGTCATGCTGCCCTATCGCTATACGGCGCAGATTTCACTCGATGACGCAAAACTGTGCGCGAACCGCCTCGGCTGCCCTTACGAAATCATTCCCATCGCACCGGCGGTCGAGGGGTTCCTCGCGGCGCTCGGCCCGGCACTGGCCGGTACCTCGCCCGATATCACGGAGGAAAACCTGCAATCGCGGGCCCGCGGCACCATCCTCATGGCGCTTTCCAACAAGTTCGGCGGCATGGTGGTGACAACCGGCAATAAATCGGAAATGTCGGTTGGCTACGCCACACTCTATGGCGACATGAATGGCGGCTTCAATCCGATCAAGGATATTTACAAGACCGAAGTCTACGAGCTGGCACGCTGGCGCAACGCTCATGTGCCGGCAGGCGCGCTTGGACCCGATGGCGAGGTGATTCCGCTCAATATCATCGAGCGGGCGCCCAGCGCCGAATTACGCGAAAATCAGACGGACCAGGATTCGCTGCCGCCCTATGAGGTGCTGGATGCTATTCTCCATGGCCTTGTCGAGGAAGAACGGCCGATCGCCGACATCGTCGCACAGGGTTTTGATATCGCGACCGTCAAACGCATCGAGCATCTGCTGAATATCGCCGAATACAAGCGCCGGCAGGCAGCCCCCGGTGTCAAGATTTCAACGCGCAATTTCGGTCGTGACCGGCGCTACCCGATCTCCCACGGCTTCCGCGATCCGGGCATCCCGGTCAATCCGTCAGACGACACCAATGTCCTGTTCCAGCCGCGCATTAATGCTGTCGATGTGTGAAAGCAGCGAGTGATGAACGCCGCCCTGCTGCTCGCCTTTGTGACCGCCAGCGCGATACTTGTGGCCATACCGGGCCCCAATGTGGCGCTGATTGTCAGCAACACGCTGACCCACGGCCTGCGCTTTGGCCTGGCGACAGTGGCCGGCACCGCCAGCGCCATCGCCGTGCAGCTGCTGGTCGTCATCTTCAGCGCCGGTCTGTTGACAGGGGATGCGGGGGGCGCCCTGGAGGTGCTGCGCGCGCTTGGCGTTGCCTATCTCCTGTGGCTCGCCCTTGCGGCGTGGCGGGCAAGGCCTGAAGAATTGGGCGATAATCCCTCCCCGCCGCGCCCGCTCATGGCGATCGCCGGTGGCGGCTTTGTGGTTGGCCTCAGCAATCCCAAGACATGGCTCTTCTACGGCGCCTTCTTTCCCCAGTTCATTGACGCATCGGGGGATGTGCCCGGCCAGTTCCGCGTGCTGGCGCTCACGTTCTTCGTGGTGACGAGCGTGCTTGATGGCGCCTGGGCGTTGGGTGCCGCCCGCCTGCGCGGATTGCTGTTGCTGTCAGGCCGGCTGCGCAACCGTTTGACGGCTCTTGTCCTGTTACTTGCCGCTGTCGGGCTTTTGCTTGTCCGCACCGGCCTTCACGCCGCCGGGTGACTTGACGCGCCGGCGGGTTGGCAGATCAGACGGCGATGCGCCGGCAAGCGGCAGGATCTCGATACGGTGTGGGGTCATGACGGTAACGAACCATGACTGCCAGACGCGCAGATGAAAGGAAAGAATTTCCGTCATGAACGCATCGGCGGCCTTGAAATCGCGCAAGGGATCAGAGGCCGAAAGGGAAGGGATGACGGGATCGATCCGCTGGTCTGGTACTGTCTCGTTATCTTTTGCCATCTCACCCTCAACTCGCCCGCAACAGCCACGTGCCAATCTCTTCTATTCCAGATAAATGAAAAAACGGCGAAGGTGGGCAATTCCCCCTTGACAGAGGGCGTTGCGCGACGAACACCGCTCACATGAGCATTCCCACCGTCCGCTTCGCCCCCTCGCCGACCGGCTATCTCCATATCGGCAATCTGCGCCCTGCCCTGTTCAACTGGCTCTATGCCAAGGCGCATGGCGGGCGCTTTATCCTGCGCTACGATGATACAGACCGCGAGCGCTCAACTGCGGAGTTTGCCGACGCCATCGCAGCCGATCTTGCCTGGATTGGCATCGTGCCTGATCTCGTCATCGCCCAATCGGACCGGCTTCCAAGCTATGACGCGGCGGTTGAAACATTAAAGGCCTCCGGTCTGCTCTATCCCTGTTACGAGACGCCTGACGAGCTTGATCGCCGCCGCAAGCGCCAGCAGGCGCGTGGCTTACCGCCGATCTATGACCGCGCCGCCCTCAACCTCAGCGCAGAAGAGCGCGCCAGCCTCGAGGCTGCCGGGCGCAGGGCACATTGGCGCTTCAAGCTTTCGGGTGGCGATATCGCCTTCAACGACCTTATCCGCGGCGAGGTGCATGTGCGCGCCGACACGCTGTCGGACCCGGTGCTGGTGCGCGAGGATGGCACCTACCTCTATACATTGACCTCGGTGGTGGATGATATCGCGCTTGACGTCACCCATGTTATTCGCGGGGAGGACCATGTCACCAATACCGGGGTGCAGATCGAGATATGGCGCGGGCTTGGCGGTGTCGTCCCGGTTTTTGCCCACCATAATCTTCTGACGACCAGCGATGGCGAAGGATTGTCAAAGCGCAGCGGTGCGCTCAGCCTGCGTTCGCTGCGGGCGGATGGCTTTGAGCCGATGGCTGTGGCCAGCCTTGCGACGCTGCTTGGTACGGCCAATGCCGTGGAGCCGGTTGCAACGCTTGGCGCGCTCGCGGCGAAGCTTGATCTGTCGCACATCTCGCGCGCACCCGCGAAATTCGATCCCGGCGAAGTCGCCGCACTCAACGCCAAGCTGGTGCATGGCCTGCCCTATGCTCACGTTGAAGAACGCCTCGCCAAACTTGCGGTTGGGGGAGGTGAAGATTTCTGGCTGACGATACGCGCCAACCTCGTCAAGGTCAGCGACGCTGCGCAGTGGTGGCAAGTTGCAACCGGCGACCTTCCGGCGATGACCGAGGATGAGACGATGATGACCCTTGCTGCTGATCTCCTGCCGCCCGAACCGTGGGATGTGCAGGTCTGGGGACTATGGGCAAATGCGGTCAAGGCAGCGAGCGGGCGCAGCGGCAAGGATCTTTTTCTTCCCCTGCGGCGCGCCCTCACGGGCCGCGATCACGGGCCGGAGATGAAGTCCTTTCTTCCCTTCATTGGCCGCGAACGGGCCTATGCCCGCCTGATTGGCGCGCGCCGGCCAGCCTGATCCTAATCGACCGTGCCTGGCTGCGTGGTGCCGCGTAGCCCGAATTCGCCGATGACATCGCTTGCCTGCGACACCTCCGGGCGCGTGGAGATTTTGACGGGACTCTTTGGATCGTCATCACCGGCGACATGGTCATGGGTGCGGGCGTCGGGTCCCTTCAGCTCGTCGATCGCCTGGCGGGCCGCCTGGACGCCCGCCTGACAGCCGCAAGCGCGATCGAATTCACGGCGGAAGCGATAGGCGGCTTTCAGTGCCGTATAGGGCTTGCCATCGAGACCCACGGCCTCATCACTGCCGCCACCGGGATTACGGTGGACGTAAAGCGCAACCTCGTTGCCGGGACAGGCGCTGCGGCAGGTTTGCGCATCCTTGGCAAAATTGCGGGACGATGTCTGGTAGCTCACCGGCCAGAAATAACCATCGCAGGTGCGCACGCATAACGTCCGGTAGTGGCCGCTTGCTGATATGACCGTATTGCTGCGCGCATTCGTCGGGCGAAACGGTGGCTTGGCCGAAGGCGCAGGCGCGGGGCGGGGCTCGCTTGCTGGCGGCGGTGGCTTGTTGACTGCGGTCACCGCGGCCTGGCTAGCGCCCCCCAGGCTGAACCAGGACAGAAGGCCGTCAACGGGCGCAAAGGCCTCAACCGGCGCGGCGCGCCTGGGTGTTTCGCCATGACATGAAGCAGCCGCGAGGCGACGCTGCAAGGCACCGCGTCTGGCCTGCAGGCTAGCGATGCCGTCTTTTTGCCCTATCCGGCGCTCGAGGCTGGCGAGATTGGCTTCCATGCCGGCAACGAGAGTGGCGAACCGGCTGCAATCGCCCGCAGCGGACAATTCGCAGCGGTGCTTCTGGGCTCGCGCGGTACTGAGTTCGCTTCGCTGACGCTGAGCGGCGCCGGCAAAATCAGTTGCGGCAATAGAGCGATCAAGGCGCGACAGTTCGGCGGAAAGGGCGGCGCATTGGGACGCCATGGCAAAGGCTGGCCGGCTCACCACCAGCACAAAACCCATACCCAGCAAGCCAAGCCAGGGCCGCTGCATCACGCCAACACCCTACCCGACAGTGTCAGACACTGTCTTCCGCATCTCTCGCGAGCCAGCACGGATCGCAGAAAAATCGTGAACGGGGGAAGCGAAGCGGTCAATTTTCCAATTGAAACATGGCTAATGAAGCCTCAACCTGGATGGTGGCGCCGGGGCACGCGCGATGATAGCACTGCTGCTCAGGACCCTGGAGTGTGCCATGCCCTTTTCCCGCCTCGCGGTTTTGTTCTGCGCGCTTGCTCTTCTTGGCGCCGGAGCGGCGCGCGCTGAACAGCCCGACCTCATCTTCAAGAAATCGACGGTGTGGAAATTCCTGCTGCCGGATGACAAGCTGGCGACCTACGCCATCGACGACCCGCTGGTTGAAGGAATTGCCTGCCATTACACGGTCCCGGAGAAGGGCGGCGTTGCCGGCCTTGTCGGCGTTGCCGAGGAATTATCCAATGCGTCGCTCGCCTGCCGGCAGATCGGCCCGATCCGGTTTCAAGGAAAATTCGAGCAGGGCGAGGAAATGTTCGAGCAGCGCCGCTCGCTGTTCTTCAAGCGCGTGCGCATTGTTCGCGGCTGCGATGCCAAGCGCAACGTCCTCGTCTATCTCATCTATACCGACAAGCTGATCGACGGCTCGCCAGAGAATTCGACGTCGACGGTCGCTATCACGCCATGGGGAGGGGATGGCGCTCCCCGTTGCGCTGATTTCCTCAAGCGATAAGCGCTGTCAGGATTTGGTGCAGGTGATACGCATGAAGCCGTGGCAGCCACGACCAGTACACGACAGACCGCTGGCGATCTGTCTGGTCTCCGCATAAAGGCCGACATCGCGTTCCTGAACCACTTCGATGACGCGGGCAAAGCCGGCTGCCTCACAGAAATGCTGGGCGGTCGAGGGGCCACACTCGATGCCGGGCGAGCTGCACCAGTCGAGGCGCTGGCCGTGATAGGCGGGACGCGGAAAGCGTACCGTGGTCTTGCCATATTTGCGATAGGCACGCCGATTTACGGTCGGCAAGTCGCTTAACCCTTCAGGCCCGTGTATCTGGGCGCGAGGCAGGACATGATCGCCCGCCTGTCGATCGTTGGGGGTGTGGATAACGATACTGAGCGGGGGGACACCAGCAAGACCTGGCCAGTCAGCGTGCGCGCGACCTGCGGCAAACACCACACACAGAACGCAAACACGCAGCACCCAACGCATTGTCATCACCCGATACCGCACTCACCGCGCCCAAGGGTAGGCGCAAGCGATTAAGGTTTCCTTGTCATCGCACAACGGCTGCACCTGGCCACGCGCTCAGGCCGCCTGCTGCAACCAGTCGGTATCAGAGATACGGGTGGCAAAACGGATACCGGCGTGCTCACCCGTCAGGCGGACCACCGTGCCGGCAATGGTACGACTGTCTGAGAGCTCGAGGCTGATCTCATCGCCAACCTGCATTCCGGGCGAGGCGATGATGCGCGCGCCCGTCTCGGAGACATCAACAATCGCCGAGTTCATGCGCTTGCCAGCGCCATTGATCACAATCGCTTCCGACATCTTGGTACGCAGCGAGCGCCGCCGGTCATCAATATCCGTGCTCACCTCAATGATGAATTTATCGATAAAGGCTGCCAGGTCGACAGTTGCTATATTCAGTTTTTCCGCCACGTCCTGAACAATCTCGGCCTCCTGCGCCGTTTCGCTCACGGTTGTCGAAACGCCGTCAAGACTACGGGTCACAACACCACTTCCGTTAAAGGCCGATTGCAGGGATTTGGCGATTTCCTGGGTGGATGCCTGCTGTTCCTCGACCGCAGACGCGATGCTGGTCGTCACCTGATTGATCTCGGCAACCGCATCCGATATCTCGCGGATGGAGGAAACGGCGGAGCGCGTGTAGTTCTGCACGCCATTGATCTGTTCGCTGATATCTTGCGTTGCCTTGGCCGTCTGGCTGGCCAGCGCCTTCACCTCGGCTGCCACCACGGCAAAACCCTTGCCAAGCTCGCCGGCGCGCGCGGCTTCGATGGTGGCGTTGAGTGCCAGAAGATTGGTCTGTTCGGCAATGTCGCGGATGAGGCTGACGACATTGCCGATCTGCTCGGCAGCGGCTGCGAGCGAGGAGACGTTACGATCCGTCGCGACGGCCGTTTCAGCGGCTGCAGCCACAAGCGTCGTTGCCCGGTGCGTCTGGGTCGAAATCTCGCGGATGGAATTTGCAAGCTCCTCGGTTGCCTCGCTCACGCTGCGCACATCGCCAGCGGCGCTTTGGGAGGCGGCATTTGCCTGGTCGACCTCGGTATTGGACTGACGTGAGACCTCGTTGAGCTTGGCCGCTGTCGTTTTCATCTGGCCGGCCTGATGGTCAACCGACGAGAGCATATTAGCCAGAGCACCACGAAAACGCCCCACCAAGCGATCAATATTTGCCTGACGCTGCCGTTCCTTGTCGCGCTCTGCCTGTCCGGACCGCTCAAGGCGCAGCCGCTCCACGGCGTTTTGCCGGAATATATCAACGGCACCCGCCATTTCGCCGATTTCATCCTTGCGGTGACGATCGACAATTTCAACCGAAGTGTCGTTGCGGGCAACGCGGCCCATGGCGGCCACCAGCCGGCCGATCGGGGCGGCAATCGAGCGGGCGACGCCGAAGGTGACAAGAATGGTGACAACGATCAGCCCGGCAATCAGCGCGCTCAGCCACCAGAACGCCGTTGTTCCGCTCTCTGCAAGGCTGGTGGCCGCAGCCACGATGTCGGCGGCAACGCGATCCTCAATATTTTTCAGCCCATCGATGCGCTGCGTGCTGGCGTTAAACCATTGCGGCCCCGTCACCCCTTCCAATGGTCCGCCAAAGGGCAGAGCGTAGGCGCGGTTGCGCAAGGCGGCGACATCGCCTGATGACTTGCCGCCAAGTTCACGGGCAAGCTCGGCCTTGTGAGCGCTGTCAGCGAATTTTGTGAAAACCGAAAAATATGTTTCCTGCATCGCGCCAAGCTGGACGAAGCGCGTATGGATTTGCGAGGAAAATTGCCCCGCGCCGAAGCCGGCGGCGCCAAAGGCCCGTTCCTGACCGGCATGCTCCTTGGCCTGAAGCAGTGCCGAATAAGCAATCACCGACTGAATGACACGCCCGTAATCATTCGCTCTTGCGACATTTTCAACAATGGCCAGCAAGTCACCAATCATGGCTGTGTAATAGCCAGCGACATCCGGCACGGCGCTGGCGAATTTGTCGATCATCTGGCGTTTGTCGCCGAGCGCGGACAAGGCGGCATTGGCGCGCGCGAGCGGCTGCGCCAGGACGGCATCACCCAGCAATCCACCCTTTGCGGCGGTCTGCTGGCGGAAGCGCAGAAGCGCCGCATCCGTGGCGGCACGACGGGCAGGAACAGCATCGGCGAAGGCCTTGCCGGCTGAACTTACATAGCCAACTGACGTCCCGCGCTCTTTCTGCAATTCATGAACCAGCCCGGAAATCGCCGGAGCAAGGCCGATGATTTCTGCTATTTGTTCCGCCGCGCCTGACGTTCGGCGCAGCTCCCAGATCTTGTTGCCAGCCAGGGCGATCAGCACCAGCATCGGAATGAGACAAAGCATCGCCAGCCGGGTCGAAATTCTCGCATTGCTCATCAATCGTGCCATTGTCGCCTCACAAATTCACCATCCCGTCTTGGCCGATCATGGTTAAGAGCGCTTAAGCTTGTCTTACTGACGCTCAGAACATCATCAACTTCGGGTAATTTTACTTTCGTGCCTTGACCCTGAGCAAAGCAGGTGGCACTTACAAATGATGAGACATGCGCCTGCGACGATTTTATCCATTTGTATCGGCGGCTGAGATTAAAGCGCCGTCGCGGCCGTTCGCAGTCTTGATATCCCTTTGATGAACGGACGCCCCGGCAACGCCAGGGAGAACTGCCCATGGGGCTACGCCTTTACAATACGCTGACCCGGCAGAAGGAGCCCTTCGAGCCGATCGATGCGGACAATGTGCGCATGTATGTGTGCGGGCCGACAGTCTATGATTTTGCCCATATCGGCAATGCACGGCCGGTGATCGTCTTTGATGTGCTCTACCGGCTGCTGCGCCACCTCTACGGCGCCGACCATGTCACCTATGTGCGCAACATCACCGATGTGGACGACAAGATCAACGAGCGCGCAGCGCGCGATTATCCCGCTCTGCCGCTCAATGAGGCGATCGGCAAGGTCACTCAAGAAACGGCGGCGCAATACCACAAGGACGTAGCCGCACTGGGCTGCCTTCCCCCTACCCATGAGCCGCGCGCGACCGAGCACATCGCCGGCATGCGGGAGATCATCGAGCGGCTGGTTCAGACGGGCTTTGCCTATGTGGCGGAAGGGCACGTGTTGTTTTCACCTGCCGCCATGGACAGTGCCGGGGGGATGATCCCGCGTTATGGCGCGCTCGCCAATCGCAGCCTGGATGAAATGATCGCCGGCGCGCGGGTCGATGTCGCGCCCTACAAGCGCGAGGCGACCGATTTCGTTTTGTGGAAGCCCTCGAAAGAGGACGAGCCCGGCTGGCCCTCGCCCTGCGGTATCGCCAGCCTCGGGCGGCCCGGCTGGCATATCGAATGCTCGGCCATGTCGAAGCATTTCCTCGGCGAGACTTTCGACATCCATGGCGGCGGCATCGATCTCGTCTTTCCCCATCACGAGAACGAGGTGGCGCAATCGTGCTGCGCTCATCGCACGGCGCGCATGGCCAATGTGTTCATGCATAATGGCTTCCTCCAGGTCGAGGGGCAAAAGATGTCCAAGAGCCTGGGGAATTTCATCACCATTGATGAGCTGCTGAGCTCCACGAAATTCGGCGGGCGGCGCTGGTCTGGCGAGGTGCTGCGCCTTGCCATGCTGAAGACCCATTACCGCCAGCCGATTGACTGGACGGTGAAGGCGCTGGAGGAGGCGGAGGGCATCCTTGACGAGTGGTCTGAGGTGACGAAGGGCGTTGCGGCGACAACGCCTTCCGCGGCCCTGCTTGACGCACTCAGCGATGATCTGAATGCGTCGATGGCGATTGCTGAATTGCATCGCCTGCGCAAACAAGGGGACGCGCCGGGATTGCGCGCCGGCATGGATTTATTCGGCATTCAGCCCATCATGCCTGCAGTCGGTGAGCTGACTGAAGATGAGCGGCGCGAAATCGACCAGCTTGTCAGCGCCAACACCGCCGCACGGGCGGTGAAAGACTATGCAAAAGCCGATGAAATTAGAAATATGCTCAACGCCAGGAAGATTATTCTCAAAGTTGCAAAGGATGGCACGACACGCTGGGCGATGAAGCCATGACCCCTCCCCTTACAGGTGGTTGCCAATGCGGCGCGGTGCGGTTTGCCTGCGACAGTCTTGGGCGCGCTTCCATCTGCCATTGCCGCATGTGCCAGAAGGCCTTTGGCGGCTATTTTGGCCCGCTGGTGACAGCCCATGGCCTGCGGTGGACACGCGGGCGGCTCAAACATTGGCAAAGCTCGCAAGAGGTCAGGCGCGGCTTTTGCAATAATTGCGGCACGCCCTTGACGTTCGAGCCGGAGGGCGGCGGTGTCGATGTTGCCATTGGCGCCTTCGACGAGGCGCATGCCATCACCCCTGAAATTCAGCTTGCCCGCGAGGCACGGCTGCCGTCCTTCGACCGGCTGCACACCCTGCCGCTTCTCGATGATGCCGATGGCAGGATCGCGGCGCGCTTTGCCCGCATCACATCCAACCAGCATCCCGATCACGACACGCCGCGATGGACAATAAAATCATGACGCGTGAGCGCCTCTACCTGTTCGACACCACGTTGCGCGACGGAGCGCAGACGACGGGCGTTGATTTTTCGCTGGCCGACAAGCTGACGGTCGCGAAACTGCTGGATGAGCTTGGCATCGACTATGTCGAGGGCGGCTATCCCGGCGCCAATCCGCTCGACACCCAGTTCTTTGCCGCCCGGCCTAACATCAAGGCGCGCTTCACCGCCTTCGGCATGACCAAACGAGCGGGGCGCTCGGCTGCCAATGATCCAGGCGTTGCCGCCCTCATCGACGCCAAAGCCGATGCCATCTGTTTTGTTGCCAAGGCGTGGGACTATCAGGTGCATGTGGCGCTTGGCATCACGCTTGAGGACAATATTGACGGCATCATCCAGTCGATTGCAGCGGCGAAAGCCGCCGGGCGCGAGGCCATGCTTGATTGCGAGCATTTCTTTGATGGCTACAAGGCCAATCGCACCTATGCGCTGCAATGTGCCCAGGCAGCCTACGATTCCGGCGCCCGCTGGGTGGTGTTATGCGACACCAATGGCGGAACCCTGCCACACGAGGTGGAGGCCATCGTCAAAGATGTCTGCGCCCACATCCCCGGCGATCATCTGGGCATCCATGCGCATAACGATACCGAGCAGGCGGTAGCGAATTCGCTGGCTGCGGTGCGCGCGGGAGTACGGCAAATCCAGGGTACGCTCAACGGGCTTGGTGAGCGCTGCGGCAACGCCAATCTGACGTCCCTCATTCCGACGCTGCTGCTGAAGGCTGATTACGCCAAGCATTTCCATATCGGCGTCAGCGCCGACAGTGTGGCAACGCTCACCCGCGCCTCGCGCCAGCTTGACGAATTGCTCAACCGCCCGCCCAATCCGCATGCGCCCTATGTGGGACATTCAGCGTTTGCCACCAAGGCCGGCATCCACGCCTCCGCCGTGCTGAAGGAGCCCAAGACCTATGAGCATGTAAGCCCGGAGAGTATCGGCAACCATCGCAAGGTGCTGGTCTCCGATCAGGCGGGAAAATCCAACCTTCTGGCTGAACTTGAGCGGCTTGGCGTTACGCCGTCGAGGGATGATCCGCGCCTCAATCGTTTGCTTGAGGAACTGAAAGAGCGCGAGGCACTGGGTTATGCCTATGAGGGGGCGGACGCGTCCTTCTTCCTGCTGGCGCGGCGCATCCTTGGCGAGGTGCCGACTTATTTCACGGTCGAGCGCTTCAAGGTGAATGTCGAGCGGCGCTTCAACGCCATGGGCGAACTGGTCACGTTCTCGGAAGCCATCGTCAAGGTGCGCGTCGGCAGCCAGTCGCTGATGTCGGTTGCGGAAGGCAATGGTCCGGTGCACGCGCTTGACCAGGCGCTACGCAAGGATCTGGGCGAGTACCAGTCGGCGATCGGCGATCTCAGGCTTGCCGATTACAAGGTGCGCATCTTCCAGGGCGGTACGGAAGCTGTGACCCGCGTCCTCATCGACAGCATGGATTCAGGCGGCGAGAGGTGGACGACGGTTGGCGTGTCAGCCAACATCATCGACGCCTCATTTCAGGCGCTGAGCGATTCCATCACTTACAAATTGTTGAAAGAAGGCGCGACGCCGGCCGTCTGACGATCAGCGGCGCGTCAGGAATTTCCACACGGCAAAGACAAGAACCGTGCTCGTCAGACAGATACCGAGCACCGCCCATAAGCCGTTATCAGCATCCTTGAAGGGCAGGTTTGTTATGTTCATACCCCAAACGCCCGTCATTAGAGTCGGCGGCACGAAGAGTGCGGTGAGGAGCGACAGCACACTCAGATTGCGATTGGCCTGCTGGGCAAGCTTGGAGGCAACCTCGTCACTGACGACGCGGGCGCGCTCGTGGATATCGCGCATGTCATTATCAAGCGCGCTCAGGCGGCGCTCGATGCGAGCCGCGGCCAGCCGCGTATCCTCGGGAAGAGCGGTATCGTTTTCCTCGGCGAAATCGTGGAAGAGAATGGCCAGATGCTGAAGCTGGCGATGAATGCGCAGAGCCGTACGACGGAGCGGGCCGATGGCAACGCGTTCATCGCCCTCATCGGCCAGAACGACACGATCCTCGATGCGATCGAGACTGGTTGAAAGGCCGCGCGCCACTTTCGCCACACCATCGCAAAAGCGCAGGACGATTGCCTCAAGCAGCGTCACAGCGGAGGGAAAACGGCGACCATCCTCGATCAGACGTCGGGTTTCCTCAACCGCCTTCAAGGGTGCACGACGGGCGCTTACCATGAAATTTTCGGTGACGCAGAAGCGAAGCTTGGCAATGTCCTCGGTCGACTTCTCGTTGAACTCCTGTTTGAGATCCGAGAAGATGCCAAAGATCACCCCGTCATCGGTCACCTGCAAAGTCTGATGCTCGTCGACCTGCAGGAACAGCGTGCGCGCCTCATCGGGTATCGGCGCGGCGCTTTGCAACCAATCCAGCGCCCGCACATTGGCAAGGTTGAGATGAAGCCACACCCAGCCATCGCCGGCCTGAAGGACCGACTCGATGGCCTCAGGATTGAGACGCTCGGCAATGCCATCGCCGCGAAAACGATAGGCCCAGATGAAGCCGGGGAAAGGCTCACCGGTTGCGGCCGCGATCTGTTTCCAGTTCATTCCAGCTTCCATAGGAGAACCACCCTTGCAAAGCGTGCCGAAAAGAACCGGGTCGCAGGACGAGGCCGGCGGCGATCAGCGATTGCCCAAGGGCAATTTTCTTTCCAGAATTTCATAACGATCAACAAAGGGATGCGAAAGGCCATGAGCAAAATCACTTTCGACCACTGTGTCATTCATGTCGGTCACTGGGCGCGCAGCATTGCCTTCTACCGCGACGTACTTGGCGCCGAGATCGTGCCCTATGGCAAGGGGGCGATGTTCCGCTTCGGACCAGCCCAGCTCAATACACACGGGCCAGGGCAGATCGGCACGCCACGCGCCGACAAACCGGTGATGCCTGGCAACAGCGATCTGTGTTTCGAATGGCGTGGAACAATTGCGGAAGCCGCCGCTCATCTCGCCCACCATAACGTCAGCGTCGAACTTGGTCCTGTCGAGCGGCCAGGCGCGCGCGGACAGGGGACGAGCCTCTATTTCCGCGATCCCGACGGCTCGCTCCTCGAATTCATCGTCTACGCTGCGTAGGCTTCTATTCGGCTGCCATGACAGTTTTGCCGCGCCTGGTGCGCTGCAGTTTGAGAAGTTCGGCAACGCGGAAGGCGACGTCGAGCGCCTGGCGGGCATTGAGGCGAGGATCGCACAGCGTGTCGTAGCGCTCATGCAGATCCTCGGCCTTTACTTCGAACAGACCACCCGTGCATTCGGTGACATTCTTGCCGGTCATTTCAAGATGAATGCCGCCGGCATAGGTTCCCATATCACGGTGGACAGCAAAGAAGGTTTCGATCTCAGCAATGATACGGTCGAAGGGGCGGGTCTTCATGGTGTTCACCGTCACCGTATTGCCATGCATCGGGTCGCACGACCAGACGACGTTCAGCCCCTCACGCTTCACCGTCTCGACAAGGCGTGGCAGGTGATCGCCGACCTTGTCGGCACCGAAGCGACAGATCAGCGTCAGCCTGCCCTTGCGGTTGTCGGGGTTGAGGATGGCAGCCAATTTCACCAGATCGTCATTGGCGAGCGAGGGGCCGCATTTGAGGCCGATGGGGTTCAGGATGCCGCGGGCGAATTCGACATGGGCGTAGTCGGGCTGGCGCGTGCGGTCGCCGATCCACAGGAGGTGACCAGAAGTGCCGACATAGGGGGTATCGTTTTGCGTTGAATCCTGGCGCGTCAATGCCTGCTCGAACCCCAGCAGCAACGCCTCATGGCTGGTGAAAAATTCCGTCGCCCGCAATTCGGGGTGATGCTCGGGATCGATGCCGCAGGCGCGCATGAAGAAGATCGCATCTTCAATACGGCGGGCAACCTCCCGCCATTGCGGGGTCTCCTCGACAAAATCGAGCATCCATTTGTGGACGTTACCGAGCGAAGCGTAGCCGCCGGTGGCGAGCGCACGCACGAAGTTGAGCGTTGCCGCTGACTGGCGGTAGGCCATGATCTGGCGTTCAGGATCAGGCAGGCGCGATCTTTCGGTAAAATCCGCCCCGTTGATGATGTCGCCGCGATAGCTCGGCAGACTGACGCCATCGACCGTCTCGATGTTGCTTGAGCGCGGCTTGGCGAACTGGCCGGCGATGCGCCCGACCTTGACGATCGGCATTTGCGCCTGATGGGTCATGACCACCGCCATCTGCAGAAAGACGCGGAAGAAGTCGCGGATATTGTTCGGCCCGTGCTCCTCGAAGCTTTCGGCGCAATCGCCACCTTGAAGCAGAAACGCTTCACCATCGACAACGGCGGCGAGCCGGCGCTCGAGCTCACGGCATTCGCCGGCAAAAACGAGCGGCGGATACGTGGCAAGCTGCGCCTCGACGGCGTTCAACGCGTCATTGTCCGGAAAATCCGGGACCTGAACGATGGGGCGGGACCGCCAGCTTGATGGTGACCAGCTTTGGGGCATGTGTCGGGGCCTCAGTTAAGCGCCAAGGGCGCAGAGCGCGCTATATACACGAGGTGGCGCGGGGAAAAAACCGAAGTTTGTCATTACCCGCCGCAGCCTCTAGCCTTGCAGTCGATCATCACAAGGAGAACCCGCTGTGAAGGAAGCCCATATCGAGGTGCCGGCCCGCGACGGGTTCCCGCTGAGTGTCACGTTTTTCGAACCCTCTCAGGATTGCGGGGTCGTCGTCGTCATGCATTCGGCAACCGCCGTGCCGCGCAAGATCTATACGCCCTTTGCCCGTGCGATGGCGCAGCGGGGCGCGGCGGTCGTGACCTATGATTATCGCGGCATCGGCGAAAGCCGGCCCAAATCGCTCAAAGGCTTCCCGGCGCGCATGCGCGACTGGGCGCGCTTTGATGCGCCGGGCGTGGTTGACGCCGCGCTTGAAAACTGGCCTGGCCGAAAACTCTATGGTGTCGGTCATTCCTATGGTGGCCATGCCATGGGGCTGATGCCAGACAATCAGCGCCAGGAGCGTATCGCCATGGTGGCGGCCCAATCGGGCTATTGGCGCCTCATCGCCAAACGCGACCAGCCGCGGGTGTGGACGCTTTTGAATATCCTCGGGCCGGCGAGCGTCAATCTCCTTGGTTATGTGCCAGGTGAGCATCTAGGTCTTGGCCAGGACCTGCCACGCGGCGTATTCGAGGAATGGCGGCGCTGGTGCATGACGCCCGACTATTTCTTTTCTGATCCCACGCTCGATCTTCTGGCGAACTTCCAGAACGTCACGGCACCCGTTCTGGCCGTCGGCATGTCGGATGATGACTGGGCAACGCCGCGTGCCATCGACGCGTTCGTGCGCGGATTTACAGCAACAAAAATTGAACGGCTGACACTGACGCCCGAGCAGGCGGGCGTCAGGAAGGTCGGCCACCTTGATTTTTTCCGCGCCCAGTTCGCAACCACCCTATGGCCAACGGTCATCGACTGGTTGCTGGGCAGGGCTGCAACAGCAGGCTCTTTATGACCGCATGAGCCGTGCGGTTGGCTTGCGCATGGTCACCAGCTCTTCAGCAGCGCTGGGGTGCAGAGCGCAGGTCTGATCAAAATCGCGCTTGGTGGCTCCGGCTTTCAGCAGCACGCCGAGAAGCTGCGCCATCTCGCCCGCGTCCGGCCCGAGGATATGCGCACCCACCACGCGGTCGCTTACACCGTCAACCAGAAGTTTCATCATCATCCGCTCGGCGCTGCCGGAGAGCGTTGCCTTCATGGTGCGGAAGCTCGTCTTGTAGACATCGATGACAGGATAGGCTGCGGCAGCCTGCGTTTCGGTGAGCCCGACGGTGCCAAGCTCGGGGGTTGAAAAGACGGCGCTGGGGATCAGACGATGGTCCATGGCAACCGGATGCTTGCCAAAGACCGTATCAGCGAAGGCATGGCCTTCACGGATGGCGACGGGCGTCAGGTTGACGCGGTCAGTGACATCACCAACGGCGTAGATCGAGGGGATGGATGAGCGCGAGAACGCATCCACTTTAACTGCTCCCCTGCCATCCAGTTCAACGCCTGCCGTCTCCAGGCCAAGATTGCCGGTATGGGGGATGCGGCCGGTCGCAAACATCGCCTTGTCGCAAGGCAGAATGCTGCCATCGCTGAGCGCGACCTCAAGACCGGACGCGCCCCTCACGATGCCTGTGATGCGGGTGCGCGTCAGGATACGGATACCCCGCCGGCTGTAGGCCTCAACAAGGCCCGCGCGCAAATCATCATCAAAGCCGCGCAGGATGCCATCGCCGCGATAGACGATGGTGACCTCGCTGCCGAGGCCATGAAAAATGCCGGCAAATTCAACGGCTATATAGCCTCCGCCATTGATCACCACGCGCTTTGGCAAGGCATCCAGATAAAACGCCTCGTTCGAGGTGATGGCGTGCTCAATGCCGGATATATCGGCTGGCAGTTGTGGCCAGCCACCGGTTGCAACCAGAATATGAGCCGCCGTGACGCGCCTGCCGTCAGCGAGGCGGACCGTATGGGGGCCGTCGACGACAGCCCGCTGGCGGATCACCTCGACGTTGGCGTTGGCAAGCGTCGTTCCATATGCCCGCTCCAGCCGGTCAATCTCCTTGTCCTTGTTGGCGATCAGGGTTGGCCAGTCGAAGATCGGGGCAGGAACCGTCCAGCCAAAGCCTTTGGCATCGGCGAATTCATCGGCAAAACGCGACGCGTAGACCAGCAGCTTCTTTGGCACGCAGCCGCGGATGACGCAGGTCCCGCCGAGGCGGAATTCCTCAGCCAGCATGACCCTGGCGCCGTACCCTCCGGCGATACGTGCTGCCCTGACGCCGCCCGATCCGCCGCCGATGACAAAAAGATCCACATCGAAACTTGTCATGTCCGCTCCGCCCAGGCGCTGGCGATCTTGCTCCTGATGATCAAAGTCAACCCGACGCCATTATCTGATTTTTAAAGCGGCTGACCACGCTTGCGCATCTCGGCACGCACTTTTTCGAAGGCTTCCTGCCCGACCCGCTCTGCCCAGCCATTGGCAATGCGAAAGCTGTCCTGAGCGACCAACGGGCTGACGGTTGCAAATTTCTGACCTTCAGCAGACTTCAGAAACTCAACGATCTTGCGCAGCTCGACCTCCGAGAAACGGGCGGCATAGATGAGCGCGATCTGCGCATAAAGCCGTTCGCGATCAGCAGCAAAACCTTCTTCGACCGTTTTCAAGCTCTCAGTGAGGGCCGTGCGCTTCTTGGGATCAGCCTGTACGGCGAGGTTCTGACCGGTCAGCGTCACGCCCACCTGCTGCATGATGTTGGGCAACAACCCCTCGAACGCATCGACGATGCGCGAAGCGGTGATGAGATCGCGGGCTGCCTGCAGGTGGCTGTCCTTGATCTCGATCTGCTGTGGCACCTGCGGGCCGGTTGCTGGCGAGGGGGCGGGCACGGTCGGCACGATCAACGATGGTTCTTCCTGGACGACGGCCGCCGGCGGTGTTGCGGGTGCGGGCGGCGTCTGCGCCATTGCCGTACCGAAAAGCACTGAAGCCATCAGGGCGGCGATCAGTGGAAAGCGCGTCAGGTTCATCATCGTCAAAAATCCTGGTTGATCGTCAAGAAGCTGAAATTTCATTGATACCGCCCGGGCCGGCGATAATGGCAAGATGTGCCAGGCCGAGGAATAAACCATGCTCAACGACACCTGGAACAGCGTTGAGTGCACGCGCCAAGGCCAGCGGATCGGGAATAGAACGGAATGCCGCATCGACGATGAGGTGCCCCCCGTCGGTGACAAATGTGGCGCCATCGCGGCGTTGACGCAAGACAAGTTCGCCGCCCAGTCCAAGCCGGCGCGCCGCAGCGGCAATGGCCTGCCGGGTCACGTCCTTGCCAAAAGGGACGATTTCGATCGGCAGCGGGAATGCGCCAAGGGTCGCCACCCGTTTGCCCGCATCAGCAATGATGATGAGACGGCGGGATGCCGTTGCAACAATTTTCTCGCGCAGCAGGGCGCCACCACCGCCTTTGATCAAGGCGAGAGCCGGGCCAATTTCGTCCGCTCCGTCGACGGTCAGATCAAGTTCGGGCGTGTCATCAAGCGTCGACAGGGGAATGCCAAGTTCACCGGCCTGATCGCCGCTGGCCGTCGAGGTCGGCACACACATCACATCGAGCCCGGCGGCAACCCGCGCGCCGAGCCCGGCAATAAAATGGGCCGCCGTCGAGCCGGTGCCCAGTCCAAGGCGCATGCCAGGGCGCACCTCGTCGAGCGCGCGCAGAGCCGCTGCTTTTTTGAAATCATCGCTCGACTGCATGATTGGGAAGCCCGGAACATCAAGAATGCGCTGTTCGCGTGCCAGTGGCGCTTGGAACTGTCAAGCGATCACGACTTTACTCGCCTCCTGAATGCAGTTAAGCGCCGCTGTTTCAGGGAAAATTCTGATGGACATCGAACTGACACCGGACTGGACAGCGGTCTTTGATCTTGACGGCACGCTGGTCGATACGATCGGTGACCTTGTCGCAGCACTCAATCACGTGCTGGCGGCGCAAGACTGTCCGGCGCTGAGCGAGGACAAGGCCCGCACCATGGTCGGGCATGGGGCGCGGGCGCTCATTATCCGCGGATTTGCCGCCGCGGGGCGGCAGGTGAGCGACAACGATCTGGTGCGTCTCCATGGCGATTTTCTGTCATATTATCGCGATAATCTGACGCGCCTGTCGCGCCCTCTGCCCGGTCTCGTCGAAGCGCTGGATCAGCTTGCCGCCAGCAAATGGCGGCTCGCGGTATGCACCAACAAGCAGGAATTCTATGCCCGCAAACTGCTGGAAGAGCTTGGCCTGGCGCAGCGCTTCCGGGTCATCGTCGGCAGCGATACGTTCTCCGTTCAAAAGCCGCATCCTGACGTTTACCTGTCAACTGTGTCGGCGGCAGGCGGCTTGCGCGGGCGCTCGGTCATGATCGGCGACAGCAAAACAGACCACGATACGGCGCGCGCTGCCGGCGTCCCCTCAGTGCTGGTGACGTTTGGCTATTGCGATGTCGCGGTCGAAAGTCTGCAGCCGGATGCGCTGATATCGTCCTGGCCGCAATTGCTGCCAGCACTCGCACGGCTTGCGAGCTAGCAGCCCAGCCCGCCCTGGGGCAATCTGTGCGCTGTGCCGGTCACTGCAATCCTTGACTTGTCCGAAACCGCCGCCCTATACCCGCGCCACCGGGCGATTAGCTCAGCGGGAGAGCGTCCCCTTCACACGGGGAAGGTCGTAGGTTCGATCCCTACATCGCCCACCATTATCCTGCCTGCCCTTAAACCTCGCCGGAGATGGTGCGGGCCGCTTTCATGTCCCGTAAATCCCGAATCAGAATCGATGATTTGTCGACGAGCAGCAGCGGCATTGGCGTAAATGTCCGCATCTTCTTAGGGAAGCCACCGGGTATTTGGACGCCAAATCGTGTTTTTCTTGCAACAGGGAGATGAAAAGCTCGAATTTGTCATCTTTCTGACGAAACGCGGGTGTCAAACGCAGCTGACGGGTTTATGGGAGAGGAACGTATTTCGCCTGCGCGCGTTTGCTTCCAGGCGACTGCGCCCAGAGCTTATCGATTTGTTAGGCTTAAAAGCGCTGTTTTGTGGCAGTTTTCGTTGAAGCGTTCGGCGCTTCGCAGTTCGGGCGTGACTGGGTTGAGCCAATCGGATTGGCATCGTTATTCTTGGCCTGTTGTCGGGCCACACTTGAGAGAGGTTGAAATGAAGCAAAAGCTTCTCATAGCGGTAGGATTGTCGGCAGGTCTGGTGGTTGGTTCCACTGCTGGCTATAGCGCCTCGCCGGCCTATGACATTTGGGATTTCACATACCCAACGACGTCGCTGTTTGTGCAG
The DNA here is from genome assembly GCF_021731865.1 of Raskinella chloraquaticus (SeqCode). Lineage (NCBI taxonomy): Bacteria > Pseudomonadati > Pseudomonadota > Alphaproteobacteria > Hyphomicrobiales > Phreatobacteraceae > Raskinella (SeqCode) > Raskinella chloraquaticus (SeqCode). The sequence continues at coordinate 13,217 of NZ_JAKFWN010000042.1, read as the reverse complement.
CCGGGCTTTGGCCCGAAGCCCGAGACCGCGAACGTCAACCCGAGCGATGTCGCCATTCCGCAAGCGCCCGCGAGCGCTACCAGCACATCATCGGCGGCCAGCACCGAGCGGCTGCAGGTCACCATCGCCTCGCCGCGGCGCGACGAGATCCCCTCGATCTTCGCCTTTTTCCAGTCGCCCCCGCGTGATGCCAACGGCCTGGAGTCGTACTTCGACCCCATCGGCAAGATCTGGGTGACCTATGACCCGGCGCGCGCCACGAGTGAGCCGACGCAGCGCGCCAACCCGGTACCGCGCGAGGAAATCGACTTTGCGAGCGCGGAAGCACCCGGCACGATCATTGTGTCGACGACCGAGCGCCGCCTTTATTACATCCTCGGCAATGGCCGGGCGCTGCGCTACGGCGTTGGTGTCGGTCGCGATGGCTTCACCTGGAACGGCGTCAAATCCGTGACGCGCAAGTCGGAATGGCCCGATTGGCGCCCGCCGTCGGAAATGATTGCCCGGCGCCCTGATCTGCCGCGCTTCATGCCTGGTGGTGTTGCCAATCCGCTGGGCGCGCGCGCCCTCTATCTCGGGTCAACGCTTTACCGCATCCACGGGTCGAACGAGCCGGGCACCATCGGTCAGGCCGTGTCGTCGGGCTGCTTCCGCATGACCAATGACGATGTGAGCGATCTCTATGAGCGCGCCAAGGTGGGTGCCAAGGTGATTGTCCGCTGAGTCTCAAAGGATCAGCAAATCAGGCAAGGGCCGCTCACAAAGCGGCCCTTTTCTTTTATGAACAGGACTATTCCGCCTGGTTCCTGAACCAGTCCCAGTCATAAATTCCGGTTGCATGCATATCGTCGAACATGAGGCGGACGGCGTAGGCGCCGACCGGTTCGACGGAAAGAATTTCCACATTCTCCTTGCCGGTCACGTGCACTTTCTGGCCGGGACCGTGTCCCTGCACTTCGGCCGAGGGGGAATTGACGCGCAGATATTTTGCGCTGAAGCGACGTGTCAGCCCATCATCCCAGGTGATCGTCAGATGGCGGCGATCACGATGACGCCTGATCTCGACGGGCCAGGGGCGGGAGAGTGGTGATGGCAACGCGCTCTGTGTCATGGTGTCTTATGTCCCGATCCGGCGAGATAATCCATGGGCAAACCGGCGCCCCTTGCGCAAAGCTGCAAGTTGATTAGGTTTGCGCAACATCGCGGGCTATGATTGACATAGCTTACCGGCCCTCCCTGTGTATGCGTCATCGAAGGCAGTTCCTTGCAAACAACGCTCGCTCCCTCCGCTCCTGCCGCCCCGCTGATTGACCCTTTCGGGCGGGCGGTGACGTATTTGCGCGTTTCGGTGACGGATCGCTGCGATTTTCGCTGTGTCTATTGCATGGCGGAGAACATGACATTCCTGCCCAAGCGCGATCTCCTGTCGCTGGAGGAGCTTGACCGGGTATGCAGCGCCTTCGTGGCGCGCGGCACGCGCAAGCTGCGCATCACCGGCGGCGAGCCTCTCGTGCGCAAGGATATCATGACGCTGTTCCGCTCGCTGTCGCGTCACCTCGCCAGCGGGGCGCTGGACGAGCTGACATTGACGACCAATGGCTCGCAGCTGCGCCGGTACGCCGATGATCTCGCCGGCTGCGGCGTGAAGCGCGTCAACGTCTCCCTCGACACGCTGGACGCTGACAAGTTCAATACCATCACGCGCTGGGGGCGACTTGGTGATGTGCTTGACGGCATTGACGCGGCACAGGCGGCAGGCCTCAAGGTCAAGATCAACGCCGTGGCGCTCAAGGGGGTCAATGAGAGCGAGATCGACACGCTGATGACCTGGGCGCATGGGCGGGGCATGGGCCTGACGTTGATCGAGACCATGCCGCTTGGTGATATCGACGGTGATCGTACCGAACAATATCTGCCATTGTCGCTGGTGCGCGCTGATCTCATGCGGCGTTGGACACTGACTGACAGCAATGACACGACCGGCGGGCCGGCGCGCTATGTTCATGTCAAGGAAACGGGCGGGCGGCTCGGCTTCATTACGCCGATGACACATAATTTCTGCGAAAGCTGCAACCGGGTGCGGCTCACCTGTACGGGCGTGCTTTACATGTGCCTGGGGCAGAATGATGCGGTTGATCTGCGCCGTCCGCTGCGCCAGTCGGAATCCGATGAGGCGCTGCACGCCGCCATCAGCGATGCCATCGCGCTTAAGCCCCAGGGGCATGATTTTGTCATCGACCGCAGGAAAAATCGTCCCTCGCTGTCCCGTCATATGAGCGTGACCGGCGGCTGATCCTGGCTGATGTCCCCCAATCTGAAAGGCATCATCGCAACGCTCTGCGCCTCGCTGTTCTTTGTTACTTCCGATACGCTGGTGAAACTGACAGCCCCGCATCTGCCGCTGGGCGAGATCCTCGCCATCCGCGGCGCCATTCTCGTTGCGGGGTTGGCCGCCATCATCATGATGAACGGCGAGTGGCGCCATCTCGCACGGCTTGGCGACCGCCTCGTGGTCCAGCGTTCCGTCCTCGAAGCGCTGATTGCCTACTTCTTCATATCGGCCCTGAGCATACTTCCCCTTGCCAATCTGACAGCAATTTTCCTTACCGCGCCGCTCATGATGACAGCCGTGTCGGCCACGCTCCTGCGCGAGAGCGTTGGATGGCGGCGCTGGAGCGCGGTCGCGGCAGGTTTTGTCGGCATGCTTCTTGTTGTCAAACCGAGCATTCAGGGGTTTTCGCTCGCCTCCCTGTTTGGCCTGGCAGCCGCAGCGCTGTCAGTGGCGCGCGATCTGACGACGCGCCGGATCAATCCCGCCACACCCTCGCTGATCGTGACCTTAGGCGCCAGCCTGTCGGTTGCTCTGCTGGGCCTCAGTCTCGGACTGGTCGAAAACTGGATTGCGCCGCCATCCGCCGATCTTGCGCGATTATTCGCCACGGCGCTGGCGCTCGGCGGTGGCAGCTTTTCCATCATTATCGCCTATCGCAGCGCCGAAGCCTCGGTCATTTCACCGTTTCGCTACGGGGTCATTATTCTGGCGCTTCTCTCGGGCTATCTGGTGTGGGGGGAGAGACCGGACGGGCCAGCCTTTGCCGGCATCGCCATCATTCTGGGGGCCAATCTCTATATTGTGCACCGCGAAAGGCTGCGGGCGCGTTCTACTGCCGGTACACCGTCGGATCACCCCAGCGCCGATAACTGCCATCAGGATAAACGATGACCGGTCGTTGGCCAGCGGGCTGGGTGCGGCGCGGTGGCGACGTATAGACGACAACGTCGTCATCATCATCATCCGCCTGCACCGGCGCGCGCCTGGCTGTCTGGCGGCGCGGCTCGGCTTGTGGCGCTGCCTGCTGGCGCGGACGAGGTTCACGCGGTGCCACCCGCTTGGGCGCAGCCGCCGGGCCCGGTGACAGGCGCGGCTGCTCAGGCGGGGGCGGTGCTGCCTCAACCACGGGACTGGCGGGGGCATTCACAACGGCTACCGGTGCGCTTGGCGGTGAGGCCGGATTGGCAGCCAGCGGCGGCGTGCCGAAGGACACAGACGTGCAGGCTGAATCGTCAGCCGCATTATCATCGCCTGCGAGCGTCCCGTTACTGCCAAAAACAGCGTTCAGGAAATCAGCTGTCAACTCCGTCGGCCCTTCGATATTCGCCCGGCTGCGAAAAGCACGGATCGCTTCAACGGTTTTGGTACCGAGGCGACCATCATACCCTCCAGGATCGAACCCGGCCTTTTGCAGGGCAAACTGAATGGCTGCTATCTGCTCCGAGCGATAAACACCATCTTTCGCGCGCGCCGGCCAGACGATGCGGGCGCATACGGTTGACGAGGGACGGCGTGGGCGTTCGGCAATCTGCCAGTCAATGCTGAGCCGCGCCCTGGCGTCGGGCGCAAGCGCGGTTCCAGCACCCGAGCAGGTCAGGCTTTCGCTCGCCTGACCACATGACCATGAATCAGGCAGAATATTGCCAATCTGCGCTCCCTCGCTGCCAAGCGCGAGGGCGACCAGAAACGGGCTTGCCAGAGGGCGGCTGCCGCGATTGTGCAATTCGACAACCATCGGGCAGGTGCTGGCTGGTTTACAATAGGCCGGAACGGTCAGCGTCAGTGCAAGCGATACCTCCGGCTTGTCTCCGGGTTCCTTCGCGCTTGCCGTATTTCCCGCATCCGCTTTCGCCGGATCGGCGGCAGCTGGTGTCTTCTCCGCACTCTTCGTCGCAGGAGCGGTGTTCTCCACCGGCGCCGGGCAGGGTTTTTCGGCAATGCGGGTTGCCTGATCAAGGGCACCAAACGCCTGTCGGGCCTCTTCCAGCCGCTGGTCACGCTCACGAGCCAGATTGTCGAGTTCCTTTGAGGTGATCTTGCCCGTCTTCTGCAACGTCTGGAGGTCGGCAAAACGGCGGGCGGCGATCTGGGCATTTTCAGCAGCCGCTGCCTGCGCCGCCGCAGCGCTCGAGACGAGTGCTGCCTTCTCCTCCGCGCAAAGTGGACCGCTCGCCAGTGTTGGTCGCGCCACGGTGCGATAGGAATCGTTTTGCTGGGCGTGGACGAGCGAAGCCCCGCCCGCCGCACACAATACCATCAATAGCGCCAGCGTCACGGCTATAGGTGGGCGGTTTTGGCCACACATGTTCAAACTCCGAAACCCCGATCCGCTACCGGATTAGCACAATATATAACGCCCGAATGACAATTTCCCGTCATATCGACTGACATCCGGCGCCATCGTGCCTGTCTGGCGACCAATTGCGACTAATCTTCGATGATGATGCGCGGCGGCGGCTTTCTTGCGCCACTTGCGTTCAAAAGCATGCGCCGCGCGATCTGGCGATAGGTATCGGCATGCGCGCCTTGCGGGTGTTTCACCATGATCGGCGTTCCCGCATCCGATGTCTCACGAATGTAGGGATCAAGCGGGATCTGGCCTAAAAACGGCACCTGAAGACGGGCAGCATCGTCCTCGGCACCACCATGACCAAAAATGTCCGTACGGCTGCCACATTTCGGGCAAAGGAAAAAACTCATATTCTCGATCACGCCAAGGATCGGCACGTCGACGCGCCTGAACATGGCAAGCCCGCGCCGGGCATCGATCAGCGCCATATCCTGAGGCGTGGAAACCACAACGGCACCCGCCAGCGGCACTATCTGCGCGAGCGTCAGGGCAGCATCACCGGTCCCCGGCGGCATGTCGACGATCAGCACGTCAAGCGGGCCCCAGTCGACATCGCGCAGTAGCTGCGTGATCGCCTGCATCACCATCGGGCCTCGCCAGATCATTGCGCCGCTTTCAGGAACCAGCAGGCCGATTGACATGATGAGGAGGCCATTTGTTCGAAGCGGCTTCAGGCGATTGCCGGGCAACAATTCGGGCTTGTCGTGAACACCCAGCAGGGTTGGCACGGACGGCCCATAGATATCCGCGTCAAGCAGGCCGACCTTCAACCCGTCGGCGGCGCAGGCCAGAGCCAGATTGACAGCGGTTGTCGACTTGCCAACGCCCCCTTTGCCCGAGGAAATGGCGATGATCGCCTTGATGTCGGGCGCCAGCTTCGGCGGCGGGGCCGGAGCGGTACGTGGAGGAGAAAGGGCCATGCTAGGTCTCGGATTGATGGAGAAGGACCCTAGCGACAGACGATGCCGGGTCAAGCGCCACCTTGCTCCCGGCATGTCGTGGAGCTGCTTTCGCGCTTGCACTTGGGGCCGGTCCGGTTAGGTTCGCGCTTCAGCGATTTGAATTGAACAGCGGAGCGAAACAGTGGCCAAGGTTGCATTTCTCGGTTTGGGCGTGATGGGCTACCCGATGGCTGGCCATCTCAAGGCCAAGGGGCATGAGGTGACTGTCTACAACCGCTCGCCCGGCAAGGCCGCCGAATGGGTGAAGCAGCATGGCGGCAAGTCGGCGCCGACCCCCAAAGCGGCAGCGCACGGCCAGGAGATCATCTTTGCCTGCGTCGGCAATGATGATGATCTGCGCCAAGTGGTGACTGGCAGTGACGGCGCCTTCGAGGGCATGGCCAAGGGGGCGCTCTTCGTCGATCACACGACGGCGTCCGCCAATGTGGCGCGCGAGCTGCACGCTGCCGGCAAGGGGCGCGGCATCGATTTTATCGACGCACCCGTCTCGGGTGGTCAGGCGGGAGCGCAGAACGGCGTGCTGACGGTCATGTGCGGCGGCGACCCTGCGCCCTATGCGAAGGCCGAACCGGTCATCATGTCGTTTGCCCGCTCATGCCGCCTGCTGGGAGAATCGGGCGCAGGTCAGCTTACCAAGATGGTCAACCAGATCTGCATCGCCGGACTGGTCCAGGGGCTGTCGGAAGGCGTTCATTTCGCCAAGCGCGCAGGGCTTGATGTCGAGGCTGTCCTTGACGTTATCTCGAAGGGCGCGGCAGGCTCTTGGCAGATGGAAAACCGCGGCAAGACGATGAATGCCGACAAGTTCGACTTCGGCTTTGCGGTTGACTGGATGCGCAAGGATTTGTCGATGTGCCTTGATGAATCGCGGCGCAACGGCGCCAAATTGCCGGTTACAGCCCTCGTCGACCAATTCTATGCCCAGGTGCAGGAGATGGGCGGCAAGCGCTGGGACACGTCCAGCCTGATCGCCCTGCTCGATCGCAAATAGCCGCCTCAGCGGCGCGTAAACGTCAGATAGGCGGCAAAACCGGCGATGGCGACAAAGATCACAAACATCGCCGTTTCACGGGCTTCGCCCTCTAGCGTCACGGCGCGCCTCATATCGGCCAGACGCTCCGACTGGCCGGGATCAAGCGACAGCAGCATCAGCACCACGACCGAGATGGCAGCGAGGATGATGAAGATGGGAAAGCGACCTTTCATAACCTCTAGATAAGGCCGGAACGGCGCCAGGGGAAGAGGGTCTTCATTTGCCCAGAATTCGGCGCACATCCGCTTGCAGGACAGGGAGGAGATCGCGTTCATACCATGGGTTCTTCTTCAGCCAGCCGGTATTGCGCCAGGACGGATGGGGAACGGGAATAACCCGGGGCGATGCGTTGGCGCCGTAGGCGATCTGCCAGTTCTCAACGGTTGCCTGGAGGCTGGAGCCGAGATGAGCATCAAGGCCCAGGCGGCGGAAATGATAGCGCTGGGCGTACTGGCCGATCAGCACCAGTAACTCAATATTGCGGAATTGCTGCATCAACCGATCATGCCAGGTGGCGGCGCATTCAGGGCGCGGTGGCAGATCGCCGCCCTTGCTATCCTGGCCGGGAAAACAGAACCCCATGGGGATGATCGCCAGATTGGTCTCGTCGTAGAACGTCGCATCATCGACACCGAGCCATGAGCGCAGGCGCTCGCCTGACGCGTCCGTATACGGCGTGCCGGAGAGATGAACCTTGGTTCCCGGCGCCTGCCCGGCCAGTACGATGCGTGCACCTGGTTTGCCGCGAAAGACAGGGCGCGGCTCATGCGGCAGCGGTGATCCGCGCGGGCTGTCGATACACACCCTGCAACCACGGATCGCCTTTGCCAGATGGCTGTAGGAATCGCTCATTTGACCGGCGCCACGCTGGGGCGGGCGCTGACCTCGGAATGCCAGCGGCGCAGCGACGTCAATTCCTCGGGAACGCTCAGGCGGATCGGTCGCAGAAAGTCGATGGCAACGAGCGCTGTAATATCGGCAACAGAAAACCGATCACCGGTGATGAACTGGTTGTTTTTCAATTGAGCATCGAGCAGAGCGCAGCTTGCCATGACCTTCGCCTTGTTGGCTTCGCCCCATTGCGGAATTTGCGGCAGTTCAAGCTCGGCCATCGAGGGGTGGAGATGGCGGAAGACAGCAGCGGTGTGGTTCAACAGCGTCAACTCAACCCGGCGGTTCCACATTTCGCAGATCGCCCGCTCAATCGGTGTCCTGCCGAACAGATTTGGCTCTGGGGCCATCGCTTCCTCGATATAGCGACAGATGGCGACGGATTCCGACAGCGCTGTGCCATCATCAAGAACCAGCACGGGGATGCGCTGGAAGGGATTGAGACGCGCAAAGTCTGCCTCGTGATGCTGCTTCTTCATGATGTCGACATCGACGACATCAGGCAGCGTTATCCTCTTCTCAGCAAGAAAAATCCCGACACGGCGCGGGTTGGGGGCGCGGGCCGATGTGAAGAGACGCATTCCTTCCTCCCCTGTCGCTGATTTCGACCGCTTTTCCCGTCGCCTTGGTGCTTTCGGGATTGATTAACCGTGTTGGTAAGCCAGTGATTAACCTATATCTCGCACATTGGCCGCGTCCACTGGAAGTCGGATCAAAATGGCGCGGGCTAGCGTAGCGGATTATGGCGGAATTGTAGCGGGCGCCCCGCTTGACGTTCACCGGCACGATGTGTCGATGCGCGTGCAGGAATTGCGCGACAAGCTGACATCACAGTCCGGAACGGCACCGGCCTTCGACCACGAACTCGTTGTTCAGTTTGCCAAAAATCGCCTGTCGACAGCCTTTCTGGTGCCATTGCTGGCGATCGCCACCGCTGGCGTTGGCTCGATCTGGTTTCCGATCGTGCCACTGATTGCCTGGTTGGCCGGCGTGCTGACGATGAACGCCGTGATCATTGCCTCGTGCAGCCATTTCAGCCGCAAATCGCTGGATGCCACAGCGATCAACCGCTGGCGCAAACGCTTCAGCGCGATTGAGGCAATGCATGGCCTTGCCTGGTCGCTCATCTACGCGCTACCGATCATTTCATCTGATCCGATTACCGGGCAGATGTTCCTGTTCGTTCTCACATTGCTGGTTATTGCCGTCAGCGCCATGTTGTCCTCCAGCCAGCCGGCTGCGGTCTGGAGCTGCACGCTTCCCGTCGCGCTTGGCCTCGTGATGCGTTTTGCATTGAAGCCGGAGCCGGTGCCGCTGACGATGGCGATGATGACGATTGCCGCCGAAGGCTTTTTTCTCGTTCTCTCGCATCGCCTCTACACCGCAACACTCGATGGCTTGTCGATGCGGGCGGAACAGGGACGTCTTATTCGCGAATTGGAGCAGGCGAAGATCGCGTCGGATGAGGCGCGTCGCCACGCGGAGGCCTCGAACCTCGCCAAATCGCGCTTTCTGGCAACCATGAGCCATGAGTTGCGCACGCCGCTCAACGCCATCCTAGGCTTCTCGGAAGTCATGCAGGCGGAAATTCTCGGCCCCTTCGGCAACCCGACCTACAAGGAATACGCCGGCGACATCCACGCCTCAGGGCAGCACCTGCTGAACCTCATCAATGAAATTCTCGATCTTTCCCGCGTCGAGGCCGGGCGGTTCGAACTGAATGAGGAGAGCATCAGCCTCGTGACGACGGTCGATGATTGTCTGCGCCTGGTCGCGCTACGGGCCTCCAGCAAGGGTATCACGCTCAAACAAACATTCGAGGAGTTCATGCCCAACCTGTGGGCTGATGAACGGGCGATCCGCCAGATCACGCTCAATATCATGTCGAACGCCATCAAGTTCACACCCGGCAACGGCACGATCTTCATCAAGGCCGGCTGGACGGCTGGCGGCGGGCAATATCTGTCGATCCGCGATACCGGCCCCGGCATCCCGGACGATGAAATTCCGGTCGTGCTGTCAAGCTTCGGCCAGGGAACGAACGCGCTGAAGATCGCCGAACAGGGGGCTGGCCTCGGCCTGCCGATCGTCCGCGGGCTGGTTGATCTTCACGGCGGTATCTTCACCTTCAAGTCGAAGCTCAAGGTGGGAACCGAAGTCACTGTCACCTTCCCCGCCAACCGCGTCATGCAACCGCTTGCAGCTGTTCCACAATCGGAATCTCAGGCGGACCTGCCCACCGAACTGAGGCGCGCCTCACACGCGGCCTGACACGCCGGCCTCGGCAAACGTCGCCATGCCGGAATGTAAGGCGGCGGCGGCCCTGACGATTGAAACGGCAAGTGCCGCCCCGCTTGCCTCACCAAGCCGCAGACCGAGCGACAGAAGCGGTGTCAATCCAAGACGTTCCAGCACATTCGCATGGGCTTTTTCCGCCGAACAATGCGCCGCAAGGCAATGATCGAGCGCATCGGGGCGCAGGGCGTGGAGCACGGCCGCAGCCGCCGTCGTCACATAGCCATCAAGGATCACCGGCACACGCTGGTGGCGGGCTGCAAGGATAGCACCGGCGATGGCGGCGATCTCGCGCCCCCCCAGCCTTGCCAACACGGCGAGCGGGTCGCCGAGATGCCCGCTGTGGGTCGCCAGCGCTGTCTCGACGGCGTTTGTCTTGCGCGCGAGCCCATCGGCGTCGACGCCGGTTCCTGCGCCCACCCATGCGGTCGCGCCGCCACCCCACAACGCCGCGTAGATCGCCGCCGCCGCAGTCGTATTGCCAATCCCCATATCGCCGAGGCACAGAAGATCAGGCTCGCCTGCCAGCGCCTCCATGCCAAACGCCATATTGGCCGCACAGTCACGCTCGCTCATGGCCGGGCCATCGCAGATGTCGCCGGTTGGAATATCAACGGCCAGATCGAAGACGCGCAGGCTGATGTCAAAGGTCTTGCATAGCTGATTGATCGCCGCGCCGCCTTGCGAGAAGTTGGCAAGCATCTGGGCGTTGACGGCAGAAGGGTAGGCCGAAACGCCACGCGCGGCGACACCGTGGGCGCCAGCGAAAATCGCGGCAAGCGGACGGTTGACGGCGATCGCTCGTCCACCGTTCCACGTCGCCAGCCACACGGCGATGTCCTCCAGCCGGCCAAGCGAGCCGGCAGGTTTGGTCAATTCAGCCTGGCGGCTGCGAGCGGCGATGGCGGCAGACGTATCACCGGATGGCAAGGTTGCGACCAGGTGGCGGACATCATCGAACGGTCGGCGGTCCGGGGAGGCGATCATATGATATCTCGCTGGCAGGCGGATGACGGGAACGGCGCACCGCAACCAGGGCATTCCGGTTCGAGACTGGACCGCAGGCGGTTGAGCCTCCTATATCGCCAAAGACAAAGAGGCAACCTGTCATGGGCGATGATAACCAGGCGCAGAGACGGTCGATATTTCTGCATGCACTGCGCAGCGCGCTCATCGACCTTGCGGTTCTGCTGCGCTTCTTCTCGCGGCTGCCACTGCCTCCCCTGCCCTTCGAGGATGATCCGCATGGGCGGCCGGATTTCGCACGCGCCGCGCCGATGCTGCCGCTCGCCGGCATGATCCTGCACGCCATTGGCGCGATCGTGCTGCTGATGATGCTGGGTTCAGGGCTGTCGCCGCTGATCGCTGCGATCCTCGCCGTTCTCGCCCTCACCTGGTCCACGGGCGCCTTCCACGAGGATGGTCTTGCCGACACGGCCGATGGCATTGGCGGCGGCGGCAATCGTGATGACAAGCTTGCCATCATGCGCGACAGCCGCATCGGTACCTATGGCACGGTCGCGCTGGTGTTCAGCCTGATGTTGCGCGTTGCCCTGCTGGCAAGCCTCGTCGAGCGCAGCGGCGCTGTAGCGGCAGCCCTCGTCCTCGTCGCGAGCGGCGGTCTGTCGCGGGTGGCGGCATTATGGCTAGCGGTCGCGCTTGCGCCCGCGCACAGCGATGGGGCCGCGTTTGCAACCGGCGCCCCCGATATGCGCCGCTACATGCTGACGGCAATCATCGCCATCGTGCTCGCTGCTCTTCTCGTCACACCGATGCTCGGCCAGGCCCCCTTCATCGCAGGCCTTGCCGGCAACCTCATGGCAGGCCGCGCCGCAGCCCAGCTTGCCAAACGTCACCTTGGCGGGCAGACCGGCGACATCGCCGGCGCCACGCAACAAGCTGCGGAGATCGCCTTCTTCCTGGCCGTGACTATGCTTGCCGGGTGATCGTAGGGGTTGCGTACGGCAATAATTTTCATGGGGGCTCACCTAGATAGCTAGAAAACGCTATTTGCGTCAGATGGATAAGGTGGAGCGTAAACGTCGGTTTCTTCCAAGTATTCGTCACAAGCGATCCCGGCTGGGGCCTTTGGATCAGAGGGCACCGAACTGGACAGGAAAATTCGAATATCTCTATGCCAATTTCGGTACCGACTCCTATCTGAACCGCGACGGCAACCGCGCTGAATTCGGAAATGACATTCACACAATCCGGGTTGGGCTGAATTACCAGTTCTAACGATATCAACGACCCCGACAAGGAGCGCAGACGGGTCATTTCAGGCTGCATTCACCCGCGCTGCCATCTCCTCATCACTCCTGCTGACAAAGGCCATCGCCTCGCGAACAATCTCGCAGCCCGCGCCCTCCTTCACCGCCCTGTCAGCCAGATGGCGGCGGAAGGAGCGGGCGCCGGGGCGGCCGGCAAAAAGCCCCAGGAGGTGGCGCGTTATCGCCGACAGCCTGACGCCGCGCGCCAACTGGCTTTCGATGTAGGGGACGCAGGCATCAAGCGCTGCTGACGCATCATCATGCGGGTTATTCTGCCCGAAAAGACGGCGATCGACGTCGAGCAGCAATTCCGGCTGATGGTAGGCCGCGCGCCCGAGCATCACGCCGTCGACATGGGCAAGATGTTGATCGGCATCATCGAGCGTGGTGATGCCGCCATTGATAACCACGGGCAATCGCGGAAACGCCTGTTTCAGACGATAGACGAGCGGGTAATCCAGTGGCGGTATCTCGCGGTTCTCGCGCGGCGACAATCCTTTCAGCCAGGCCTTGCGGGCGTGAACGATGACCGCATCGACACCTGCCGCAACAAGCGTCTGCGTCAATGTATGAAGCGCCTCGCCCGGGTCCTGGTCGTCGATGCCGATGCGGCATTTGACAGTGACGGGGACTGAAACCGCCGCCTTCATCGCCGCGACGCACTCACCGACGAGTGCCGGCTCCGCCATCAGGCAGGCCCCGAAGCGCCCGTTCTGCACGCGGTCCGACGGGCAGCCAACGTTGAGATTGATTTCGTCATAGCCAAACCCTTCACCAATACGCGCTGCCTTGGCGAGGTCGGAGGGATCGCTGCCGCCAAGCTGCAGGGCCAGCGGCTGCTCCTGCGGTGAAAATCCCAGCAATTTCTCACGCTCGCCATGAATGACGGCGCCTGTTGTCACCATCTCGCTATAGAGGCGGGCGCGGCGCGTCATCTGACGATGGAAGACGCGGCAGTGCCGGTCCGTCCAATCCATCATCGGGGCGACGGAAAAGACGAAGTCACTGATTTTGCTAGTTTTATCATTAATATCAGTCACTTCTTGCGCTTCCGTGCTGTACTCATTGATACTCATTTTTGCTG